>JAQTPE010000086.1 GCA_028748925.1 Candidatus Omnitrophota bacterium
GATACCGCCCTCAATTCTATTTTAGAACAACCGATGTTACCGGAGTAGTCACTCTGCCAAAAGGCACCGAGATGGTCATGCCCGGAGATAACGTCGCAGTAGAAGTAGTATTAATCACCACTATAGCCATGGAGAAAGAGCTGCGCTTCGCGATACGTGAAGGCGGCCACACGGTAGGCGCGGGGGTAGTAACCGAGATAATAGAGTAAATAGATGGCTCAAGAAGCGATCACCTTTGAATGTACTGTATGTAAGAATAGGAATTACTATTCTACTAAAAACAAAAAACAGAATCCGGATAAGTTGCAGCGGAGCAAATTTTGCAAGTTCTGCAAGAAGCATACGCCGCATAAAGAGATGAAATAGGGGCAAAAAAATCCTGCTGTAGGGCGGGAGTTTATAGGTTAGGAGCGTCGGTTAACGGTAAACCAACGGTCTCCAAAACCGTGACTGGGGGTTCGATTCCTCCCGCTCCTGCCACCTTAATACCATATTGATCCATAAATCAATATATATAGGTAAGAGGTTAGGCACAAAAAGCGATAGGTGAATATTGCTATGGCGAATAAATTTGTCGGTTTTTTCAATGATGTCAAGCTTGAGATGGGCAAAGTGTCGTGGTCTACGAGAGATGAGCTCATAGGTTCTACGATAGTCGTTATCGTATCCCTGGCTGTTTTATCGATATTTATAGGTGTATGCGACGCTCTCCTGTCATCGGCGGTAAACATAATAATGTCGAGAGTCTAAATGGCGAAGCAGTGGTATGTTATACATACACAGACGGGATACGAAGACAAGGTCAGAAAGTCTTTGGAAGCCAAGATTAAGACGGATCCCGGCCACGATGGGATTTCTCAGGTTCTGGTCCCGATAGAACAGGTCTCTGAGATAAAGGGAGGCAAGAAGAAGATATCCGAGAGGAAGTTCTTTCCTGGATATATACTTGTTGAAATGGAACTTACCGATGAGAGCTGGTATATGATCAAGAGCATATCCGGCGTCACCGGTTTTGTAGGCGCAGGAGCAAGGCCGATACCTTTGAAGGCCGATGAGATAGATACTATCCTCAGACAGGCGAAGGACGCCAAGGAGAAGCCCACTCCAAAAGTGATGTTCGAAAAGGGCGAAGCGGTGCGCGTGACGGAAGGTCCGTTCATGAATTTTAACGGTACCATCGAAGAGTCGAATGCCGGTAAAGGCAAGATCAAGATAATGATATCGATATTCGGCAGAGCTACACCCGTAGAATTAGAGATGTGGCAGGTAGAAAAAATATAAATAGCTGAAAGCTAAACATGGCAAAAAAGATTAAAACTACGATTAAACTGTATTGTCCGGCCGGCGCGGCAAACCCGGCGCCTCCTGTAGGGCCTGCTTTAGGTCAGCATGGGCTCAATATAATGGATTTTTGCAAGCAGTTCAACGCCAAGACGCAGGGACAGGATGGCTTGACGTTACCGGTAGTTATAACGGCATATGAGGACAGAACGTTCACTTTTATTATAAAGAGCCCGCCAAGTTCGGTTCTTTTAAAAAAAGCATGCGGATTGGCGAAGGCGAGCGGTGTTCCAAATAAAGATAAAGTGGGAAAAGTTACCCTGGATCAATTAAAAGAGATAGCGGCCCTGAAGATGAAAGACTTGAATGCGCCTAACATGGAGCAGGCTATAAAGATGATCATGGGAACGGCGCGCAGCATGGGTATCGATGTAGAAGGACAAGTTAGTTCATAGTTAATAGTTGAGAGTTGAAAGTAAAAAAATGAAAAAATTGACGAAAAGATTAAAGGTTATAGCGGGTTCGTTCGACAAGGCGAAAGCGTATTCTTTGAAAGAAGCGATAGTGATAGTTAAAAAAACGCCTAAAACGAAATTTGACGAAACTCTGGAGATATCCGCGAAACTTACCGTAGATCCCAAGCAGGCTGCGTCCTCATCTATAAGAGGAACAGTGGCTCTTCCGAATGGCACCGGGAAGAAGGTAAGGGTAATAGTATTCTGTAAAGGGGAAGAAGAGAAAAAGGCCAGAGACGCCGGAGCCGATTTTGTAGGCGCCGAGGATCTGACGGCGAAGATAAACGGCGGATGGCTGGATTTTGACGTCGCAATAGCGACTCCCGATATGATGAAAGACCTGGCGAAGCTGGGAAAAGTGCTGGGACCCAGAGGACTTATGCCTAATCCGAAATCCGGCACCGTAACTCAGGATACGGCCAAGGCTATAAAAGAGGTAAAGGCCGGCAAGATAGAATTTAAGATGGATAAGCAGGCGGGTATACATGCGCCGGTGGGTAAGATGTCTTTTACGGAGGAAGCCCTGTTCTCGAACGCGCATGTTCTGATAGACGCGATAATGAGTTCCAATCCGGGCGGTTTGAAAGGACATCATGTGAAGTCGTTATATATATCCTCGACGATGGGTCCCGGGATAAAGCTGGATATAGCCGAATTCAGGTAAAAGATATTGTATAAGGTTGGCATATGAAAAGTAATACAGGATACGGAAAACTTTGTAAAGACAGGATGATAGGCGAGATCCTCAACGACCTTAAGGATCATCCTAATTTTTTCATCACCAATTTTATGGGGTCCTCCGTTTCGGATCTCGAGAGCGTCAGGAAGAGCCTCAGGCCCACTCAAGGCACATTTCTTGTCGTAAAAAATTCCATGATGAACGTTGTTCTCGACCAATTGAAACTGGAAGACGTTAAGCCGTTGATCGACGGCGGTGTGGGTATATCATTGAGCGGCGACGATATTATAGCTACATCGAAAGTATTAGTTAATTTCTCGAAGACCCACGAAAAGTTCAAGATAAAGGGCGCTGTAATAGACGGCAAGCTTGTAGCCGTGGATAAGATTAACCATATGGCCAGTCTGCCCGCAAAAGACGTTCTTTTAGCGCAGGTAGTCCGCGGCATGAAGGCCCCGATAACAGGTTTTGTCGGCGTTATGGGCGGTATAATAAGGAAGTTCGTATACGTGGTAGACGCGGTGAAGGTAAGTAAAGAGAAAGCGCCTCAGGCGCAACCAACACAATAGAAGAGAGAGGAGATAGTAAAATGGAGACTAAAGAGGCAAAGGTTGAATTGACCAAAAAGATGAAAGATATTATGGATACCATCGGTTCCATGACTGTTCTTGAGCTTGCGGATCTTGTTAAAGCGCTCGAAGATAAGTTTGGTGTATCCGCCGCGGCACCGGTTGCTGTTGCGGCCGCCGGCGCGGGAGCCGGCGCTGCGGGCGCGGCTGCGGCCGAAGAGAAGACGACGTTTAATGTGGTCCTTGCAAGCGCAGGCGCCGCCAAGATCAATGTTATCAAGGAGCTTCGCACTCTTACGAGCCTTGGTTTGAAAGAAGCGAAGGATCTCGTTGACGGAGCGCCCAAGACGATCAAAGAAGGCGCGACGAAAGAAGAAGCCGAGAAGATAAAGAAGCAGCTTGAAGCGGCGGGCGCCAAGGTAGAGTTAAAGTAAGGTTATTAATGATTAAGAGAAAAAGCTACGCGAAGATAGAGGAATGTTACGAGCTTCCTAACCTTTTGGAACTCCAGCTTGAGTCGTACAGGAAGTTCCTTCAGACGGATGTCGCGAAGTCCAAGCGCAAGAATATAGGGTTGGAGTCCGCATTCAGGGAAGTATTTCCCATAGAGAATTCCGACGGCGAATATAAGCTGGAATATTTAAGCTATAGCATCGGCAGGCCTAAATATCAGATATATGAATGCCAGAAGCGGGGGGTCTCTTATGCCGCGCCGTTAAAACTGATGCTGCGCTTAAAGTCGAAGAAGGAGACCAAGGAGCAGGAAGTCTATCTGGGCGATATACCCTTGATGACCGATACGGGAACATTCATCGTGAACGGCGACGAGAGGGTTGTGGTAAGCCAGCTGCACCGTTCACCCGGTATATCGTTCGAAGAGGAGATGCACTTAACGGGCAAAAAAATATTTTCGGCGAGAGTTATTCCTTACCGCGGCGCGTGGATAGAGTTCGAGATAGATATAAACGACGTTATCTATGTGTATATAGACAGGAAGAGAAAATTCCTGGCGACGAGCCTGCTTAGAGTGTTCGGACTTTCCACGGATGAGGCGATAGCGAAGGCCTTTAGCGGTATAGATAAACACGAGATAACCAGGCATTCCCAGTTCGAAAAGCTTATAGGACAGGCTTTAGCGCATGATGTTATAGATAAACAGACCAATCTTTTAGTGGCCGAGAAGAATCAGCCTATAACTAAAGAGATGGCGGATAAGATATGGGACGCCGGTATCCGCAATATAGAAGTATTAAGAAACTCGTATCCTGAAATTTTAAATACGCTTAAGAAAGATAATAATAAGACTAAAGAAGACGCGTCGCTCGATATATACAGGAAGATGAGGCCCGGAGATCCTCCGACGGCTGAATCGGCCGCCACTCTGGTAGATAAACTCTTCTTCGATATAAAGCGTTACGATCTGGGCGATGTGGGCCGTCACATGCTGAATCGCAAACTTGGTATGAAGATCGCCCTCGAAGAGCGGCTCCTCACCACGGATACACTGATAAAGGTTATATTAAAATTGATAGCGGGGAAGCATGGCGAGGCCGGCATAGATGATATAGATCATCTTGGCAACAGGCGTGTGCGCTGCGCCGGGGAACTATTGTTAAATCAGATAAGAATAGGCCTCGTAAGGGCCGAAAGGGTATGCCGGGACAGGATGAACCTCTATGATCTGGCCAATGTAATGCCGCATAACCTTTTAAACGCAAAACTCATCTCAAGCGTGATACGTGATTTCTTCGGCCGCAGCCAGCTTTCGCAGTTTATGGACCAGACCAATCCGCTTGCCGAGATGACCCATAAGAGACGTTTGAGCGGGCTGGGGCCCGGCGGCTTAAATAGGGACCGCGCGGGATTCGAAGTCCGTGACGTTCACTATTCGCATTACGGCAGGCTCTGTCCGATAGAGACTCCGGAAGGCCCGAATATCGGCCTCATATCTTCGCTCAGCACTTACGGGAAACTTAATGAATTCGGGTTCATCGAAACCCCCTATAGAAAAGTAGAGAACGGAAGAGTTACGGATAAGATAGATTATCTCTCGGCGGATGTCGAGGATATGTACATCATAGCTCAGGCGAACGCGAAGATCGACGCAAAGGGCCATTTTGTGGACGATAAGGTATTCAGCCGGTTCAAAGACGATTTTATCAAAGCGGCTCCCAAGGATATCCAGTATATGGATGTCTCTCCGAGGCAGCTTGTCAGCGTTGCCGCCAGCCTTATACCGTTCCTGGAACATGATGACGCCAACCGCGCATTGATGGGTTCTAACATGCAGAGGCAGGCGGTTCCGTTGATAGATCCGGAAGCTCCTTTTGTCGGTACCGGAATGGAGTACAGGACCGCCAAGGATTCCGGCGCGGTAGTGGTGGCCACTTCAGCCGGCACCGTGTCGAGCGTCGATTCGGAAGAGATAGTTGTAAGCGGCAAAGTCTATAAACTCAGGAAATTCGAAAGATCCAACGCCAACACGTGCATAAACCAGAGGCCTCTGGTCAAAGTAGGGCAGTCGATCAAAGCCGGCGAGGTTATAGCCGATGGTGTAGCGACGAAAAACGGAGAGCTTGCTTTGGGAAGGAACGTCCTGGTAGCTTTCATGCCCTGGCGTGGTTATAACTTCGAAGACGCTATTCTCATGAGCGAAAAATTGGTAAGCGGCGACGTATTTACATCTATTCATATAGAAGAATTTGAAATCGAGGCGAGGGATACGCGCCTTGGCAATGAAGAGATAACGCGGGATATACCGAACGTAGGCGACGAAGCATTGGGCAATTTGGATGAGAACGGTATAATCAGGCTCGGCGCCGAAGTTGGGCCCGGAGATATATTGGTGGGTAAAGTTACACCCAAGTCGGAGACCGAGCTCTCTCCTGAAGAGAAGCTGTTGCGCGCGATATTCGGGGAAAAAGCGGGAGATGTTAGGGATACATCATTGATAGCGTCACCCGGGGTAGAGGGTATAGTGGTAGATGTCAGGGTATTCGCCCGCCGTGACGCGCGTTCAAAGACCAAAGAAGAGAGGACTATAGAGTTAAAAGAGATAAAGGCGCTCGAAGCGACTTACGAGGCACAGATAAATAAGGTACGGGAAGAGAAGCATAAGAAACTGCATAAGATATTGGCCGGACAGAAACTTGCCTCAAGTATTTTAAATCAGGATTCCGGGCGTGTTCTGATAGCCCAGGGCAGAACCATAAGGATAAAAGATATCGCCAAGATAGTGGAGAAAGGCGATCTTGACAGCATAAAGATACACAATAATCCGGAAGTCGAGCATGAGATATTGAGAGTAGTGAAGTTTCTCGACAGCCAGATAGAGGAACTTACTTTTGAGCTCGAAAGGGAGATAGACAGGGTAAAGAGGGGCGATGAACTTCCGCCCGGGGTTCTGAAGAAAGTCAAAGTCTATGTTGCCAGCAAGAAAAAGATATCTGTAGGCGATAAGATGGCCGGCCGCCACGGC
>JAQTPE010000087.1 GCA_028748925.1 Candidatus Omnitrophota bacterium
CTGCGCTACTCTAGTTATAATTTTTCTCTCTCATCGAAAGGCGGAACTTTTGTGTGTGCCGCCTGGAGCGACTGTTAAAAATTCTGACACCTTATAGCAATTTAGAAAAGAATTTTAGATTCCTGAATCCCGTTAGAAGCTTTTCTTTATCCCATTAAAAATAGCAGCTTCTAACGGGATGAAAGAAGCTAAAATTCTGTCAGAATTTTTCCACAGCAAATTGGTATGCTTAATACCAATTTGCGGCAAGCGTAAGGCGGCCACCAAAAGTTCCGCCTTCTGCTTGAAGAGAAAAAATATATGCTCACGGCTCCAATATGTCGGACTCGTCCTCTTTCCTTAAAGTAGTATCATAGAACGCCGCACTCTGCCCTCCGAGCATCATGTACATACTCGCCTGCTCATAAGGATTGAAATTCACATCATCTCTATATCTTCTGGCTATGAGTTTGCCGGACTCACTATACATCTTCATCTCCATGGGCTTGCCTGTCTCATCGTATGCTATCTCGTACATCAACATGGGACCGCTATAGATCCAACGTATCGCCGCCCATCCGTCTATGCCGGTCTTCAGCTTGCCCCGGCCGTCGTAAAGAGCTTCCTCCACCCGCTTGCCGATCATATTGAATCTCTCTATCTTCTCGATGGTTCCGTCGAAACGGCAATATACTTTTACTTTAAGATAACCGTTGACGTCATAGACATCGCACTGCTTGACCTTGCCGGTATTCTTCCAGTATTCTACCTTCTTTAACCCCTTGACTTCGCCTTCCGCGCAAACGAGCTGCGAAAAGAAAGCGAGATAAAGGATCGGGATGAGAGCGCGGGCCGCTATCATCTATAATTATTGAAAGTGAGCGCCAATGGAAAGTCTATATTTCTAAGGCGGGCTATTACAGCCTGTAGATCGTCTTTTTTCGCGGATGATACGCGTATCTTTTCTGCCTCTATCTGCGCTTGAACCTTCAGGCCAAAATTCTTTATTATCTTAACGAGCTCTTTGGCCTTGTCGTGAGGTATCCCGGCGGCCAGATCGGCGGTTTGCTGAAAACATCCGCCGAATACATGCACGGGGTCGCTGAACGTAAGAAGCTTCATCGAGACGCCTCTTTTGGCAAGTTTGGAAGAGAGTATATCCTTAACGGACCGCAATTTGAAGTCATCATCCCCTACCAGCAATATCTTCTTCTCCGTACGGTTGTAATCTATGGAAGATTTGCTGCCCTTAAAGTCAAATCTCTGCGCAAGCTCCTTTTTCGCCTGATTAACCGCGTTATCCACTTCCTGTAAATCGGCTTCGGAAACTATATCAAATGAAAAATTATCTTTTCCCATCTCTACCTCTCCTCTACTTTCGCTTCGTCCAGCACCCCTTCGGCGGTAAAGAATAGGGTTGCCCTTATGCCTTTAAAAAATGAAGATTCCGCCGGTTTATATATCCAATCTTCGCGTTTACCATCGAGATCGCTCACTATGACTACCGGTGCGCCGTATTTTGCGAGTACTGCAGTCTTATTCATGCCTTTTTTTATAACTCCCGATCCTATCTCTCTCTTAACGATCTCGAAAGCCTTCGTCTCTTGCGCATATTGCTTCTGTATCTCGGCCTGCGACTTGCCTAATTCTATCAGCGTGCCCAACCCTTCCGCACAGCAATTAAATGCAGACAATAATAAAATAACGCAAGAAACCATTATTATCTTTTGCATAGCTACTCTCATTCCTATTCCTAAAAATTAAATTTTATAGACAGCGTCGTCCTTACGAACCTTCTGATCGACCTTTATACTGATGAGGTCGCCGGCCCGGGCTTCCTGCGCAGGAACGCGATCGATCTGCATGGATGAGATATCCTGTATAAAATCGGACGTATTGCCTTTTATATGTATCCTATCTCCCACCTTAAGCGAATCGGTTAGTTTTATCATGCTCACACTGATATTACCGAAAAAATGGTCAACAGACCCTATCTGCTTCTCTTCCATACGCGCCTCCCTGCCTGCCGGCAGGCAGGCGTTTTTACCGGTTTGAGATTAAAACTACCTCATCACTATGATATTAGTTTATCATGAAGGGTCGAGAAATGCAAAGTATGTACTTTCATCCCTATTCTTTCGGATATCCGACTGTCTGCGCAAGTATTATTCTTTGACCCGGCCTTAGCTTCATAGCCTTTGCCAGGACCGTTTTATCGACCCATCCGCGCACGACAGTCGCTAACCCCGCTGATGCGCAATAAAGATATACGTTCTCACTTATAAATCCAGTGTCTGTAGATGCGAGAGCAACCGCATCCCGAACCGGCATATTACCCATCTTAGAGAGATCCGCCGCAAAGACAAGATTTACAGGCGCGTCTTTTACAAAGGGCTGCTTGCCCGTCAATTCTCTTATATCACCCGTTAAGACCGGCAGGAGCATATTGGTCCCGGCATCATAGAGGTAAACCCCTTCCGCCTTTACAACATAGATATCTATCTCCTGCATATTTTTTGCGGTAGGCGCGGTCCGTCCGCCGGAATCGGGCCGATTAATTCCGCATGCGGCCCAGAGCATATCTGACAGCGCCTGCGGCGCTAACTCCCTGGAGGCGAATTCGCGCGCACTCCTTCTCTCTTTTAACGCCTGCATTAGCGGCTTGCCCCCGTCCGTCCGGGGCGCTAATAACCTGACCGGCTTGATATCTTCCGCATATATCGCCGTAGAACAGGTAGAAAAAATAACCGCAACTAATAATATTTTAAAGACTATTTTTGTTTTCATGTTTTATCCTCCTGTAAACACTACCGGCTAAAATCGCGCTCAGCATAAGCGCGAAAACTATATATTCCGGAATCAAAGGCGCCCGCACATGGCGTTTTGAAACAGGTCCGCTATTTTTATAGATAAACGAAAGTTCGGCATCTCTTATTTTTTGAAGTTTGTACCGCTTGATCATCTCGATCGGTTCACTCGAGAGATTTCCCGGGTCTCTTACCCAGAGAATAATACGCGAAACGGCGATCTGATCGGATGAAACAAATGGCTTTACCTCCTGAAACATACCGGTTGAAGTGGCGCGTCCCGTCAATACGCTTATAACTTCCGCAAAGAACGGATTATTTGAATAAATTATATCGTCTTTCCGGCTTTCCTTATCTACTATAGAGGCAATCTCTCCATAACGCCGCGCATTATATATGGATCTCAAAAGACTGTGCGTATAATAACTATCTCCAAAGACCACGTTGGAGAAAGTCGAGTTAATGGGAACAAAATGCAAAACACCGCGGTCTATCATGATGCTCGGAGAAACCAGAAAAAATAAGATAGACGCCGCAGATATCAGCGCGATACGATGAAAACTGTTTTTTAATAACACCATTATTCTCTCTATTCCTATTGCCCCGAGAAATACGAGCACGAAAACTCCCTCACCGGAAAAATAACGGTAAGGATGTACCCATACAAATGGTACCGATGCTAAAAATAGCGCGATAAAATATCTATAGGGGCCGTTACGCCGTAAAGAATAAATTATCCCTATTGCAGCCGACAGACACAAAAAAACGTTCAGTTCAATACACCAGTCCTGGGCTACTGTATGTGAGCTTAAAAAAGCTATGTTCCGCAATTGATGATATAAGATCGGAAGCGCCGCGATGATCCCAGCGGCCAAAACGCGCAGGATTCCGGCCATCTTCTTCCGTTCAAATATGCCGTACAATAACAACGCGGCGGCCATAACCCATGGCACAAGCAGATGCAGATAAAAAGCCGCTGCCAAAAAAATTGAGGCTATAATCAACCGGCGACGCTCTATAAAATAAAAACTGAATATACCGCATGCCATGGCAAGCATAGCGGGTATGGTAGTAAGCGTGGCGAGATAAAATGTATAGACGGACGATGCGAGAAGAAGCGCCAGGAAAGCGGCTCTTTTGCCTAAAGTACGCTTTGCCACAAACCATATTGAACCCAGAACAACTAAAGGCATTAAAAAATTCGTTAAACGCGCAATTGTAATAACCGGAAGGCCTATTCTGTACAGCAAAAGAAGAATAAAATGAAAGAGAGGAGGATAGATATGAGGTCTTCCGAAAGGCGCATATTCCCAGAAAGCATCTGCAACATAACCGCCCGACGCGGCAAAACCTTTCATCACAGAAAGATGATAATAGATATCAACAAAAAACGGAAAGAGCGGCCACTGCATCACCTGAACAAGAACCATAAAACAGATAATAGCGGCTGAATAGATATCCCACAACGGGTCGTAGGGCTCGAAATCGCGGCGGCTGTTATCTTTCAACTATCTGAATCCTTCTAAACTGGAAATGAAATCATTTATAACATAGTGGCTATTTTAAACAACCTCGCCCTATTCACGATTACCTCTCGCAACGCTCTTTAGCTTAACATTGATCTTATCCGGAATCAGTTTATACTGTGTGCCGGCGCACATATCAAATACCCAGCCTAACGGACCGAATAAAAGCGTATTACCGCACACGGATTCGCTCAAAACATGCATAACATTGACGGTTTGAGCATCGAAGCCGTCTTGCGTAAATACCAGCGTGTGATCGCGCCTTCTCTCAAGACGAAGTTTGACCGGCGTAGTATACACGCTTCCCGAGTCCACCGTTACCGTCGCACCTGCAGGTTCGGATGAGACAGGTATCTTCTGCGAGGTTCCGTTTAGTATGGTGGCGCACCCGCATAAACAGACCGACAATAAACAGATTACCGGGAGAAAAAGTATCTTAGCCATCTATGAAATTTTTGTGCTAAAACCCTCGACATTACTTATTAACCACCTCAAAATACCAGTTATCATGCTGGCTCCAAACGAGGGTCTTCGCGTCGCGCTGTTTCACATACCATCTGTATCTTACGCCGGGCTCAAATTTATCCGCAGGCACTTCCGCTGAGAATACCCTGGGGTCTATAATCTGGCTCGAGACCTCTTCATAGCCATCTCCCTTGAACAATACAAACTTGTAAGTCTCCCGGTTTCCGCTCGGTATAGGCACCATCTGCCACTCGAATACAACCTTATCCTTGCCCGTCAGATCCAATACGGACCCGTCAGCCGGTGTGATATAAATAACTTTCGGCACGGAGCCTGAGTCGCCCTCCATGCCTCCGCCTATCCCCTCGGCCAGGCAAGGCACGAATAGAAACAGCGCCGACAACAATACCATCTTCTTAATCATAGATCATCCTGTCCATGGCAATCTTCTTAAGAATATTGAACCGGTACTGAAATATGTGACCGCAGCTTAAAACTACACTATACTATTTGCAGCAGGGATCTTTCTTGCATATAAAACAGAAATTATCGTGCGCGCACCTCGCGAGAGTCTTAACAAACGCGTTGATGCAGATCAATATCGCTATCTTTCCAAATAATCCCCAGCTCATCCACCACATAAACGCCTCCTTCTGGTTGTGTTTCTTTTCACTATCTCCACTGCTTATTTTGGCTATCCGCCAAAATCATATTTTATCGCCGGATCTTCTGGGAGAAATTATCCATAACGCTACATACACAATAATAGCAAACCCTCCCAACAGGCCGCCCAGTATGAATAATAACCTGACCATAGTTGAATCGATATTGAAGTATTCGGCCAGTCCGCCGCATACCCCGCCAATCTTCTTATCGGTACCGGATAAATAAAATTTCTTCATAAGCCTCCTCTCTTATATGAATATAAATAAAAAAAACAACCCCCCTTGCGGGGAATTGCTCAGATCTCTCCTTAATCTATTACATAACCATCGGATGGCATCAAAAGCTCTCCATATGTACTGCTATGATAGTATAAAAAATATAAAATTTCAAGCAGAAAATAAAAGCCCCCACTGTTTTGTTTTGATATGCATCAGCATAACAAAGCAGCGGGGGCAAATTTAACCCTGCACTGGTCTACTCTCCCAGCCAGTTGCCCGGCAAGTACCATCAACGCTGGAGGGCTTAACTTCCGTATTCGGAATGGGAACGGGTGTGGCCCCTCCGCTCTAAAGCACAGGGAAAACTGTAACAACCCATAATAACTTTTAAGTAACTCTTACAGCACGCGAATAAAGCGTCGACCATAATGCTATACATTTTAATAAAAAATGGTCAAGCCTGACGACGGATTAGTACAGCTAAGCTGAAAGCCTTGCGGCTCTTACACTTGCTGCCTATCAACCTTGTAGTCTCCAAGGCGTCTTCAGGGATATCTATTCTCGGGGAGGGCTTCACGCTTATATGCATTCAGCGTTTATCCTTTCCGAACGCGGCTACCCAGCCATTGCCACTGGCGTGACAACTGGAACACCGTAGGTTCGTCTGTCCCGGTCCTCTCGTACTAGGGACAGATCCCCACAAATATCCTGCGCCTGCATCAGATAGAGACCGACATACTGTTACGCTTCACATACTATGAAGGGATTGGACATTTCTGCCAATCTCTGCATATCGCTATGCAGTTCGGACTATATCATTCCGCTTCTAGCGGATCTGGCGTATAGTCTCTGAGGATGTTG
>JAQTPE010000088.1 GCA_028748925.1 Candidatus Omnitrophota bacterium
TACGAAGTGGTTGGGCCCGAAAATATTCAAATTTGTGGTGCCGTAATATGAAGATATTATTTCTTTGCCACAGGATACCGTATCCGCCGAACAAGCGCGACAAGCTGCGGGCATTTTATATACTGAAGCATCTGTCAAAAAACAATGAGATATATCTTGTCTCTTTGTATGACGATAAGAAAGACAAGCGGCATGAAACGGCCCTTAGGAAATATTGCCGGGAAGTCCACATATTTTATGCGAATCCGTTATTTTCCAAACTGAAAGCGTTCTTCTGGCTTCTCTTATTCCGGTCCGCCACCGCGGGCTATTTTTATTCAGGGCGCCTCGGTAAAAAGACGAGGCAACTGGCGCGGGAGAGGTCATTTGGCGCGGTATTCGTCTGTTCGTCCTCCATGGCCCAATACGCAGCGGATTTGAGGGCCGGTATAAAGATCATAGATTTTGTAGATTGCGATTCCGCCAAGTGGGGCCAATATGGAGCCTTCCATCCGTTTCCGGCTTCTCTTATATTCGCGCTGGAGACCAGGCGCCTGAGCGCGTACGAAAAGAATGTGATCGGTAAGTTCGATCACGCGCTTGTTACCACAGATATGGAAAAGAGGCGGTTCAGCGAGTTTGTACGGATCGATAAATTCACTGTGGTTGAGAACGGCGTGGACGTTAATTTTTTCAGGCCGATTGAACAAGCGTCCGGCAATAAGATTATATTTACGGGCGCGATGGATTATTTCGCGAATGTCGACGGCGTCATAATATTTTGCCGCAAGGCGCTGCCCTTGATAAGAAGAGAGGTGCCCGGCGCGGATTTTTATATAATCGGCCCTAACCCGGTCCGCGCGATAAGATCTCTGGCGGCTATTCCCGGTGTTCATGTAACGGGATTTGTCGAAGATCTGAGGAATTATTTCGGTAAAGCCTCGGTGTGCGTTGTGCCGTCGTTCAGGATAGCGGCAGGCATACAGAATAAGATGCTGGAGGCGATGGCGTCGGCCATCCCGGTGGTTACGACCTCCGCCGCCGCGTCGAGCCTTAAAGCCGCGGCATATTCCTGCATATCGATAGCGGATTCCGCGGAGGAATTTGCCCGCAGGACAATAACTCTTTTACGGGATAGGGAACTCGCCGGAAGAATGGGGCATAGCGGAAGAAGGTATGTAGAGGCATATCATGATTGGGGGAGGAACCTTTCGGTGCTTGATAAAATGCTTGGGACAGGATAAATGAAGAGCTTGAAGATAGTCAGTGTTGTAGGGGCGAGACCCAATTTTGTGAAGATCGCCCCTCTTATCCGTGAGATGAAGAAACGCAGATCGATAGTGAATGTGCTCGTCCATACGGGCCAGCATTACAGCGTATATATGTCCAGGGCTTTTTTGCGCGAATTCGGACTCTCCCGCCTGATAGCTCTCAATGTGGGGCCTTTAACGCCGAAACGGCAGATGATCGAGATAAAAAAACGTTTTAGAAAGATTCTCCTGAAAGAGCGTCCGGACTTAGTCATAGTGGTTGGAGACGTCAATTCCACGCTGGCATGCGCGTTGACGGCGCATTCGTTGAAGATAAAGCTGGCGCATATAGAGGCGGGCTTGAGAAGTTTCGATCGTACTATGCCGGAGGAAAGAAACAGGGTCATTACCGATTCGGTCAGCGATCTTCTATTTACGACCGAACCTTCCGGAAGGAGAAATCTCCTTGATGAGGGGATCGACCCGAAAAAGATATTTTTTACGGGAAATATAATGATAGATTCGCTCGTTGCGCATCTTAAAGACGCGCAAAAGAGGGATGTAAAGACGGGACTTGGCCTTAAAAGCGGCGGATATGCCGTGTTGACGCTTCACCGGCCAAGCAATGTCGATAGCAGTAAGAGATTGTCCAAAATTATAAGAACGCTCTCCTGTGTATCGAAAAGAATAAAGATAGTCTATCCGGCGCATCCCAGGACAGTCAAGATGCTGAAACGTTTTGGCCTTATGAAAGAGATAAAACGCATCCCCGGCCTTTTGCTGACCAGGCCCATGGGATATATAGACTTTTTAAGCCTTATGAAAGACGCAAAATTCGTTATGACGGATTCCGGCGGCATGCAGGAAGAGACGACATATCTGGGCATTCCGTGTTTTACCATGAGGAAGAATACCGAAAGGCCTATAACCGTTACAAGGGGTACGAACAGGATAGTCGGCGGCGATACCAAAAGATTATTGCGTCTTATAGACAGGCTTCCTCCCGGGAGGAGCGCTGGGGCCCGTAGACCGAAATTTTGGGATGGTATGACGGCTCGCCGCATAGTAGATGTATTATTGCGCGGTGAAAACGGGTCTTCCTGCGGATCTTCTTGCTCAAAGGCGCGGACTTTGTTACAATCACCGGTAAAACCGATACAGGGGTGATCTTAATGAGCATAATATCCAGATTAAAGAGACATAAAGCGTATTCGAACTACGTTATAATGAGCAAATTTTTCGGTATTATGGGTGTGAAGCCGATCCATATCATATTGCCGGTATTCCTCTCATTTATCGCGGCGTCTTTCGACGGTATAAGCCTGGGGTTGCTTGTGCCGCTCGTAAAAGGGGTGGTCAGCAATAATTTCTATTTTATAAAGGAAGCGGCCGGGCTTAAATATATCGTAAAATTCTTTCCGGGCGTACTGCTGAATACGGACTCCCCGAACAAAAACGCGTTCTTATTTCTCATCGGCCTCGTCCTCCTGTTCGTTGTTTTGAAAAACGCGCTCAATTACATAACGAGCGTACTCTCGGCTTACTGGCACGGCAGGTTCGGCCGTAATATATATCTCTATGTCTTCGAGAGATTTTTGACTTTCGGCAAGATGTTCTTTGACAGGACGAGTGAAGGCTATCTCATCATGATCATGAACTATTCGGAATATACGATGAAAGTGCTTCGTACTTTCGAAAATTCGGTGAATCAGATATTCACACTCGCGATCTATTTTACGGTTATGCTCATGATCTCCTGGAAACTCACGATCGTTACGCTGATCGTTTTCCCGATTCTTCATTATTTGCTCAAAGCGATAGTATCGCGATTATATAGTATAGCGCAGTTGACGAACGCGTCCATGATAGCGTTGCAGAGAAACGTTTTCAATATTCTGTCATGCATTCCGCTCGTTAAAGTCTATTCAAAAGAAGACGAGATGAAGGCAAACTTCAGGAACATAAATGAAGAATTGCGCAAACTTAATTTAAGGTCCGATAAGGTGGGGGACCTGATAAATCCCATACAGGAGATAGTCGTGACTCTCGCGCTCCTATTTATGCTTGCGATTGTGGCGTTGTTATTTGCCGAGGGGAAACCTGCGGAGATATCGGTATTCGTCGTCTTCTTTTATGCCGCGAAGAGGGCTCTCCCGATGTTCAATATATTCAATATTATAAAGACAGATTTTGCGCAGGCAAAACCGCCTCTTCGAGAGTTATATAAAGTCTTTGACGATACGGATAAATTCGTTGTAGCGCAGGGTCCGGAAACATTCAAAGAATTACAGTCCGGCATCGAACTCAAGGGTTTAAATTTTTCATACGTAAAAGGCAGACGTGTCCTGAATGACGTGAATTTGTATATGGAAAAAGGCAAGGTCACCGCGCTTGTCGGTCCGTCCGGAGCCGGCAAGACGACGATAGTCAATTTAATAGTACGCTTTTATGATTGTCCCCCCGGCTCGATAATGGTGGACAATATTGATATAAGGAATTTTACTCTGAAGTCCTTAAGAAGAGAGATGGCATTGGTGAGTCAGGAAGCGTTATTGCTTAACGATACGCTGCGGAATAATATAACTTTCGGCCTTGATAGAAAGATCACGGATGAAGAACTGATAGACGTATCTAAGAAAGCGCGGCTTTACGATTTTATATTGCAGCTGCCCGCCGGTTTTGATACCGAGGTGGGCGATAGAGGCGTGAAATTATCCGGCGGAGAGAAGCAGAGGGTCGCGATTGCCAGGGCGCTTCTCAAAAAATCCGAAATATTGATCTTGGACGAAGCCACATCATCGCTTGACACAAAGACCGAGCAGTTGATACAGGCGGCGATCGATGAAGCGATAAAAGGCAAGACGACGATAGTTATAGCGCACAGGCTCTCCACCGTAAAACATGCGGATAAGATTATTGTGATAGAGGATGGACGGATAGCAGAACAGGGATCTTTAAATGAATTGCTCAAAAAAGAAGGAAGGTTTTACAGATACTGGGAAGACCAGAAGTTTTTCTGAGGTGGTCATAGCGCGGTATCTTACGACATCGCTATCAGATAATCGCGGGCATGAATAGAAGAGCGATCGTACTGTTTTCCGGAGGGTTGGACAGCATACTTGCGGCGAGGCTGATGCTCGAACAGGGCATAGAGGTCCTCGCCGTTAATTTTTCCGCGAAACTTTGCATGTGCGGGTGTAGACCTACAGGTGCCGGCGCCGCCCATATTGCCGCCAAAGAGCTCGGGGTGCCTTTAAAGACCATAGACATAACGAGCGACTTCATCGAGATCGTAAGGAACCCAGGACATGGATACGGCGCTAACGTGAACCCATGTATAGATTGCAAGATATATATGCTTAAGCGTGCAAAGGAGATGATGGAGGAATCCGGCGCTTCATTCCTGGTGACCGGCGAGGTTCTTGGCGAGCGGCCGATGTCGCAGAGGATGGACGCGCTCAATATGATAGAGAAAGCCGCCGGCGTGAAGGGGATACTCTTGAGGCCTCTGACCGCCAAGAATCTCGATCCTACGCTTCCGGAGAAGGAAGGTGTGGTGAAGAGGGAAAAGCTCTTGGATATAAGAGGGCGTTCCAGAAAGCCGCAGATAGCTCTGGCGGAAAAGTTCGGCATCAAAAAATATCCGAATCCCGCCGGAGGATGCCTGCTCACAGATCCCGGATTTGCCAAACGCGTAAAGGATGCGCTCGAGCACGGCGAGTTCAATGCCGGAAACCTGGCCATTCTTTCTGTCGGCAGGCATTTCAGGATATCGCCGGATGCAAGGCTCGTTGTGGGCAGGGATGAGGGAGAGAACGGCATAATCGAGTCTCTGATAAATCCGGGCGATATTATCTTTGAATTGGTCGATCATGAGGGGCCCATAGCTATCCTGAGAGGCAGCGCACCGGAAAGATATATTCGTATAGCGGCGGGCATCGCGGCCTATCATACGAAGTTTCGCGCGAATCCTGAGCTGAAAGTCGGTTACCGGAGAGCGGGAGAGCGGGAGAGCGGGGTCATATCTGTGAAAGCGTCCGAAAGAGATGTTGTGGAAAAACTAAGGATCTGATTATGCAGAAGATTAAAGATTATAGCTTGTATCTGGTGATAACAGAAGAGTACGGCAATGGTAGGGGCGCTTTGGAGATAGCAAAAGCGGCTATAGCCGGAGGCGTCGATATTATCCAGATGCGCGAAAAGAATAGATCCGGGTCCGAGCTTGTCGATCTGGGTAAGAAGTTGTCGGATTTATGTGTAGATAACGGTGTTATATTTATCGTAAATGACGATCCCCGTATGGCAAGAGATACGGGCGCGGCCGGTCTTCACCTGGGGCAGGAAGATGTGGAGAAGTATCCGGTCGAAGATGCGAGAAGGATCATGGGGCGCGGCAAAATTATAGGCATATCGACGCATTCGATGGAAGATTTTAAAAAGGCCTGCCTGGAAGATGTCGATTATATAGCATATGGCCCCGTATTCCGGACCAGGGTAAAAGAGAATTACGCCGGAACGGAAGATATAGATAAAATTATGGCAATGGCAAAAAAGCCGGTATTCTTTATCGGCGGTATAAACCTGGAGAATATCGGCTCTCTTCTTAAAAAGGGCGCCAGGAACGTATCATTGATACGGGCCATAACCGAAGCGGATGATATCGCTTCGGCAACAAGAAGTTTGAAGAAAATACTTGCCTGTTACAAAAATACTTGACAAATCCGGACTCTGTTGTATAATCATTACTAAGTTAATCATATTTGTAATATTTCTGGGAGGCTATTGGATAAGTCCCGCACCTTCTTCAAGAAGGTGCGGGACTTGAAGAAGGTGCGGGATGAGAATAAGTTATAGAGGAGATTACGCGTTAAAGGCCATATTAGAGCTTTCATTGAGATACAATTGCGGCGATGCCGTCTCCATTAATGAAATAGCCGTCTCAGGGGATATGCCCGAAAAATTCCTGGAACAGATCCTGCTCACCCTAAAGAACGGAGGATTCGTAAAGAGCAAACGCGGCGTCAGGGGCGGATTCTTTCTCGCGAGATCTCCGAAAGATATCACGGTGGGTGATGTGATACGTTTTGTAGAGGGGCCGACCGCGCCCATATCGTGCGTAGAAGAGGGCTATAAAGGCTGCAAGGATCTGAATAGCTGCATATTCCGCGGCGTCTGGAAAGAAGTGAGCCGGGCGATATCTTTGGTGATAGATACGCTGACCTTTGAGGAACTGGCATTCCGGTATAAGGAGAGATCCGCGTCCGATAGACCCGTTCATGAATACTCAATAT
>JAQTPE010000089.1 GCA_028748925.1 Candidatus Omnitrophota bacterium
ATACGCACTCCCAAGAGCGGCATAGCCAGTATCGTGGAAGAGGGTATGAAGATAGGCCTGGATATAGGCTTTCCCCTGATATTAAGGCCGGCATATACCATGGGTGGATCGGGCGGAGCTATAGCCTATAATAAAGAAGAGCTTGAAATTTCCCTTACAAAGGGGCTGGATATGAGCCCGGTACATCAGATACTCGTAGAACAATCGGTTTTGGGATGGAAAGAGATAGAATTTGAGGTGATGAGGGACTGCGCGGATAACGTCATAATGATCACATCCATGGAGAATGTCGATTCTATGGGCATTCATACCGGTGACAGCATAGTGGTGGCGCCGTCCCAGACCCTAACCGCGGAAGAATACACGCAATTTGTCAATCTTTCAAAAAAGATAATCCGCAAGATAGGTATAACCGGGGGCGGAGCCAATATCCAATTCGCCCAAAATCCGGATAACGGCCAGATAGTTATAATAGAGGTCAACCCAAGGCTCTCAAGAAGTTCGGCGCTGGCCTCTAAAGCGACCGGTTTTCCCATAGCCAGGGTTGCGACCAAGCTTGCGGTAGGACTTACATTGCCCGAAGTGTTGAACGAGATCACGGGAAAGACGACCGCGTTCTTTGAACCGACGGTCGACTACTGCGTCTTCAAGATATGCAGATTCACATTTGAAAAATTCCACGGCACTTCGCGTGTTCTCAATACATCGATGAAAGCCGTCGGAGAAGCCATGTCGATCGGAAGAAATTTCAAAGAAGCGCTGCAAAAAGGCATAAGATCCACGGAGGCAAAACGTTTCGGATTCGGTTCGGATGGACACGACAAGATCACGGACGATGTATTAAAAACGCCGTCTTCAGATGTCATTAACGAGATTAAAGAGAAGATACGGATACCGAATGATGACAGGCTCTTCTATATAAGATACGCCCTGAAGATAGGCCTTTCAAACGAAGAGATATATGGCCTATCCAGGATAGACAGATGGTTCATAGATAATTTAAAAGAATTGGTTGAAACCGAAGAAGAATTAAAGCGATTCAGAAACAAAGACAGGAAAGCCGAGATAAAGATACCGGAAGAGCTTCTTTTGAAGGCGAAGAAATTCGGTTTTTCGGATACCCAGATAGCTTTCCTTATAAACTCAACGGAGAATAAAGTGAGAGAGAAAAGAGCGAAAGAGAAGATAGCGCCGGCTTACAAGCTGGTCGATACATGCGGCGGTGAGTTCAAGGCCAAGAGGCCATATTATTACTCTACTTACGAAACGAAGAATGAGACTACGCCTTCCGAAAAGAAGAAGGTTCTCATATTAGGCGGCGGTCCAAACAGGATAGGGCAGGGAATAGAATTCGACTACTGCTGCTGTCATGCGTCATACGCCCTGAAAGAGGAGGGTTATGAGAGTATAATGATCAATTGTAATCCCGAGACGGTATCTACAGATTACGACACGTCCGATAAACTATACTTTGAGCCGCTCACGGTGGAAGATGTGCTTAATATAGTAGATGTGGAAAAACCTATAGGGGCCATAGTTCAGTTCGGCGGACAGACGCCGCTTAATATATCCGGACCATTGTATAAGGCGGGCCTGAATATATTAGGTACGAGTCCCGACTCTATCGATATAGCCGAAGACAGAAAACGCTTCCAACAGATGCTGAAAAAATTAAAATTGGTCCAGCCGGATAACGGCACGGCCACTTCGTTCGACGAGGCAAAAATAGTAGCTGAAAAGATAGGCTATCCCGTCGTAGTAAGGCCGTCGTTCGTTCTTGGCGGCAGGGCGATGGAGATAGTATACGACGAGAAGAGCCTCTGTGATTATATGGAGAAAGCTGTAGAAGCATCGCCAGAAAGGCCGATCCTTATAGACAAATTCCTGGAGGACGCGATAGAGATAGATGTCGATGCTATAGCGGACGGAGAAACATGCGTTATCGGCGGTATATTGGAGCATATAGAAGAGGCCGGTATACATTCGGGAGACAGCGCTATGGTGCTGCCTACGCATACATTAGGCAAAGACATAATAGAGACCGTAAAGAAGAACACTTACGCAATGGCCAAAGAGCTTAACGTTAAGGGGCTGATGAATATCCAGTATGCCGTAAAAAATAATATAGTTTATATTCTTGAAGTCAATCCCAGGGCATCGAGAACGGTTCCGTTCGTGAGTAAAGCCATCGGCGTACCCCTGGCAAAACTCGCTACAAAGATAATGCTGGGCAAGACATTGAAAGAACTCGGCTTCACAAAAGAGAAAACCATAGACTATGTCACGGTTAAGGAGTCGGTATTCCCGTTCATAAGGTTCCCGGGAGTGGATGCCATATTAGGGCCCGAAATGAAATCTACCGGCGAAGTAATGGGCATCGACACAACATTCGGTTCCGCCTACGCAAAGAGCCAGATAGCCGCGGGACAAAAGCTTCCCACTAAAGGCAATGTCTTCATAAGCGTGAGGAACCAGGACAAGAGAAATATAATATTTATAGCCAAAAAACTTGCGGATCTCGGCTTCAAGATAGTGGCAACCTCGGGCACGGCAGAAGCGTTGAAAAGCAACGATATCAATGTACAGATATTACCCAAACTTCACGAAGGGAGACCAAACGCCTTAGACCTTCTCAAAGACGGCAAAATATCGCTCGTCATAAATACACCTTCGGGAAGAACCACCAAAGAGGACGAGATGAAGATAAGGAGCCTGGCCATACTGTACAATATTCCTCTTATAACAACGATCTCCGGCGCGCAGGCGTCCGTAAACGGAATAGAAAACCTTGTCAAAAAACCAAAGATGTCGGTGAAATCATTGCAGGAATATCACAAGAGTATAAAAAAATAAGAATGAAAGAGTATTGCGGAGTAGTAGGTATACACGGTCATAAAGATGCGGCAAGGCTTGCGTATCTCGCCTTATATGCGCTTCAGCACAGAGGTGAGGAGTCTGCGGGTATAGCGAGCTATGACTACAAGAAGGTGCATCTGCATAAAGGGATGGGTTTAGTCGGCAATGTATTCAATGAGGAGAATTTAAAGAAGCTTAAAGGACCCATAGCAACAGGCCACGTCAGATACTCCACGACCGGTTCCAGCGTCACCAAAAATGTCCAGCCTCTTCTTATAAATCATAAAAAGGGATTCATAGCCGTAGCTCATAATGGAAATCTGACCAATTCCGTAGAGTTAAGAAATGAGCTTGAAGATTCCGGATCGATATTGCAAACAACGATGGATTCGGAATTGATAGTTCATTATCTGGTGAAAGACCATAAGAATAATTACAGAGAAAAGATAGTGTCGATGTTTTCAAAGCTCGAAGGAGCGTACTCTTTTGTTCTTATGATAAACGACGCCATTTACGCTATGAGGGACCCGATGGGGTTCAGACCTCTGTGCCTGGGAAAGATCGACAGCGCATATGTCGTGGCAAGCGAAACCTGCGCGTTAGACATGATAGGGGCGACATATATAAGAGATATCGAACCCGGTGAAGTAGTCATCATAGACGAAAATGGCCTTACGTCGTTAAAGGCGCCCGATACAAACCTGGTGCCGAGACACGCGTTCTGCATATTCGAATACATATACTTTTCGAGGCCGGACAGCAACATCTTTACAAAGAGCGTCTATATGGCGAGAAAGAACCTCGGCAGGGCGCTTGCGAAAGAACATCCCGTAAAAGCGGATTTTGTCATGCCTATACCCGATTCGGGTAATTATGCCGCTTTGGGATATGCTGAAGGATCGGGGCTGCCTCTGGAGATGGCATATGTGAGAAATCACTATATAGGAAGAACTTTTATACAACCGAGCCAGCTCATCAGAGATTTCAAAGTTAGAGTAAAATTAAACCCGATAAGAGATGTCCTGAAAGGTAAAAAAATAATAATAGTCGAGGACTCGATAGTCAGGGGCACGACTTCACGCAGCCGCGTCAGGGCGCTGAGAGAAGCGGGGGTGAGCGAAATACATATGCGCGTAAGTTGTCCGCCGCTGATATCGCCATGCTTTTACGGCATAGATTTCCCCACAAAGAAAGAGCTTATCGCCGCGAATAAATCGATTGAAGAGATACGCCAATTCATCGGCGTTGACAGTTTAAAATACCTGAGCCTCGACGGTATGCTGGACTCGATGATGCTCGCAAAGGGAGAGTTCTGCACGGCATGTTTTACCGGAAACTATCCCACCAAGATCTGTAACAGGCCGTCGAAAAAAGCGCTTGAAAAAAAACTCTGTAAAGGAATATAGATGCCGAAAGAAAAGATACTGATACTCGACTTCGGTTCACAATATAATCAATTGATCGCCCGGAAAGTTCGCGAGCATAATGTATTCTGCGAGATAGTGCCTCCCGCTACAGACATAAGATCCATAGACAGAAATGAGACCAAAGGGATAATACTGTCCGGCGGCCCGGCCAGTGTATACGCTCCCGGCGCTCCGTTATGCGATACGCGCATATTCTCCTTAGGTATACCCGTTCTGGGAATATGCTACGGCATGCAGCTCATGACTAAGATATTGGGCGGCGAAGTCGCCAGATCCCGCTCAAGGGAATACGGCAGAGCCTCTCTTATAGTCTCAAACCATAAACATCTTTTTAAGAGCGTGCCGCATGAGAGCGTCACCTGGATGAGCCATGGCGATAAAGTGAAGAGAATGCCGAAAGGATTCAAGCGCATAGCGGCTTCAAAGAACACTCCCGTAGCGGCTTTCGCCAATTTTGAAAAGAGACTGTACGGCGTGCAATTCCATCCCGAAGTCGCTCATACAAAATTCGGCCGGAATATAATCGGAAATTTTCTTAAAGATATCTGCTGCGCCAGAAACGACTGGTCGATGAAGTCGTTCGTGAAAGAGACTGTTTCCGAAATAAGAAGCAAGGCAGGTAAGGGCAGAGTGGTATTGGGTCTATCGGGAGGCGTCGACTCTTCCGTAGCCGCAGTTCTTATAAACAAGGCTATAGGACACAGGCTCGTATGTATATTCGTAGATAACGGCCTGCTGCGAAAGAACGAAGCAAAACGCGTAAGAGAGATATTTCAGAAACATTTCAAAATAAACCTGAAATGCGTTGACGCTTCCGATGAATTCCTGCAGGGCCTGAAAGGCGTAATCGATCCGGAAAAGAAGAGAAAGATAATCGGGAAGACATTTATAAAAGTATTCGAGCGTGAAGCTAAAAGAATAGGATCGGTGGAATATCTGGCTCAAGGAACGCTTTATCCGGACCTGATAGAATCGCGTTCCGCTTTCGGAGGTCCAAGCGCTACCATAAAGACTCATCATAACGTAGGAGGACTGCCTAAGAGAATGCGTCTTAAACTTATCGAACCCTTGAAGTACTTGTTTAAAGACGAGGTGAGAAAGGTGGGGGGGGAACTCGGAATGCATAAAGATGTCCTGGGGCGGCATCCGTTCCCGGGACCGGGATTGGCGGTAAGGATAATAGGAGAAGTTACGAAGGAGCGATGTGATATATTGAGAGAGGTGGACGACAGATTCATATCTTCCATACAGAACGAGGGCCTCTACGATGAGATATGGCAGGCGTTCGCGGTGCTTCTTCCCATAAAATCGGTCGGCGAGATGGGGGACGAAAGAACCTATGAAAACGTTGTAGCGTTAAGAGCTGTAACGAGCGTAGATGGTATGACTGCGGATTGGGCGAGAATACCGCAGGAGATATTGGCAAAGATATCCAATAGAATAATCAATGAGGTCAAAGGCGTAAACAGGGTGGCATACGATATAAGCTCGAAACCCCCCGCGACTATCGAATGGGAATAATAAATATTACCAATGTATACCCCGGGGGTATGCATTGCATTCATCCCATATGCATACCCCCGGGGTATGAAAAGGTTATACATGCTTTGGAGAGTTGAGATAAAGGAGAAAGACGGATTCTATGATGCCGTCGGAGAGAGTGTAAAAAAAGATATCATAGACCTCGGCTTTAAGAATAGGATCAAAGAGGTAAAATTTGTTTATGTCTACCTGATAGAGGCTGATATACAAGAGCCCGAAATAAGAAGAATATGCGAAGAACTGCTTATAGATCCCGTGACCCAGGATTACAGTTATAGAGGAAATGTTTCGAACGAACAAGCATACAAAGTTGTTGAGATCGCTTACAATCCCGGGGTCATGGACCCTGTCGAAGATAGCGCAAAAAAAGCTATAAGAGATCTCGGCATAAAAGGGCTAAAGGCAATAAAGACCGCCAAGAAATATCTGATCAAAGGCAGGTTCTCCAAAAAAGAGATTCACTCGATATCCGGGAAGATACTCTTCAATAAGGTAATTCAGCATGCCGTAAAAGGCAAGTCCTCTATCTACCCGGAACCTCCGGCATATCAATTTAAACTTATACATATAGATATATCCAAAGCCAACGATAAAAAGCTTAAAGAGATATCCAAAAAAGGGCAGTTATTCCTCAATATCGATGAGATGCGC
>JAQTPE010000090.1 GCA_028748925.1 Candidatus Omnitrophota bacterium
GAAAGTTATCTCATGACAGTGGTACCCTACTGTCGATTTATCAAAAACGATCCTCAGCCCCTTCGTCTCAAGCCGATATCCAAGCTCGATATCTTCCAGGGCGGCGAAACGAAATTCTTCGTCGAATAAGGCGTCTTCAAACCATTTTTTATCCAAAGATATATTCGCCGTATAAAAAAACCGGAAACCGCAATCATCCGTGTCTTTAATCCCATTATACCTGAATTGGAGACCGTTGGGAGCTATATGCCGCATAAAATCCGTGATCTCGATATCTTTGTACCAGTCGACAAAACCTAAAATGGCGATGTTTTTGATTTTACGATGGCCGGCGATATGCCTTTCGACCATATCTTCTCCGGGCAATATATCGTCTCCCGTAAATAGTATGACCCTCCCCCTCGCTTCCTTTAAAGCGCGATTTCTGGCCGCCGCGGGCCCCTTATTCGCCTGCTTTATAAAACGCAGACTATAAGCGCTGTTCGAGATTAACCGGTTCACAGCGTCTTCTGTCCGGTCCGAAGATCCGTCATCAACCACTATAACTTCAAATAGTTCCGGCATAGCTGTTTGACGTGAAAATGCCGTCAATGTTTTTTCAAGCATTGCCTTTCTGTTATATGTGGGTATTATTACACTGATCTCCGGATCAGCCATACCTGTACCTCGCGTAACATTTTGCCAGATAGAATATGCTTCTTATATAGTAGGACGCCGTTAATTTTATAAAGCAGACGTGAGTGCAGCCGCATCTCTTATTCTTTATCTCATCTCTAAGTTTATTCGCTTCTGCGGAATTCCACGCCCGCCAATAATCATATCCGAAATTTCTTAAATTCCCGACAGGGGGCAGCAGCTCGCAAACGGAGATATCGCCGTTCGCGTAGAGCACACCGATATTTTTACCTGCCGAACAGGTTAGAAAAGGGGCATTCCCTTTCAGAAAACGCTCTTTAGCTTCCTGCACGAACGCCAGGAGAGAAATCACCGCGATCTTCTCTGCCGGCGCCGCCTTACTTCTGCTTAGATATTTTTCCCTGTTTTTCAATATGAGCCTGTGGAGATCTTGTATTTCGGATATATCGGGCCTCGACAGGGCCTTGTCCCTGTAATCGCCCCTTAAAATTTCAAAATCCTGGTAATCTATATCAAAGTTCTTATAAACGAATTCCATGAACTCGGGAAGTTCCGACGCGTTTTGATTTGTGATAACGGTGTTAACGACGACCTCCAAATTACGGCAGGATCTCTTTAGCTCCGCGAGCGCCTTTAATGTACCGGTTGCTTTATAAAACGCGCCGTCGACGCCCCTGATCCTGTCGTGCGTATTTTGAAAACCGTCTATTGAAACGGATATGGTGAGCAACAGATCGCGGTATCTTTTCAGGATCTTATCGACAAATGCCAGAATCTCGTCTTTCATGATACCGTTCGTCGGCACGGTAATAGAATGAACCCTGTTATTATCTATGAAGAGACCGCATATATCGTATAAATCTCTTCGCAGGAACGGCTCTCCTCCCGAGAGAAGAAGCGTCCGGAATTCACCCATACGCCCGGATATCCGCCTGATCTCTTCAAAAGTCAGGTCATCGCGGCCGGCGAGATCTTTCCAGTAAAAACACGTTCCGCATTTGCAGTTGCATTTCGAAGTCACAAAAAAAATCAAAAACTGCGGCGTTTTTTTATTTAAAAACCCCGCGACATAATTGGCGATGTATCTTTTGGCGTACCTGTAAGCAGTCCCCATCAATGCTGTTTCCAGTAAGCTTTATTTTGGCTCAATAACGTTTTTATCCCGCGCGGAAGGATCGCGCTACAATAACCTAAGGTGAACCCCGCCAGGCGGAACGTCTCATATACGGGAAATGCCGCGAGATGCAGCCAGTATCCATTTTTGGATAAGAATCCGGCACCGGCGCGCAGAAAATCTATCTCATACTTTATCGTCCTGGCGAAAGGCGCTTTCACCACTCCGTATAACGACATACCGCTGTCAAAATTTCTGCTGAACAATTCAAAAAGAGAATAACTATGGCTATGAATTACGACCGAAGAGGGCTCGTATAAGATCTTTCTGCGCGCCAGTAAAAGCCGCTTTGCCAGTTCCTGGTCCTCGCTCATTATAATATCTTCATTGAACTTGAAGCTCTGCCATACATCCCTCCTTATCGCAGACGCAACATCGGAAAAGAATATATCTTCAAGCAGAAGATTCTTCGCGTCGATAGAATCCTTTATTTTTTTACGATCGGGGTACAGATAATACAAAAAAAACTTCTCAAATGGCGACGCATCGGGATTCGGGATCTGTCTGCCATATACCGCCGCGATAGCGGGATCGTCGAAAGGTGAGATCAAACAGGAGAGCCAATCGTCATTGGACGGTATCGCGTCCTGGCTTAGGAATACCAGGAACTCTCCGCAAGCGGATTTCGCGCCGAGATTCCTCGATCCTCCATGGCTGAACGATTGAGGATCTATCTCTATCAGCTTTACGGGATACCTGCCGATAACGTCTTTTGTTCCATCGGTTGAACCGGAATCGACCGCTATTATTTCAAAAGTTATTTTACGCGTGTTATGAATAACCGATTCCAGAACGGCGCCTATTTTTTCAGCGCCGTTCTTCACGGGTATTATTATAGACGCCACAACGGACATTCGCCGCCTACTTTCTAATCATCTTTCTTATCATAATCCATAAGCAGCATACTTATAAAAAAGGAAAAAGTGAGGTATTGAAAACCCAGGACGAACAGGGTAACTGCGGTGATCGCGTTTCTCGTCTCAGCCAGCGGGCCAAAACCGGACGCCAGCCATTTGAAAAGGATGATGCCGAAGAAGAGCATGCTCAATCCCATAAGCGCTATACTTAATACGGCGCCTCTTTCCAGCGAGAAATTTCTGATGAATCTCTCTATGAAGGTATCGTATTTATCAAATCCCCTGATGTAAGCAAATGAACGGGCAAATAATCCCGTTGTACACAGCTGAAATCCGATTATGACGGCCAAAGAACCGAGAAAATTGAAGTGATAATCGATCACAACCGGCCCAAGCCTGAAAGGAGCGTAAAGGCCGCGTCCCAGAATCAGAAATCCGAGCGTAAATATTATCACTCCCGGAAATAGATAGGCCAAAGAAGGGCTGTATATAAGCATGAATCTCAGATGCCGCCATCCGTCTTTAAAAGTCCTGAGATGGGGAGGCCTGTTTCTGCCGGCCCTGTAATAATGTATCGGGACTTCGGACATCCTTAGCCTCTCTTTAGACGCCCTTATCACGAACTCGGAAGCGAATTCCATCCCGGCATGTTTAAGCTCCATCTTTTGAAATGCGTCTTTTGAAAAGGCTCTCATTCCGCAATTTATATCCGACACGCCTGTATTGAACAGCAGATTCAATAACCAGGTCATAACAGGATTGCCTATCCGATGAGACAATGACATGGCACCCGGTTCTATACTGCCTCTTAACCTTGAGCCCATAACAACATCATTGCCTTCCGTAAGTTTTTTTAGAAAATCTTCTATGCGGGAAAAATCATAAGAGTCGTCTGAGTCGCCTATTATGACATATCTGCCCTTCGATTCCTTTATGCCTTTTATAAGAGCCATTCCGTAGCCTTTTTTATCCTGATGTACGACGCGAGCGCCCAAAGATACGGCTATATTGACGGAATTATCCGTGGATCCATTATCGGCTATAACAACTTCCCCCTTTATTCCCATATTTTTTATGGCCTCATTGGCTTTTTTTATGCAGATGCCTATAGTCTTCTCCTCATTAAGGCACGGCATTACAACCGATAATAGCATATCCATTTCCGATCCGCTGATTTCATTATCCATGGCGTCATTATATATAACGGACTGATATCTTTCAAGTAATTTAGACGGCCGAAGAGCTTTACTATTGAATAATTCGACAGATAGAGTATAATGCCAAATGATATACGTTTTATCCGAATGATTTATCCCATAAAAAAGGAAGGTAAAATTGAAGAGGATCTCCCCGGAATCGCGCATAGCGCCGCTCATAGTAATATCTCTCTGTGTTTTAACGGTGCTCTTCATCTCGCTTAAAATAATATCTTATGGATACACTCCCGGCGACGACGCATTGCGCCATGTAGCCAAAGCTATATCGGGCCTTGATTGGGACAAGATACTCGTTATACGCGAAGATGTAAAAATGGACAGCCACCCGGGCTGGCATGCCGTACTGGCCGCTTTGTACAGAGCCACAAATTGTTCCGCCGATGACCTTATGACCTTTTCCATAGTTTCACTCTTCCTGATATTCTGTCTTGCGGGCCTATTCTTTCTGGAGAGGCCCGAAAGCTGGATCGTGACTCTCTTAGCCGTCAGCATAGCCGGTTATGAATCCATATACAGATTGACTCTGGGCAGGCCATACATATTCACCATGTCCACAGTGCTCATATTCAGTTTTATATGGCCCCGTTTTCGCGATAAGAAGATCGATTGGCCAAGCGTGATACTGATGACCATATTGATAGCGGTATCGACATGGGTTCATGGTCTCTGGTATATGTTCGCGCTGCCCATGGTCTGTCTGTTCGCCGCGCGGGAATGGCGCGCGGGTGTCGTATTCGGCGCTTGCGCGGTCTCAGGAGTGATAATAGGAGCCTCCTTCACGGGACAGCCTATCCTGTATCTCGGCCAAAAAATTAGTCAGGGCATATACGGTTTCAACACACATACCGTTACGCGCATGCTGGTAAGCGAACTTCAGCCTTCCGACGGAACTCCGCTAATGGCCGCGCTGGTGCTGGCTATGCTGGGTTGGCGAGCCCTCAGGGGTTCCTGGAACATAAAGACAATAGACAATCCTGTATTTTTTCTTGGTATGGCCGGCTGGATAGCGGGGCTGATGGTATGGCGATCCTGGCTCGACTGGGGTATACCGGCTGTCATGGCATGGATGGCGCTGGAATTTCAGGATTTCTTTACAAAAACGACCGGTTACTATTCATGGCGCCGCGCGGGCATAGCGCTCTTTTCCGGACTGGCGGTCTTTCTTTTAGTTACAGGCGATCTTGGCGGACGATGGACGAACAATCTTAAAAACGATTATATTTCAAGCAAAAATCCGGATACCGTCCCGTGGCTTCCTGAAGCCGATGGCATAGTCTATTCGAATGATATGACCATATTTTATCAGACTTTTTATAAAAATCCCAAGGCTCAATGGCGTTACGTACTCGGTTTTGAAGCGACCTGGATGAAACCCGATGACCTCGCCATCTTGCGAAACATACAATGGAACCAGGGCGCATATAAATCATTCGAAGGATGGGTGAAGAAGATGCGTCCGCAGGACAGGCTTATAGTCAGGAACCAATGGGAAAAGCCCCCCACCATCAACGGCCTTGAGTGGCATTATGCCGCGACCAATACCTGGATAGGAAGACTGCCGAAAAATATATCCAAATAACTTCAATAAAAACCCCGCACCTTCTCCAGATATAAATATATTTGAAGAAGGTGCGGGGTAAAAAACTACTTCCAAACCTAACTCTTTACAGAGTATGACCGGTTGTGCTCTTCGGGCATACTGGACCGTTATCGATGACGAAACTCGCGTAATTGTTGCCACCGCATTTCGGCCACACCTTTATATAATTAGAGACAAGGTCTGCAGAACCTACAGAGACGGTGCCCGCAGCACCGGTATCAAGAGCGTATACCTGAGCCGCACCCTGAAGCTGTTTCAGGTTTGCTATACAGGCATTTTGCGCCGCCAATGTCCTGGCTCTAACAAAGTTAGGAATGGCTATCGCCGCCAATAAACCTATAATTGCAACTACTATCATTATTTCCACAAGCGTAAAACCTTTTTTTCTTAGCATATCGTTCACCTCCCCTCTCCGTTATCGGACTAATTTAAATAAGAGCCTGTTCCAAACGATAAATATAAACAAAAACTCCAGAAAGACTCTTTAAAAAGCTCACTTTTCGCTCTTTTACAGGTCTTGCTGGAGAATCTATCTATTCATATGTATTATAGCATCTTAAAACAGATCTCACTCTCTATCAAGACCTCTACAATACTGAGTATACCTTATAAATCAGATTTTGTCAACCCCGCACCGCCATACATACTGTCAAGAACTATGCTGACTTTCAAGAGTAACAGCGCTTATGTTGTTAGGCTTAGTCTCTATAAGTAGCGCATAGAGCCATCGTTTGCAGCTCCCCGAATTCGGGAAGCGTCTAAATACT
>JAQTPE010000091.1 GCA_028748925.1 Candidatus Omnitrophota bacterium
AGCCAAGGTAATTATACGCGTCCGAAAATTTCGGATCGAGTTTTATTGCCTGGCGAAGTTCGCTTACAGCAAGAAAACGCTCTTTAATCTTATCATAATATGCGCCCAGATAAAAGTGAACTAACGCGCTATCAGGGCTCATATCGAGAGCCATCTTGTAGTATTTCAGCGTATCATGATCACGCGAATCCATGCCGTACGCGTATCCGAGCGCAAGATACAAAGATGTATCTTTAATACCCTCCGAAAGAGCTCTCTCTAAAACTGCCGCCGCTTTCTTCGGTTTTTTATCCCTTATATGCATCCCGGACCATTGCATATAAGCTTCGAGATCCCTTGGATTCAATTTTACTAAAAGTTCATACTGATGCGACGCGTCATCCACCCTCTTCGCGCGATGGTATAAATTACCCAAAAAGTAATACGCCTTTACATTGAGGGGGTCTATCTTTAGCGCTTTTTCTAAATTAGCTATAGCGCCGGAAATATCCTTCTTCATCTCGCAGAGCACGGCCAGGCCTATATATGCTTCGAGATAACCGGGATCCAGATCTACCGTCTTGTTCAGCATATCGATAGCCTGATCAATCTTGCCCAGCCTCGAATAGATAACTCCGAGGTTAAAATACAACAGGGCCGACGACTTCTCCTTCTCTACCAATTTCTCGTAGATCCTGACGGCGTCCGTCATCTTCTCCTGTACAACGAGGAGATCTGCCAAAGAACCTAATGCCGCTATATCGTTCGGATTGATCCTGACAACACTCTCATACTCTTTTTGAGCGAGGTCGTACTTGTTTAATGCCGTGTAGGCAAGCGCAAGCAAAAATCTCGGTTTTGTATCGTTGGGATCGAGGGATTTGGCGGTATTGAATTCTTCGACCGCCTTATCGATATCCTTAGCTAAAAAAAAGTTCACGCCGAGCCTGGAGTGAAGATAACTCACATTGGGCTCAAGCGCCAATGCCGCTTTATATTCGCGAGCCGCTTCGGTCAATCTGTTTTCATTATCATAAATAATGCCCATCGCATAATGGGCAAGCGCTCTGGAGGAGGCGTCCGGAGCGCTTCTCTTTTTTTCTATCTTGAAGTCTCCGGACGACGCTTCCCCTTTTGATGATACATCGCGTGCCGCTTCGGAACTCTTTAAAAAACAGAGTGCGGCAATTATGATAACTATTATGATGCTGTTATTTCTTCTTATGGCGATCTCTTCTCATCCTTTTTTTTCTTTTATGTTTCGCCATCTTCGCTCTTTTTCTTTTCCTTCCGCACGGCATTCGCATCACCTCCAATTTTACGAAGTGCAATCGGCCCTTAAGGCCCTCTTCTTAATAGATAACTTTATTCAGAGGATACTCTATAATGCCCTCTGCGCCCGCTCTCTTCAACTCCGGGATTAATTTTTTAGCCGTCTTCTCGTCGATGATCGTATCCACGTCGCACCAATTCGGGTTCGAAAGCGTCGATATTGTGGGCATCTTCATGGCCGGCAGGAGCGCCAGTACGGCTTTTAAATCTTTTCTGGCGACATTCATCTTGAGTCCCACCTTATCCTCGGCCACAATAGCCCCTTTTAGAAGCATTGCTATATTTTCTATCTTAGCCCTCTTCCACGGGTTCATCCAGCTCGATTTGTTGGCTATAAGCTGTGTTGTAGATTCACATACGGTCGCCACTTCTCTTAAGTTATTCGCTCTGAGCGAGGAACCGGTCTCGGTAACTTCCACTATCGCGTCTATTCCTATGATCGCCTTGACCTCCGTAGCGCCCCAGCTGAACTCTACTTCGGCCTTGACCTTATTCTTCTTAAGATAATTCTTTGTCACATTAACAAGTTCAGTGGCTATTCTCTTGCCGTTCAGATCCTTAACGCTCCTGACTTTCGAACCCTGCGGTACCGCAAGGACCCATCTGACGGGCCTCATGCTCTGCTTGGCATATATGAGTTCCGCCACCCTGACAACGTTAGAAGAGTTCTCCAATATCCAGTCATTCCCTGTGATACCGACATCCAATATGCCATCCTCGACATATCTTGACATCTCCTGGGCCCTGAATAGTATGGCCTCTATCTCCTCATCGTCTATCGAAGGGAAGTATGATCTTGAGCTTATGCCTATCATGAAGCCGGCCTTTTTAAACATCCTGACCGTCGCTTCCTGAAGGCTGCCCTTAGGAAGCCCTAATTTAAGTTTTTTTAATTTATCCGCCATCTCATTTCCTTTTTTACCTGCTGTTATATTATCATATTGCGGCGCACAAAGTCAATATTATAGCCACTTATAACTAAGGCTCCAGGATGACCTTAAGCGACTCTTTCGCCTCGGCAACGAGTCTGAATCCTTCCTGTATCTTCCGTAAAGGGAGCTTATGTGTTATCAGCTGTTTAACGTCCAATCTCCCGCTTGATATAAGCTCCAGGGCCTCTGCAAGATCATCATCGGCCGCTCCGTAAGAGGAGGTGACCGTTATCTCTCTTCTCCACATATCGGCCGTGGGAATCTTTATGTTTTCGTCAGGTATGGCAAAGAGAAGGATCGTCCCCTTCCGGTCAATGCAGTGAAAAGCCTGGTCTATTGCCGCGGGCGCCGCGGTACAGACGATGACTTTATCGGCCCTGACACCGTCCGCAATTTTTGCGTGCAAAACTTCATCCGCACCGCATTCTTTCGCCTTTTTAAGCCGGTATGGATCCACATCGGTCGCGATCACTTTTGCCCCTTCTAATCCGGCAACCAATATATTCAACAATCCGGATACGCCGCTGCCGAGCACAAGGACGACCTGGCCTCTCTTTACGTCTATAACCCTCTGGCCCCTGAGAGCGCACGCCAATGGTTCGATCATGGTCGCTTCGGCAAAGGATAGACGTTCGGGCAGGATATATACGCCGCTCTCAACATTTATCCCGGGCACCCTTATAAATTCGCTGTAGCCCCCGGGATCATAATTGCCGGTATGCAATGTTTCACAGGCTGTATGGTTTCCCGCCAGGCAATATTTGCATTTATTGCAGGCGACATGATGACTTACAAAGACTCTCTGTCCAACGCTGTATTTTTTCGATTTCGATTCGACGATGGTGCCGGCGATCTCGTGACCCAGAACACGCGGTGCCTTTTTTATACGATACCACTCCATGACATCGGTACCGCAGATACCGCTGGCGGCCACCTTGACAAGGATCTCACCGTCGGCTATTTTTGGTTTGGGAATATCTTCCAGGCGAATATCGGTATTGCTGTAATATTTAGCGGCGAGCATTCCTCTTTTCCTCATCGAAGAGCCCTTTTGCCTTCTTCACAGACGCGTTTTCGTGAATGATCGCCCGCAAAGCCTTTGCCATCGCGGCCGGGTGCGGACTCTGCCAGACGTTGCGGCCCAAATTTATCCCCACAGCTCCATCCTGCATCCCGTTATGAACAAATTCCAGCACCTCGAGCTCGGTATCGCATTTCGGCCCGCCGGCGATTATCACCGGCACAGGACAACCATTGACGACCTTATCAAAATCTTTTTCGCACCAGTACGTCTTCACCACCCTGGCCCCAAGTTCGGCGGCTATGCGGCAACTTAAGCCGAGATAGCGGGCCTCCCGTTTTTTCATCTCCTTGCCGACAGCGGTAACCGCCATAACCGGAATGCCATAAGGTTCACACTCATTAACGAGCGTCGCGAGGTTCTTCAGGGTCTCTTTCTCATAGTCGCTGCCGACGAAGACCGATACGCCGACCGCCTGAACATTAAGACGGATTATCTCATCGACAGAAGTTGTCAATTCCTCATTGGCGAGATCTTTGCCCGCCATGCTCGTACATCCGGAGACCCTTAAGATGATAGGCTTGGAATTGCTCGGCGGGATGGCGGAGCGCAATACACCCCTCGTACAGAAGATAGCATCCACATATTTCATCAAAGGAGCTACCGTATCCGCCGGCTTCTCAAGACCCGTCGTCGGCCCCTGAAAATATCCGTGATCTATCGGCATAAAAAAGCATCGTCCTTTGGGCATAAGCTGACTTAAACGATTCTCCATTCCCCAATCCATCTGTACACCTCCGTTTTTTAACCTATGTGAATCTTGCCTGCTACTTTAACATACTCAGTTCGGCTTTGTCAATCTCTCGACGTGTCTCTAAATTTTTACGGGCTCTGTCGCCGGCAGGCGTGGACCTTGCGGGGTAGTTGCCGAAGCGGAGTCAAAAATTCTGACACCTTATGGCGATATAGCAAAAATTTTAACTTCCTGAAAGAAGTTAAAATTTTGTCAGAATTTTTCCTAATAAATTTGGATGCCCAATCCAAATTTATGTCCGCGGAGGCAACTACCCCGCAAGGTCCGCCTGACAGCTGGAAGTGAAAAAATTCTAAGCCGCGAACAAAGGCCAGTCAGGGGTGGCAGGAGGAGGGACTATTTATTACTTGAGTTAATCTGGGATATAAAATATAATCATAGCGAAAACCATAGGAGATGAAATGTTAAAGCTATTCAGAAAAAAAATAGTGATGAAGATCATATTGTGGGGACTCGTTATAATAGTGGTGCCCGCTTTCGTAATGTGGGGCGGAGCCAGCTCGTCACGTTCAAAAGATAAGGGCCCGGGCTACGTAGGTCTTGTAGATAACAGAAAAGTCTCATTCGATGAACTCTCTAATGCTCTCTCCGGCGTTAGGAGCCAGATAATATTGAGCTATTTTAACCAACCCAAGGCGCTCAATGCCCTCCTCTCCAATAAGCCTATTCTCGCGAAACTGGCGTGGGACAGGATACTTATGATGGAGGAGGCCAAAAAAGCCGGCATAAAGATTTCCGACAAAGAGGTTATCGATGCCCTGCAAAGACATCCCCTCTTCTTAAGAGACGGGGTATTCGACGAGAGATTCTACACATATATACTCAGGAATAATATAGGCCTCGATCCCAGGGCCTTCGAGGAGATAGTGAGAGAGAATATGGCTCTGCAAAAATTATCCAACTCTATCACTAAAGACGCCAAAATATCGGATGAGGAGCTATTATCCGAATACAAGAAGGAGTTCGCGAAGATCAGTATCTCGTATATACTGTTCGATCTCAAAGATTATATCGATAAGGTCAACATAGATAAGAATGCCGCGAAAGATTTTTACGACAAAAATAAGGACGGGATCATGATAAAGTCCGATCAAAAAGGCGGCGGCGTGGATCGCCTGGCAACATTCGAAGAAGCGAAAGGCAATATAGAAAAACACCTTAAAGAGGTTGAGGCAAGAAAGATCCTCAAGGAGAGATCCGGCGAGATATATAAAAAGTTGGCGGACAGGATCGGTGATAACGGCGAGACATTCGGTAAGGCGGCTTCAAGACTGGGCCTGGAGGTCAAAGACACGGACTTCTTTTCAAAAAAGGATCCCATTGAAGCTACAAATAACGCCGCCTTTCTAGTTACAGCATCCCGCGGATTGAAAGAACTGGAATTATCTGAACCTCTGGAGATAGATAAGGGCTATATAATATTCGAGATTACAGGTAAAAAAGACGCGGACGAAGAAGCGTTCGCGAAAGACAAGGAAGAGTATTCAAAGAAACTGCTCGCGGCCAAATCGGACATCATGATGGAGAAGTGGCTTAAAGGATTGGAAGATAGAGCTAAATTAGCTATAAAATTGGAAGAGACAGATAAGTATTAAAATTTTACACATTGCCTATGTAGACGTATTTAAGTTTCTCTTTGGCAATGCGCTCGGCCCTCTTCAAAGTCTCTACCGGCGTGGGAAGCAGATCCATATTGTAATATGGGAAATATCTGGATATATGCAGAGGGACTTCCGGCCCTAAATTAGAATATATCCAATCGACCATCTGTCTTACAGAGCTTTCCGAATCATTCAATGTCGGTATAATAAGGTTAGTAAGCTCGACATGACATGCTTTCGCGGAGATCTTTATAACATCGAGCACCGGCTTTAAACTCCCCTTGCATACCTTAGCATAAAAATCCTCATCGAAAGCCTTCAGGTCTATATTCATGGCGTCTATATATGGAAGCATCCCTTCAAGTGGGGCGCGATTTACAAAACCGTTCGTCACCAGTACATTCTTTAATCCATTTTGTCTTGCAA
>JAQTPE010000092.1 GCA_028748925.1 Candidatus Omnitrophota bacterium
AGTTTAGAACAACATTTGATAGAAATTTATTAGAAAATGCAGACATTGTAAAGATTAAGAGTTTGATCGGCGGATCAAAATTTAATTTACAAGAATGTTTAGGTTCAAGCAATGTCCACCTATAAAGTGTGGATATTTTGTATCGATTTGTACTGTAAAGGTTTATGGATTTTCCTTTTATCGGCCCCCAAGTTAAGGTGATAAGGGGTATTTTTGATTGTTAAAGAGGGTCAAAAGCTATATAATAAACAAGTAGATATGGGTAGATATAGAGTTATAAAAGAATATAGAAAGATATAACCAAGCGCGGATGCCGGGCGTATAAAACCCGGCTTTTGTGTTTTTAGGGCGGCGCTTTTTAGGATAGTGCCAAATATTCAAAATTCACAATTACATAACCGGAGGCCGTTAAGTGATACCTGAAATCATTAGTAGCGCGGAACTGGAAGAGCTTAATAGCAGAGTACTATTCTTAACAAAGAATAACGGCAAGCGTATAGCTTTTTATGAATACGGGGACAAGAGCGGGGTACCTGTCATCTTCTGTCATGGCACCGGTTCACATATACATGTTATGCTGCTTCATAATGCGGCAAAACGGCTCGGATATCGCATTATCGTCCCGGACCGGCCCGGGGTGGGTTTATCGGACTTTGAGCCGAAACGAAAGATCCTGGATGGCGCGGACGATATATCCGCCCTTGCAAATCACCTTGGTATTGGTCGGTTCGGGGTGATGGGCATTTCCGGAGGAGGGCCGACACTACTCGCATGCGCGTATAAGTTGGCAGAACGTCTTATGTTTGTGGTGGATCTGGCCGGAGCCGTGCCATTATATACCGATCCCGCAGCGCTTAAGCAGCTTGGAAGCGTGGACAGGCTTTACGCGAAACTTGGCGCGCATATGCCGCTATGGCTATTTCAGATACCATTTGCCCTCCTCGGCCTTCAACAGAAAGCGCTTAAAAGCCCCAAAGCTTTCGCCGGTATGATGCGTTCGAGTATGTGTAAAGCGGATATGGCTCTTTTTGATATGCCGGAGATGCAATATCTCTTCATGCGTGATTTCCAGGAACTGTTTCGTCAGGGAGCGCGCGGACCGGCTTTAGACGCGCAGTTGATATATCTGCCATGGGAATTCGATATACGCCGGATCCATACTCATGTGGATATCCGCCAGGGATCCGAAGACCGTTGGGTACCCCCATGCTTCAGCCAATATCTGGCAAAGGCTTTGCCTGATGCAACGCTTACCATGATCCCTGGTCAGGGGCATTTTTATCATATGGCGTATGCCGACGATACGTTAAAGACGCTAAAAACAAAGACCTTTTTATAGAATAAAAATGGTACGCGTCGCCTTGGAGCGCTCCACAAAGAGCCGCGTATTCATTCTCGCAATACCCCAAATGTTATAACTTCGCTATCAGCTCATTCAGCTTACTCATTGAGCATGGCTTTGATATATAATAGTCGGCCCCTAAGCGTATAGCCTCTTTCTTATCTTCCTCAAGCGCCGAACCCGTAATGATTATGACTACGCAGGAAGGCCTTGAACTTTTGATCTTCTTCAAAACCTCTAATCCAAACATATCTTTTAAACATAGATCCAGGATGACTACGTGAGGTCTCTCAATGATGAAGGCGTCCAGGCCGCCCCGGCCCGTTAGGGCATATATAACTTCATAGCCCCTGTTACCGAAGAAATCTTTCATCATTTCGCATATATCTATTTCATCATCTATTACAAGTATTTTAAACATACTACTATGATACTTATAGGTAGCTAATATGTCAAGCATTATATAATACCTTTAGGTAGTCGACTAATAGATATCATGATTATATAATCTGTTTACAGAGGTGCAATATGGCGGAGATCAATAAGCGGGTAGGTTACACTATCAAGAGATTTCGTAAAAATAGGGGTTGGACGCAGGAGCAGCTTGCGTTCGAAGCGGATCTTCATCGCGCTTATATAGGTCAGATCGAGAGAGGAGAGAAGAATTTAGGGTTACAGAATCTTCAAAAGATAGCCGTCGCGTTAAATGTATCCATGTATAAATTGGTCAAGTAGGCCATGGTTAACAATATACCTTCCAGAGATCGATAATTTTCTAATTCAACCCCGGTGGACATTAAAAACCATCGGGGATTTTTGTTTGTTTTTTATGTCGCTGTAATCTACGAGTGGAGATAAACAATGCTTATAAAACTTGCGCTATGATCTTATACATGTGCTATAATTGCGAATTAAAGAGGCCGGGGGCATGAAAAAGATATCGAAAGAATACGAAATTGGCGATAAGGCAATAGACGGTTTAATAGGTGAACTCGCCGGAAGATCCTGTTCCGCCGAAACCGAACACGTCCTGCGTGAAATTCTTACGACCGCCGTTAAGTTAGGAAGGGAATCGAACGATAGAGGAGACCTCAAGCTCGTAAATAATACGCTGAAAGAATTAAGATATTCTTTTAAGATATTCTCCCCATACAGAGACGTCAAGAAGGTGATAATATTCGGGTCGGCGAGGTCGGGAAAGAGATCGGCCGAATATAAGATGGCCGAAGAGTTTACGCGAAAACTTACAGCCAAAGGTTACATGATAGTGACCGGAGGCGGCCCCGGGATCATGGAGGCCGGGAATAAAGGCGCCGAATCGGGCAAAGAATTCGCGTTGAATATAAGGCTTCCTTTCGAACAAAAACCCAATCCGTATATCGACGAAAAAGATAAAATAATAAATTTCAAATATTTCTTCACCAGGAAGCTGATATTCGTAAAAGAGACAGACGCCACGGCTCTCTTTCCCGGAGGATTCGGCACGCACGACGAGGGGTTTGAAATGCTAACTCTTATCCAAACGGGGAAATCCAGGCCCAGGCCGGTAGTTTTGATGGAGCCCAAAGGCTCGGCATATTGGGAGGCGTGGAGACGTTATGTGGTAGATCATCTGCTTAAAAACGGTTTTATCAAAAAAGAAGACCTTAAGCTCTTTAGTATTGTGAAAAGCGTCGATGAGGCGATAAGATGTATAGAAGATTTTTATAGGGTATATCACTCCATAAGATACGTTTCGGGCCTGACTATAATGAGACTGAATAGGGATATTTCCGGCAAGACCCTGGCGCTTATAAATAAAAAATTCAAAGATATTCTGATAAACGGCGATATCAGGCGATCGCCTCCTACGGATAAAGAGATCCAAGAGAGAGAGCATATCAGCCTGCCGCGTATCGCGATGAATTTTAATATGCGTGACTATGGCAGGCTCTGTGAGATGATCGACGTTATCAACAGGGATAGGTCGTAAATATTCGCAGGTTTTGCTATAATAAAATAAAGGCGGGTAATGATGAAAGAACGCATACTCATAGTCGAAGATGATAAACATATTTCCAGGTTGGTTAAATTTAACCTCGAAAAATCCGGATACGAATGCACCGTTGCCTCGTCCGGAGAGAGGGCTTTAGAGGTATTGGACGGCCAGCCCGCAGATTTGGTAATATTGGATATAATGCTTCCCGGTATAGATGGATTCGGGGTCTGTCGTGCCATCAAAGAGAAGGAGAGGCTCAAGAACATACCGATAATAATGCTTACCGCCAAGGGCGAAGAAGTCGACAGGATCGTAGGGCTCGAATTAGGGGCGGATGACTATATAGTCAAACCGTTCAGCCCGAGAGAACTGGTGTTAAGAATCAAGGCGATCTTAAAGAGAGGAAAAGCTGAAGAAACAAAGAAAGATGTTTTATCGGCAGGGGAGATAACCGTCGATATCCCAAAACATAAAGTGACGGTTAAGGGTAAAACCATAGAGCTTACCCAGATGGAATTCAAACTCCTGGTAACGCTCATGGAAAGGCGAAGCCGGGTACAGACGCGGGACAGGCTTTTGTCCGACGTCTGGGATATGGATACAGGCATCGATACGCGTACTATCGATACTCACGTGAAGCGCCTTAGAGAGAAACTGGGCAGATCGGGCGGCCTTATCGAAACCGTGAGGGGCCTCGGCTACAAATTCAAGGAAGAAGATGAGTCCCGTTAGACCTTCTTGGCATTATGTGTACATTTTAATAAGCGAAAAAGATAAAAAGTTCTATACTGGCGTTACTAATGAACTTGCGGGCAGGTTAGAACAACATGAGAAAGGACTGGTTCCTTCAACCAAATACCGGAGACCGTTAAAACTTGTTTATTATGAAGCATCGCTTGACAAAGACGATTCATATAGAAGAGAAAGATATCTAAAATCAGGTATGGGAAAAAAATATCTTAATAATCGTTTGAAAAAAGGTCTAACGGGATGAGGATTAGGATATACTGGAAACTGACCTTTATATTTTGCTCACTAATAGTTCTTATACTTTCCTCGGCGTATTTTTATCTCAATACCCACCTGAAGGCTTACGTTGAAACCCGCATACAGGGTAACCTGAAAAAAGATCTGATCCTGAATAAAAACCTCCTCGACAACGACTTAATCCTGAAGATGAATTCCGCCGACGCCGACGATCTTGCCGACAGGATCGGCCGGAGCTTAGGTGTGCGGGCGACTATAATAGATCCGGAAGGTATCGTCATCGGCGACTCCGAGGTGAACAAAGAAGAGTTATCGAAGCTCGAAAATCATATGGTGCGGGCGGAAGTCCAGGACGCCGTACGGAAAGGCTTCGGACGGAGCAAGCGTTTCAGCACGAGCATAAGAACGGACATGTTGTATATGGCGGTCCCTATAGGAAAAGGAAAGTTGGCCGGTATATTGAGATTGGCCATTCCACTGTCCGACATAGAACTTATTGAGTCAAGGATGTTTAAGACAATAAGCGTGGCGATAGTCTTTGCCCTGTTTGCCACATTAGTCATGAGCTTTTTTATCTCCGTTATGATATCAAAACCCCTTTATGAAATGTCCTCTATAGCGAAACGCCTCGCGGACGGAGATTTTTCACGAAAGGTGATAGTGCGTTCTAACGATGAAACGGGGGATCTTGCCAAAGCATTAAATGATATGGCGGATGAGATAAGCGCCAAAGTGAAGAGCGTATCGTCCGAAAAAGCGAAGCTGGAGGCGGTGCTATCCAGCATGTTCGAAGGGGTTATGCTCACAAACGAAAGAGGCGAAATCCTGTTGCTCAATCCATCGGTTAGAAAGCTATTTTTTATCGACTCGCCGCCCGAAGGCAGGAAGCCGTTAGAAATGATGCAAAACAACGTGATACAGGAGATCGTAGACAGGGTCTTGAATAAGAACAGAGAAGTCATAACGCAAGAGGTCAAAATCGCCATACCGGAACAAAAGACTATAATGATAAACGGAGTTCCTATCATTAAAGATGATGTTGTCGAAGGCGCTGTTTTTGTTTTCCACGATATTACGGAATTAAAGCGCCTTGAGGATATAAGGAAGGACTTTGTGGCCAATGTTTCGCATGAACTGCGTACTCCCATATCGAGCATAAAAGGTTACGCGGAAACGCTTTTGGACGGGAAGGCCGATAACAAAGATACCGTAAAAGAATTCTTGAGTATTATCTATCAGGACAGCAACCGTCTGGCAAACCTTATCGATGATTTGCTCGATCTTTCCAGGATAGAATCCGGTAAGATGAATATGGAATTCGAACCTTTGGAGATCTTGCCGATAGTGAACCGGTGTATAAACGTGCTGGGGAAATCGGCAAGGGATAAATCGCTCTCCATAAAATTGGATATTCCGGCTGATTTTCCAAAAGTGCTGGGCGATCATAAACGATTATTACAGATATTGTTGAATCTTCTGGATAACGCTGTAAAATATACTCCGGAAAACGGCTCGATAACCGTAAGCGCCGCAAGTAATAGAGAAACCGCCCAGATAGACATTTCCGATACTGGTATCGGTATCTCCGAAAGAGACCTGCCGAGAATATTCGAACGGTTTTACAGGGTAGACAAAGCCCGTTCCCGGGAACTCGGGGGAACCGGTTTAGGCCTTTCTATCGTCAAACATATCGTCCAGGCTCATAACGGCCAGGTGTGGGTAAAATCGACGCTTGGACGGGGATCAACCTTCAGTTTTACCATTCCGACAGCGTAAATCTCCTCAATTAGCACC
>JAQTPE010000093.1 GCA_028748925.1 Candidatus Omnitrophota bacterium
ATATTGGCGGGACCTTTTTCGTTAAGAATAGTAATTACTGCAAACTTCTTTTTTCCAGCGCTTGAAGCTGTCATATTTTCGATACCCATTTATTATACCCGTTCATATTTTACCCCCTCGTTTGGTTATATTCAAGCCAATTTATCCTTCGTACGAACTACTCATTCCACCATTCGCATTCTTCGAGAGCGAAACGAGCGGTATATTCCAGGCCTCTATCCGGATTTTTATTGTATGTCGCTAGAGCCTGCAGCGCTTCTTTAGAAGGATGATGCGCCAGGATCATTAATATGGCTTCCTTTGCCCGGAGCGTTATTTCAGGGCCCAGTATGAGTTCGCCCATTTCCATAATGATATTTTCTGCGAGTTTGTCATGCCCATCGAATAACACAGAATGTCCTCCGAAATACTGTCCTGCGCCATGAATGAGCCTATCGTCATTATCCACATAGCCGGATACTTGCGGAACCCTGCCCTTAGCAAGGGACTTTTTCAAAAACACCCAAAATTCCTTTTCTGTCACAATGCGCCTCCTTCTATTGTTTAACGTATTATTTATAGGGGCATCATATCCCCCTATACTATAAGACGGAAAAAATGGTCAAATTGTTGCAAACTATTTTAAAATAGTTTTAACTAAACTTCATAACCCAATGGTATTCCGATAGTTGTATAGAAATCGTCTGTCCGACCTCAAGAGAATCAATAGCAAGCAAGCGGGCTTCAATGGCGCATAGACTTTTATTACGCTTGACGCGATGGAGCCAAGACTTAGGAATCCATGCTTCTCTACCATCAAATATGATTAAGAGAGCTCTCGGTGTTTCTTTGACTAAAATAACACCCATCCATAAATATCGTTTTGGTTCTAGAATACGCCTTATTAAGGTTCTCAACCTAATCATATAGGCCTTTGTTTCTTAAAAAGAGCTTGTCTTCAGCGGAGATGCCTTTAAATATTTCAATCCCTGCTATATTTTTCAATCTTTCTTTGATTGTATTATTGGTGTCGCAATTTTTGATACTCTTGCGCGCTCGAAACCTGCTACTCAGAGTGTCAATCTTTGATACTCTCAGGCCCGGTAATAAAATTAAAGAAGTCGTTTTTGAGGAATTGGTAGCCTTTCATGAGGCCTCCGGAGATTGCTTCGTCGGCCCTTTGGGCCTCCTCGCAATGACGGATTTGTGGATTCCCGCGTTCGCGGGAATTACGATAGGGGAAAAGGGGTCAGACCCAATCAATGCGCAATAGGCGCGTTGGGTCAGACCCCTTTTTCTACGTGACAGAACGTGACAGGATGTGTCTAAATTACCAAGATTTCCAAGATTACCATGAAAACAAAAAACTCTATCCACCGCCGGTTTATCGACGATAAATAGAGTTTCCGTCTGGATTCCCGCTTTCGCGGGAATGACAACTACTGTATATGGCGGGGACGACGGGGGTCGAACCCGCGACCTTCAGATCGACAATCTGACGTTCTAACCAAACTGAACTACGTCCCCTTAAAGCTTTTGCAGACGGTATTATATCCTCATCCTTCGGATATATCAAGATTTTTTTCTAACACTATATTAGTTGCCTTGATACGAAGATATGGTATAATCTAAACAAAAAAGGATCATGGTATTCAAAAATAAAATTCTTATAATAGGATTCGGTTCAGTTGCGAGATGCGCCCTGCCAATACTCCTGAAGCATATCGACATACCCTATAAAAATATCACCATAATAGATTTTCTGGATAAACGTAAAGAACTCCGTCCGTGGATAGAGAGAGGGGTTAAGTATTATCAGGAGCGCGTGACCCCCATCAATATCAATCAGATCCTCTCCAGATACGTATCTTCGGGCGGCATGGTGATAGATCTCGCCTGGAATATAGAATGTCTCGACATGCTCACATGGTGTCATGACAACAAAGTATTTTACATCAATACGTCCGTCGAAGAATGGGACCCTTACGCCAATATCCATAAAAAGACGCCGTTCCAGAAATCCCTCTACTATAAACAGATGCAGATCCGTGATATGACTTCGAGATGGAATAATAATTCCACTACGGCGGTGCTGGATCATGGCGCAAATCCGGGACTGATCTCCCACTTTGCAAAGAAAGGCCTGATAGATATTGCCTCAAAGCTTATCAGGGATAAGCTGGTGAGTAAGAAGCAGACAGAGAGGATAGAGAAGTTCATACAGGAGAGAGACTTCGCGCGCCTTTCAATGAAACTGGGAATAAAGACTATACATGTGAGTGAACATGATACGCAGATAACGAATAGACCCAAAACACATGGAGAATTTGTGAGCACCTGGAGCATCGAAGGTTTGTGCGAGGAAGGTATATCGCCCGCCGAAATGGGCTGGGGTACCCATGAGAAAGACATATCTTTGATAGCGAATGTTCCGCCTTATGGCCCGCGGAACCAGATATTTTTATCCCAAATGGGAATGAATACATGGGTCAGGAGCTGGGTGCCGTCGGAAGAGATCGTCGGTATGGTCATAAGGCATGCCGAGGCCTTTAGCATATCCGACCATTTGACCGTATGGAAGAAGGGCTTGCCAATATACAGACCGACAGTCCACTATGCGTATATGCCTTGTAATGAGACGTTAGTCTCCCTGCATGAGCTCAGATGCAGAAACTACGAACTGCAACCTGTACACAGGATCATGAGCGATGAGATAACGGCCGGCGCGGATATACTCGGAACTCTTATAATGGGACATAAATATAACTCATGGTGGACAGGCAGTATTTTATCTATTGAAGAATCGAGAAAGCTCATACCTCACCAGAATGCCACCACCATGCAAGTAGCGATAGGGGCGGTATCCGCTATAATGTGGATGCTGGATAATCCCAATGAAAGCGTGTGCGAACCGGACGATATGCCGCATGAGTACATATTAAATATAGCCAAGCCTTATCTGGGAAAATTTGTTTCCGAACCATCTGATTGGACTCCGCTTAAGAATTATCAAGTCTTCTTCAGGGAGAACCCGGGGGCTTATCTCGACAAGAGAAATATGTGGTCTTTTGAGAATTTTATCTTTAAAGACTGAGGAGAGTTGCGGAGAGTAATATAATAGTGATATAATATGCCGCATGATAGAACTCTTCAGGGGACGCACACCCCGTTATTCAGGCGCTTATCCTACCGTCGGTGAGGTCTTATCTTGTTAGCTAAATTATTTTCAGTATTCATATGGGTATTCGGCGCGGTGATGACATTCATCCTGTATCTTGCCATGCTCTTTTTTTTCATAGTGTTATACCCATTCGATAAGCAGAGAAAGTTTCTTCACGCTCAATGCTACTGGTGGAGCGATATACTTCTTTATTTTAATCCCTACTGGAAGATAAAGATAAGCGGCCTGGAGAATATAGATAAGAAAAAGACATATGTTATAGTGGCTAATCATCAAAGCCTCGCCGACATAATAGTGCTATATCAGATAAAGTCGCAATTTAAATGGGTGGCAAAAGAGAGCCTCTTTAGGATACCTGTTCTCGGATGGTGTATGTCGCTCGTCAAACATATAAAGTTGGAACGCGGGGATTTTTCGAGTATTAAAAAAATATACCGTGAAGCCGCAGAATGGCTCAGGCAGGATATGTCTGTCTTATTTTTCCCCGAGGGCACCAGAAGCGAAACAGGCGAAATAGGAGAGTTTCAGAACGGCGCCTTTAAGCTGGCGATAAAAGAGAAGCGGCCGGTGCTTCCGATACTTATCGCCGGGACGAGGGACGCTATCCCGAAAGGCGGCAGGCATTTCTCGACAAAAATATTCTGTGTATTGCATGTCTTTCCGGCTGTAGATACATCCTCTCTCGGCCCGGGCGACTTTGACCGGCTAAAAGACAATATACGGTCGCAGATTAAGGCCGGCTTTGATCAAAATCGATCTGCCTCTTAGGGAATTTTGTTCTCTAACGGGTTTACATTATGACAAAGGATTGGTATAATCACCTATTATGAGAACGACTCTCCAGACGCGACTTATAAGCCTTTTGGTATTGTTCTCATTATTCCTCATAAGCGCGTTTACGACCATCCAGTTGAATAATCAGATACAGAGGGCGCGTGAGTCCGACATCTATCAGGCGAGACAGGAAGCGCTTGTTCTGCATGATAAGCTTAAGGCCTTATTCTCCAATTATGATGAGAAGACCTCCAAAAGCGCCGTCATCGATGAGGTTAAGAATATATTCAGATCGGTTCTCGAAGGCAAAGCCGTGGAGACCATCTCTCTGCTGGACAGGGACGGATATCCTGTAGTTCTAGAGGGAAATCTGCAATTATTCTTTGAAGACAGCAAGGATTTTATCCGGGAGGTCACCAGCGCGGATGCGAAATCCAGGTGGGTCAAGCCATTCGTGGATAAAAATCACAAGCTGATGAATCTCTTCATAAATTTTGAAAATCCCTCCGGTTACATACTTAAACTGACATTCTCATTGGCGGATACCCAGAAAGCGTTAAGCGCCGTCTATATACCGGTGATGATAACGGTGCTTATAGTTATAGCCGGTAGTATTATACTGGGCCTTTTGTTGTCATGGGCGCTTATCTCTCCGATCAAAATATTGAACGTAGCCACCAAAGATGTCGCGAATGGCAATCTCGATCTTAAAGTGCATATAAACACTAAAGACGAGCTCGAAGAGCTTTCAGATACCTTTAATTTTATGACGGTAGAATTGAAGAAGATGAAAGCCAGGGCCGAAAATGCCAACCCTCTTACCAAGCTCCCGGGGAATATCGTGATCCATGATGAAGTGGATAAGAGGTTGGCGAAAGGGGAAAAATTCGTTCTTCTGTATTGCGATCTGGACCACTTTAAGGCATTCAACGATAAATACGGCGTGCATAAAGGGGACGAAGCGATCATGCTTACAGCCGATGTCTTTAAGGAGGCGATCGTTAAAGAAGGCAGGAGCGATGATTTTATAGGGCATGAAGGGGGAGATGATTTTTTATTATTAACCGTGCCGGAACGCTTCGAAAGGATCGCGAATCACATAATAAAGGAATTTGACAAAAAAATAAGGGACCTCTATTCGGAGGAAGATTTAAAGAGAGGATATATAGAAGCTAAGGGCAGAGAGAGCGATAGTATATTGAAATTTCCTATAATGACCATATCGATGGCCGGGGTGGGCAATGTTAAGATGGATATAAATTCTTATGCCCAACTTACGAATATTGCCGCGGATGTCAAGAAAGCCGCCAAGAAGATAGCGGGCAGCAAATTCTTAATGGATAGAAGAGGAAGGGATATGGGCCATGACGCGAGGAATTCCAGAGCCTAACCATGCATAACAAGAATATCCTGATAGGCATAGTGCTCCTGACGGTGTCGGTAGTCTCCATAGTGGTTGCCGTCTCTTTCTTCCAGGCTCTCAAAAAGGCCGAATTGGAGTTTAATCAAAAGAAGGCGGTGTTGGTCAAGGATAATCTTGACCTGAAAGACCGCCTTAACTCCATACAGGACCTGGTAACGCAGAAGACCGAAGCCGTTGTCGAGATGGAGGATCAGAAGAGGACCCTTGAGCAGGAGCTGAGCATATTAAAACAGGAACATGAGGCGCTTATCGCCTCTTCAAGCAAGGAGATCGACTTATTGAAAAAGAGGAGTCTCACCCTCAGGAAGAGGATAAGCGCGCTTGAGAACAGTTCCATAGTCCAGGTGCTGAGGGACGCTCTGGATAAGGAGAATAACGAGAATATAAGGATGGTCTTAGATGACTCGCTCAGAAAGATAGAGCTGATAAAGGAAGGCAAGGCCGTCAATTTGGAACCGATAGTAGTCAAGGACGATAACGCGCTTCAATCGGCGCTTTCGGACCAGGAAACATCAGAAAAAAAAGGCGAGGTCCTGTCATTGGACAAGAAGAGCAGCCTCGTGGTGATAAACCTCGGCCGTAAAGAGGGCGTAAAAGAAGGCGACAGGCTGCGTATATTTAAAGACGCCGACCAGATAGCCGGCGGCGAGGTCATAAGCGTCCGCT
>JAQTPE010000094.1 GCA_028748925.1 Candidatus Omnitrophota bacterium
AATATTTCAAAAAAAGTGGGGATGTAGCTCAGTTGGAAGAGCACCTCGTTCGCAACGAGGGGGTCGCCAGTTCGACTCTGGTCATCTCCACTATTCTGCTTCGCCCTTCGGATAGAGATAGCCGGTAGGGGCGTCGCAGAAATTATGGCGAAGCAGATGTCCAAACGACGAATGATGCGAGGTTAACCTGCCTATATGGATAAAAGGCTCTTCGTGGTTATCTCTATTGTATTACTATCTTCTTTTGTACACGCTGCGGAAGTTAAGGAGGCGGATCTCGCCGGAAACTGGTATACGGCGTCAAGGGCCCAATTGGAGGATCAGCTCAAATCGTATCTTGACGCCGCTAAGCCCGAAAAGATAGACGGAAAGATCCTTGCCATTATTGTGCCGCACGCCGGTTATCTTTATTCCGGATCCGTTGCCGCCTACGGATACAAGGCCGTTCGGGATAAAGGAATAAAGACGGTCATCATCCTGGGATTCAGCCACAGAAAATATTTTGATGGTGTGTCTGTTTACTGTGGAGATTCCTGGAAGACGCCTTTAGGGGGGATTGCGGTGGATACGGCTATAGCCCGGAAAATAATCTCATCCAATCCGCGGTTCAGGTTTCAGAAAGAACTATTCAATGATGAAAACTCCGTGGAGATGCAGATACCGTTTATACAAGTCGCATTAAATGAAGGCGTTAAGATCGTGCCGATTGCTTTCGGCAATCAGAATTACAGCGATGCCCACGCGCTAGCGGTGATACTGGCAGATTTGGTAAAAGAGGGGAGCGATTGTCTGATAATCGCCTCAACCGATCTCTCGCATTATCATCCCTATGAGGACGCCAATTCCATAGATAAGCATTTCATAGATACGATAGGCGGGTTAAACGCGAAAGAACTGTACGACGAGGCTAAAGCGGGGGCTTGTGAGCTATGCGGGCTTATGCCGGTCACAACCTCGTTACTTGTGGCGCAAATTTTGGGCTATGATAAAATAAAGACATTGAAATATGCCAACTCGGGTGATATAACTGGTGATAAAAAGAAAGTCGTAGGTTATCTAAGCGCAGTAATATATAAAGACAAGATCGCTTCGCCGTCTTCGGCTTCTTATAATGACGGGACGCAAACGGCTATTGGTGAAATACGAAAAATGGGCGGAGAGCGTATGTTGAATGATGCGCAGAGAAAAAGGCTGCTTCAGATTGCGCGGGAATCCATAGTAAGTTTTGTAAAAGACAAAAAACGCAAGACGTTTACCGAAGGAGACCCTGATCTTAATCGGCAAATGGGAGCCTTCGTTACGCTCCATGAAAAAGGCGAATTACGCGGCTGTATCGGGAATATGGCAGGCCATGGCCCGTTATATCAGACGATAGCGGACATGGCTATAGAGGCGGCTACCGGGGATCCCAGATTTTTAAGGCTTTCGCCGGGTGAGATCGATAAGGTCAATTTAGAGATATCGGTACTTTCACCGTTACAGAGAGTGAAGACCGCCGATGAGATAAAAATTCCCGGCCACGGTGTTATTGTAAAGAGGGGATTCAACAGCGGTGTTTATCTGCCGCAGGTGGCTACGGAGACGGGATGGAATAAGGAAGAATTCTTAACGAGCCTGTGCGGCCAAAAAGCGGGCCTTAAGCCGGATGCATGGAAAGATCCGGAAACAGAACTATATACATTTACGGCCGAGGTCTTCGGCGAGGGGGAAAAATAGTATGAAGATTAAAAAGATTATTGTGGGCATAGTCGTTTTGATCGTATTTGCGGGACTTATCATATTCGTTAAGGCTATTGCGTCGAAAGCAAGATCCGGAAAAGCAGCGGCTCCGGCAGTTCAGGTGAAAAAGGGTATGAAGAAACCGGCTGCGCAAAAAGTTATTTCGAAGGGCAAAGGCGCTCTTACGGTAAGGATAGTTAATTCAAAGAATGTTGGAATACCCATGAGGATAAAGGCCTTCAGGGTTATTGACGGGAGATCGAGTATCTATACGGCATCATTCGTGGGCGGCAGGATGCAGGAAGTCGTACCCGGAACTTATGATCTGGAAGTCGATTCCGTTCCGCAGAAGATATTCAAGAATATAAAAGTAGCGGAAGGAAAAGAGACGGTTGAGGACCTGGGATGCGTTATGGGTTCGATCACCGTCAAGGCATTAAACGCCAAGAAGGCGGCCGCATATTATCCGATGAGGGTGCTCTATTCCAATACGAATGATATGGTCACCGCATATATGACCAACAAAACTATGGAAATAGTGCCCGGGGTTTATGACATAGAGATAGGGACCTCTCCCAGATTGTACAAAAAAAACATTAAGATCGTATCCGGCAAGGAGACGATCCTGAATCTGGGGTGTGTTGTAGGCTCCCTTATGGTGAAGACCGTAAATGAAAACGGCAATAATGTCCGTTTGAGCGTGAGGATAACGAGAGCCGATACGAATGAGGTCATCAGCTCAGCGGTATCGAATAAACCTGTCGATCTCGGTAAAGGGACGTACAACATAGAAGTCCTTTCAAGCCCGAGGCAGCATAAAAAGGGCGTCTCGGTTAACCTGGGAGAAGAGTCTGTAGTGGATTTTGTTATAAATACTCCTGTTCCGTCGAAAAAATCGGCCAAATCCGCCGTCAGGATAAAACAACAGTAACCGATGCCGCGCTTTTTTGTCGCAAAGGAGTTTATAAAAACCGATACCATATATATCACCGGACTTGAGGCGCATCATATTCTCGATGTGATGCGCCTCAAAATTTCGGATGAAGTTATAGTATTCGATGGTACCGGAAGAGAGTATACCGGTATAATCAAGGCGGCTAACCGTAAATCATTAGAGGTAGAGATAAAGAAGACGCGTGAATCCGACGCCGGGAAAACCGTCTTCCTTACTCTTATACAGGCGATACCCAAGAAAGACAAAATGGATTACATTGCCGAAAAGGCGACGGAACTCGGTGTTACCCGGATAATCCCGGTGACGACGGCGCGCACGATCCCCGAATGGAATGACGCAAAGAAGGCGAGCGTAGTTGGGCGTTGGCGGAAGATAGCCATGGAGGCGGCAAAACAGTGCGGCAGGGCGGATATCCCGGAGATTCAGCCCATTACGGATTTTAATGCGGTTGTTGGTGCTGCGGCGCGCTCTGGCGAAAACGATGGTAAGGCTGCCCGGACGCATGACCTGAAATTGATCGCCGCATTGAGCGATAAGGCCATAAAGCTGAAAGATGCCCTGAAAAATGGCAGCGGCAAAAAGATAACAGTGGCTATAGGCCCTGAGGGGGATTTCACCCCGGAAGAGATCGAAAGAGCGAAGAATGCGGGTTTCAGGATAATCAGTCTGGGTCCGCGGGTCCTGAAGAGCGACACCGCGGGATTAGCGTTATTATCTATGGTAAATTATGAATATGAAAATTGATACAAATCGCAGGTTCTTCATAAAGACGCTCGGTTGCAAGGTTAACCAGTATGAATCGCAGGCTATGAGAGAGCTCCTGATCAATGCCGGTTTTAAGGAATGCCTCGCGAAAGATACGGCGGATATCTACATATTGAACACATGTACGGTTACGCGTAAGGCGGATAGCGAATCGCGCTATTGGGCGGGTATATTTCATAAGACGAACCCGAACGCGAAGATAGTCCTGACCGGATGCGCCGTAGAAAATAACGCCGATGCTTTTTCATTCCTGCCCGGAGTATCCAATATAATTAAAAACAATGATAAGATACGTATAATCGATATAATTACCAATAACTCAACTGCCCAATATCCTATACCCGATACACAGTGCAGATCGCGTCGTTTTCTCAAAATTACCGACTTTAAAGATCATACGAAAGCCTTTGTGAAGATACAGGACGGATGTGCCAATGCCTGTTCCTACTGCAAAGTGCCTTCCGTAAGGGGCGGATCGGTATCGAGGCCATTGCATGATATAATCGAAGAAGTGGAGACGCTCGTCTCCAAAGGCTTCGAAGAGATAGTGCTTACCGGGATATGCCTCGGCGCATGGGGCAGTGACCCGGCCCAGAAGAAGAGCGTCATTGATGTCTTGAAAGCTATTTATGAGATACCTGGCATATTCAGGATCAGGTTAAGCTCGATAGAACCGAAGTATGTTACGGATGAATTGATAGAGTATATATCACAAAACAAGAAGATATGCAGGCATCTGCATATACCTATACAATCAGGAGATGATGAAATATTAGGCAGGATGAACAGGCCTTACAGATCCGTCGATATAAGAACCCTCATTACTAAAGTGAGAAAAAAGATAGGAGATGCGGGCATAACTACTGATGTGTTGTTAGGCTTTCCGGGGGAGACCGACAAGAATTTCAGAAATACGGTAGACCTTATCAAGGATATCCTTCCCGTGAAGACGCATATCTTTTCTTTCAGTAAAAGGGATGGGACAGCGGCTTGCGCTATGTCAGGTATTGTTCCGGAAGATGAGATTAAAAGAAGGTTTCAGAGCATGAAGATAGCCGCCATTACGGCATCTTATCTCTATAGGGAGCTCTTTCTGAAGAAGCTGGTAGATGTATTGGTCGAATCTAAAAAGGAGAGGCATTCCGGCAGGCTTACAGGCTATTCCGATAACTATATAAAGGTGATATTTGATGGGCCGGATAGCCTTATGAAGAAGATAGTTCCTGTTAGGATAGAAGAACTTAATCTATCCTATACTATGGGTTCGTATGTGGAATTGGATCACGTCCCTTATAAAAGCACTTGACAAAGTTATTTTTGAAGATAAAATAGCTCAAGATGAAAAACTTATCTGCCGGTCCGTCTCATGGCGAAGTCATGGGCAGATATTGTATTGATACGATACATGGTAAGGCGGGGAAAGGTTGTTATGATTTTAAAGGATAAAGTAGCGATAATTACCGGCGGAGCCAGAGGCATAGGCAGGGAGATAGCCCTTGTATTTGCCAAAGAGGGGTGCTCTATAGTCCTGTGTGACGTCAACACCGATGCCCTTGCCGCGACCCGGAAAGAGATAGAAGCGCTTGGCCGTCAATGTATGACGGGGGTAGTGGATGTGACAAAACCGGATCAGGTCGATTCTTTCATCCAAAAAACCCTTGACAAATTCGGCAAAATCGATATACTTGTTAACAATGCTGGCATAACAAAGGATACGCTTCTTGTCAGAATGTCGGAAGCAGACTGGGATGCGGTCCTTGGCGTTAATCTTAAGGGCGCTTTTTTATGCGCCAAAGCCGTTTCGAAGGTCATGATGAAACAGAGGGATGGCAGGATAGTCAACATGGCTTCGATAATCGGAATAGTGGGTAATGCGGGCCAGGCGAATTACGCCGCTTCCAAAGGCGGCCTGATAGCCCTGACAAAAACGATCGCTAAAGAGCTTGCATCAAGGAACGTAAGGGTAAACGCTATAGCGCCTGGCTTTATACAGACGGATATGACAGCAAAATTACCGGAAAACGTAAAGAGCGAGATGCTGAAGCAGATCCCGATGTCGAAACTTGGGACTGCTAATGATGTGGCGAATCTCGCTCTGTTTTTAGTTAGTGACAGTTCCGCCTATATCACCGGTCAGGTTATCACGGTTGACGGCGGGATGGTTATGTAGGATAAGGAAATAGAGTAGTAGCACAAAAATAAGGGGGTAAAATGGCAGTATCTCAGGACAAGGTCAGGCAGATCATTGCGGAGCAGCTGGGAGTTAAAAAAGAAGAAGTGACGGATAGCGCAAAGTTTGTGGATGATTTAGGGGCGGATTCATTGGATACGGTTGAGCTCATAATGGCATTAGAAGAAGAGTTCGGCGTAGAGATACCGGATGAAGATGCCGAAAAACTTGCGACTGTCGGAGATGCTCTGAGATATATCGAAGAGAAAGCCGGCAAGTAAAGTTCTCTGATGCTTAAGAAAAGACGTGTTGTTGTTAC
>JAQTPE010000095.1 GCA_028748925.1 Candidatus Omnitrophota bacterium
CCACCGTCTTGGGCGTCCTCATTATCTTCATATTTACACCATCCCTTTTATAAGTTTTATCCACAAGCTGAGGGTTCTTTAAGCATAGCCGCCCTCGCGCGCGCAACCTCACAGAAATAATCTACCACAGCGTCCATTCTACCCGTTTCCAGGTCGGCATGCGCCGGACACCACATACATAGATTGATAATATCGCATTTACGGCATTTTTCGAGGAACTCTTTTTCATTCGAGCGCTTATCCCTTACTTTTGGAACGAATGTCCGCCAGGCGTCCGCGAGACTTCCGCTCTTCAGGTCGTAGACGCAACCGCTATTACAAAGAGAGGAGCAGAGGCGAAAATGGCCGTCATAGCTTACGCTAAAGCTGCCGTTCCCGGCTCCGCAATGGAAAAGATGGCTACAGTTAATATTACTAAACTCGGGATTTATCAGCTTATCGCAGTTATCCTCCAGTACATGATATCTTTCGCCGTCCGCCTCTTCTATGTCTGCGATTTCCTGAGGTAAAAGTCTTTCTCTTTTTATCTCATCGTTCCTCAGGGCATTCCTATCGAACCGCAGGTTCAAGAACGGGTCGAAACGGAAATAATCCTTCGTCCTCTCGCGGCAGAATCGCGAGATCTGAGGAAGCTCATGGACATTCGAGCGCAGGGCCATGGCCTTAAAGCGGACCTTGATACCATTTTCCAGCAACAGGTTTAACCCGTTCATAAAAGCGTCAAACGAGCCGGGCTTCCCCGTTACATCTTCATAGGTCTTCCCGGTAACACCGTATACGGTCACCTCTATATCTCTGGGCGGATATCTCTTGAATAGTTTTATGTGCTCGGAGTTTATGAGAACCGCATTGGTGAAGACGGAGACAAGCAGCCCTTTCTTCTTAAGGCTTAAATATATCTCGGCGAAATCTTTTCTCAGAAGCGGTTCTCCTCCCGTCAGGAGGCACCAGACCGCCCCCATGGATATTGCCTGGTCCGCTATATTCTCTATTTTTTCAAGAGGCAACTCTTTCGTTTCCGCGTATCTATCGCCTGAGGGAAGATTAATATAGCAATGTCTGCAATTATTATTGCATCGGGCGGTCAGCTCGACAGAAAAAGATATGATATCCCTCTCTTTCTTCATCCTATCCCAGAGAGGGATCTTCTGCAATGCCGCGGAGCCTATGAAGCGTTCTTCCATTGCGATATTTTCCTTACGGGAAAAGAGGCAAGCCTCCAGCACCAAAAAATAGGGAACAAAAGTCCGGAACGGCTGAGCAGGGCGATCAACACCCTCTCATGTCCGGCGCCGAAAGAAATCTTCCTTCCCCCTCTTTCTATTTTTGCGACTACCCCTAAAATGCGGTCACGCGGGATAAAACCGTCCGTTCCGGGAACACCGTCTCCTTTTACAAGGTATGCATTTCCATCTCTTTTAACAACTCTATGAATCACCAGCTTCCCACAATTAGGGCGCAAGAACGCTATTGCTTCGCCAATCCTGACGGACGGACTTATGACAGGCGATATCGTCACTATATCCTCATCTTTGATAAACGGCGTCATACTCGAACCTTTAACCTTGAACCTGAACGACCTCTTATTCTCTACACAGCCGCGGATAAGCTCTATAAGCGTATTTCCCGATAAGGAGATCGCCTTCTTTTCATCCGCCACATAGCTAGACTCAATTACGGCTTGATTTGACAATCATCCTCCGCTTAACCAGTTCGTTAACTATTCCGAGAACGTCTTTTTCTATCTCTTTTGCGGAGCCTTCAAATTCAGAGGCCAATTCCTTTGCCAGGTCTTTCAAGCTCCTCTTACCGTCCAACTTATTCCAAACGGCCTGGCCCGTCTCATTGAGCGTAAATATCTCGCCTTCGGCGTCGCCTATACCCGAAGTTATCGGTATGATGATCAATTCCCCGTGGATACTCCTCGCGACTACATCCTCCGACGGCGCATATGCGGTATTTATGCTTACCTTCGCTTCCATATTAAGCTCCTTTTGTCTTTTCACAATTATATATCCTCCAGCAACTTTACAACATCGCCGCTCTTGTCGAACCGCAATACATAGCACGGGACTTCACCGGCTATTCTCTCCAGAAGGCCGAGCGACTTCTCCCACCAATCAACGGTCACGAACGGCTTAATAAGGCATGCCAGGAGCCTCTTCGTTATCTCTTTTTTATTCTCGACTGGGATGATGCGGTTCTCTTTCGATTTTTCCAGGAAGAATATGGCATTGAGCGGCGCCGAGTCCGCCGACACATCAGGCACATCGCCGTGGCTCCATGTCCCGTATATCTTAAATCCGCCCGTATGGCGCCTTACGATCATCCGGTCATCGCATAATATCTTGGCTTTATTTTTTAGCAATCTCGCCATGGTCGATTTACCCGCTTCGGAATGGCCGACGAAGAGAAATCCTTTTCCGTCAAAGTCCACACCGCAGGAATGTATATAACAGCCCTCCCTGTCTGCCAGGATCCGCGCCAATAGAACTTGGTCGCTGGAAAATAACGTCAAAGAATGCAGCCCGCCGTTTTCGAAATTCTCATTTTTGTCATTATATATTTTTGCCCGGGTATGTTCGCGGTTAAAGACCGCCACGCGATGGATATTTTTATCTCCTCCCGAGGGAGATATGCCTATGTATATCCAGGAATCGCCTTTCTTATAGATCGCCCACGGCGCTTTCCGGTATACTTCAACGCCCAGTTCTTTGCCGTCCAGGTCGGGAAGCGAAAAATGGTGCTTTATATGGATCATATCCTCGCCTGGAGCGTTTGTCTCAAACATCTTAAATTTAGGATGAAATGTATTATCATTAAAGGCTATGTCGGAATCCAATTGCATTGTCATTCCTGCGATCCGAAAATACCGGCGATGTTTAGCCTGCCATTCTTCCTTGAATTTCTTATTCTCCCGGGCGACTTCGCACAGATAATCTATCTTAGCGCCGAATCTGCCATGCTCTAAATAGGCATAGGAAGGGCACCAGCGGCAATCTTTACGGGACTCGCAGAAGGCGCAATGTTCCTCATATTCGGCTGTGGCCTCGATCTGCCGGCTTAAAGACGGGATGAACTTCTCCCAGCACTCTTTAAAATCCCCGTCTCTCAAGTCATAGCGGAAAACGGGATCCTTAATAAAACAACAGAATGACATGCCCCCGTAAGGGTCTATGTGGAAATTTCTCCTGGCAGATATGCACTCGCTAAAAAAATGACCGGCCTTCCCCTTTTTAAGACAATTGCCGCCATACGATTTGTCGGACCATTCTTCATAAGAAAGGTCCGGTTTGTCGACCTCTACTACATCTTTCGCGTCAAGCCTTTGCCGACTTATTTCTTTATTCCTCTCAGCGTCGCCGCATGCGGAAAGATAAAGCCACGCGGCGCCGATCCTGTAGTGTTTGCTCAAGGACTGTGCGAGGCCCACCATCTTCTCCAATTGATGGTAATTATCCCTCATGGGTATGATCTGGACGATGAAATTTGCCCCCGCCTCCTTCAAATAACTGAACCCCCTAATAGTAGCGTCGAACGAACCCGGATTGCGTGTAATGTGGTCATGGACTTCGGCTGTGGCGCCGTAAATGGCCACCATCTTTATCCCGGCTCTTTTCATAAGCCTCGCGATCTTAGGCGAAATCATAGTCCCATTGGTATTTAAAGAATAGCCCCTTGAATTTGAGGTTATGTGATCGAATATTTCGCAAAAATCGGGCCTTAACATGGGCTCGCCGCCCGATATCGACCATTGACGGCATCCCATTTTTTTAGCCTCGCCTACGATCTTTCCTATCTCCCGGAAAGACATCTCTTTTTTCTTTTCTTCCGAATCGGCCGGGATACACAACCAGCAATGCCTGCAATTGTTGTTACAGCGGTAGGTAAGGTCGATGGAACCTTCCAGCGGCAGGCGCGGCATGATATTAATTTTTTTTATTTCCAGATAATTGTTCTGTTTCATAGCAATATATTTAAAAATTTAAATCGATAAATGCGATTAACTGATCCATAAATCACTGCAATTTGTAATACATGACCCGACTTGAGAACAAGCTACTGCATATTCGAGCGGGTCGATCGCTACACCAGCCCCCTTACAATATGCCAGAACGGATTCTCCGCGGCTGTTTTCGACCAATATCATCAGTTTCGGTTTACGCCATTTATTCTTTGATATATTACGCCTCACTTTTTCATCTCGTATCCCGCCAGGCCGTGCTTCACAAGGTCCTGCAGGAAATCGTCGATATGCCTGGGCGCGTCTTCCGGCACGCCGTCGCAGACAGGTTTCAGCTCTTTAACTATATCTTCCGTGATATGCTTGCCGTCAAGCCTCTTCCAGATAAACACGGATACCGGATCGATCGTAAAGATATCGTTCGTATCCGGGTCGAATAAAAGCGCCCAATCGTCAAACTCTTCCCTGAGCACCACCATAGGATTTGCTATAGGCTTATTATTTTCCGCCATGATCCGTCCCTCCTTTTTGTCCTTATCTTAACAGCATCCCCAGCCTGAATCCCCTGTAAAATATTTTCTTAATTACTATATTAACGCAGCCGAAAAGATTTTCCGAATACAAAAGGCTTGCGACAAAGTAGTACCATATCTTCCCGTATACGCGCGAGTTGTAGACTTTCGATAGAGGCTTGTGTATCAAAGCCGTCTTATTTATCCATGCGGTCAATACAAGCCTTTTGGCGGCATTCGGCCTTACCGCTTTTAAAAAATCCTCCGGAATATCGCAGGCAAATAGTTCCCTGGCGTTCTTGATCGCAAAATAGACGGAGGTCCTGTGCCGCGAGTACGCGGGGCTGGAGGCTATCCTTCGCCAATTTATCGCGTCCCTGCACTTTGAGACGATAACGCCGACATCGTAAATATACCGTATATTTAAGGACATTGAAAGGAGAGAGAAATAGACAAGCAGGCTTTCATTCGAAGGCATCAGGACTTTATTGCCGTCCAGATCTATCTCGCGGGCGTTATTCCAGAAATCCTTTAAAGAAGCGAACATGAACAATTCCAATAAATCCTTATGCAGATCAAGAACCAGGGTTCCCAGCGAGCTGTCCGTTTTTCTTGTAAAACTTATCTGTCCCGCAAATTTGAGCGCAAATTTATATGAAAAGGTCTCTTCTCCTTTTTCGGCGGAGATCCATCCGGCGTCTGTTAATAAAGCCGCGGCTTTTTTAAAATGTTCCGGCTTTATCAGGAAATCCAGGTCGCAGGATGTCCTCCTGAATGCCAGGTCGCCATAGATATATCTCGCCGTTATGGGGCCTTTTAACGGTATGGAAGGAATGCCCGCATCCTTAAGAAAGCTGAGCGCCGCCAACGACTCCCTCTCGAGCAGAATATTCCTTTTCAGGTTAAAGGCGTACAGGGCTTTAAGCTCTAACAAAAAATCCCGGGGAATATTATCAAGCTTCATCTTCATCAAGTGCTCGTAAAATGCCGGGAAAAGCCCGTATTTGAGCGCGCGCTCAAGGAGATCATTCCAGTCCGCGCTTTTGAAATGCGCGGTCCTCCCGCATATCAAGTCTCTGTTAACAGCGCTGTCTTTCCGCAGTATCGATAAAAGAACGTCCTTTGCCATTTTACGCTCGCCCATTTTTCAAACATTTTTTTTGCCGCGTTATTGCGCCGAGGCGACGGCCGCCATAACGGCGGCGCCTATGCCGGAGCCGTCCTTGACCAAAGATATCTTTACGCGCGATGCCCTCCGTCCGAATATCTCTGTCAGGGCTATTCTGACATTCTTAGCGAACGTCGGGTGTTTCTCGTAAACCGAGCCGTCTATCGCTATAACGTGCTCTCCCGATAACTTCGCGTCTATCTTTGTGATGATGGCCGCCATGCACGCTGCGCTGGTGCGCGCGGCGCGGAGAGATACCGCC
>JAQTPE010000096.1 GCA_028748925.1 Candidatus Omnitrophota bacterium
CTCGTGAGACCGGAAATAATGCTTTATGATGAGCCTACGACGGGCGTCGACCCTATAATGGGTGATTCTATAAATGATCTCATAATCAAATTACATACGAAACTTAATGTAACGTCTATAGCCGTTACGCATGATATGACCAGCGCCTATAAGATAGCCGATAGGGTCGCCATGCTATATAACGGCAAGATAATAGCGGATGGAACGCCCGATGAGATCAAGAACACAAAAGATCCTATAGTCAGGCAGTTTATCACCGGCGCCGGTACAGGGCCGATAACAGAAGGCATAGATTTCGAACACTTAGTGTAAATATAATACGGAGGGATGGATGGATGATCTAAGGATTTTTGAATTGAAGGTGGGCGTATTCATAATGATCGGCATTGCCATACTTTTTATAATAGTATTTTCGATAGGCGATATCAATCTTGTGAAGAGAGGCTATCATATAAAGGTCGATTTCAATTTCGTCGATGGTATCGGCAGCAGTGCGCCGGTGAGAGTCTCCGGGATCGGCGTGGGGCAGATAGACGGGCTCAGATTATATTATGACGAGAAAGATAAGAAGACAAAGGCTGAGCTTAGCGCGTGGATCAGGGAAGGTGTAAAGATAGAGGAAGACGCGATCGCCACAATAAGCACCCTCGGATTCATGGGGGAGAAGTATATGGAGATATCTCCGGGAACTTCGGGAAAGAGATTTTTAAAGAATGGAGACCTTCTTATAGGCAAGGATCCTGTCTCCATGGCGAAAGTTTTTGAGAACTTAAGCGGATTGACGGATTCGGTCAAGGTAATAGTGGATAGGCTGAAGAACGGTGAGGGTACTATAGGCAAGCTCTTGACGAAAGACAAGATATATCAGGATCTTGAAGCATTCGTTGAGGATATAAAGAATAATCCATGGAAACTTTTAAATAAACCCAGAGGTCAATAATTATAGAAGGCGGGGGCGTATCTTATGACTGTAACATATCTTAGGGCATTTTTTATAATATTGAGCACCATAGTAGGATATTATGTAGGCGGTATTCTCGGCAATTTTAGTTTGATATGGCGCGTCAGCGGCGCTGTGGCAGGTTTGGCCGGATCATTATTTATAGTGATCCTTGAGCTCGTCATGAAGAGATTCTCCATAAGGAATCTCTCAGCGGCTGTTTTCGGGCTCATCTTCGGTTTCTTTATGTCATGGATAGTTACAAGCGTATTAAAGCTTATTCCTATGAGCATAGAGCTCTTTTCGTCTCTGCAGATAATACTGATATTGATATTCTGCTATCTGGGTATGGTGATAGCCATGCGCGGCAAGGATGAATTCAATCTTATCGTGCCTTATATCAAGTTTGTAAGGCAGGATGAGCGCGAGGACATCATACTTCTCGATACCAGCGTGATTATCGACGGCAGGATAGCCGATATATTGCAGACCAAGTTTATCGACGGCAGGATAGTGATACCGAGATTCGTTTTAAGGGAACTGCAGCATATAGCCGATTCCGGAGATTCGCTGAAACGTAATCGCGGCAGGCGCGGACTCGACATACTTAACAGAATACAGAAGGATTCGCATCTGAATGTAAGGATAAACGAGGAAGATTTCCCTGATATAAAAGATGTGGACGCTAAGCTCGTGAAACTGGGGCAACTGGTTGGAGGAAGGGTCGTTACCAATGATTTTAACCTGAATAAGATAGCCGAACTACAGGGTGTCACCGTGCTCAATATCAATGAACTTGCCAATGCTTTACGGCCGATAGTGCTGCCCGGCGAGATGATGGAGGTCAGGATATCAAAGGAGGGTAAGGAATTTAATCAGGGTGTGGGGTATCTTGACGATGGGACCATGGTGGTCGTAGACAATACGCGCCAGATGATAGGCCAGATAATAAAAGTGGCGGTGACGAGCGTCCTGCAGACTTCCGCCGGCAGGATGATATTCGCTAAACTCGAAGAATCCGCAAAGCCTCAGCAGGGCGGTTGGAAGGGTAAATGAGATATAGGGTTGCCGCAATAGTTCCGGCCGCCGGTTCAGGAAAGAGGCTTAAGGCACGGACGAAGAAGCCGTTTGTATCACTGGCAGGGAGACCTCTCATAACATATGCGCTTAAAGCCCTCGACTCATCGAAATATATAGACGAGATATATGTAGCGGCCGATCCGGATTCGATAAAGCGCCTGGAGAGTGTAATATATAAATACGGAATAAGAAAAGTAACGAAGATAGTTGCCGGCGGAAAGACGAGAGCCGGATCCGTAAAGAATTGCTTCGATCTGGTGAATCCGCTTTGTGACATAGTGCTGATCCATGACGGCGCAAGGCCGTTCCCCGGAGACTCCGATATAATGAATTCCGTACTTTTAGCCGGCAGATTCGGCGGATGCGTTACCGCCATACCTATGACGGATACGGTCAAGCTTGCGGACAAGAGGCTTTTCATAAAGAAGACTATCGATAGAAGTTCTCTATGGAGAGCGCAGACGCCGCAGGCGTTCAGATACGGCATGTTAAAGAAAGCTCTATGCGAAGCAAAGGATATTTCTGGTGTGACTGATGACGCTTCTATATTGGAGAACCTGGGACGCAGGGTCAAAATTCTAAAAGGCTCGCCCCGGAATATTAAGATAACAACCATAGAGGATCTAAAGATAGCGGAGGTGCTGATATGAGTCCCGCACCTTCTAAAACATAGACTCCAGGAAAGGAAGGTGCGGGATGAGAGTCGGAATAGGATACGATATCCACAGGCTAGTTGAAGAGAGGAAACTCTTTTTGGGCGGCATTGAGATACCTTATGTCAAGGGGCTGATCAGTCACACCGACGGAGACGTAGTTATGCATGCCATAGCCGATGCTATTTTGGGGGCCATGGGGATGGGAGATATAGGACGGCATTTTCCCGACACGGATCCCGGTTACAAGAATATGCCGAGCGGAGATATTCTGCAGAAGGTCGCCCGTCTTGCGGCCCAAAAGAATTTCGTGATAGGGAATATCGATACTACTATAATAGCCGAGGAGCCTAAGATACATCCGTTTAAGGACAAGATGATTGAAAAGATATCCGGTGTTTTGGGTTTAGAGAGATCGAATATTAACATAAAGGCGACCACGAACGAAGGCGTGGGCTCGTTGGGCAAAGGGGAAGCTATAGCAGCTTATGCCATAGTGACCCTGGAAGGATAAGGACTGACAGGTGATCGTATGTATACATGCATATCTATTTTGTTAAATCTTGTTTTACTGGCGGCCGTATTCTGGCTCATAGTGGCCGTACTGTTCAGAAAAGAGATATTGGCGATATTTGAGCGCGATCCGGCCGCGAATGGATTTCTGGAAGTGCTTCTGACATATTCAGGGATCCATGCGCTCGTATTCCATAGCATAGCTCGGACCCTGTACCGCATGCGGATACCTTTCTTACCCAGATGGATATCACAGACAGGCAGGTTCTTTACAGGTATCGAGATACATCCCGGCGCCACTATAGGTAAGGGGTTGTTTATCGATCACGGCATGGGAGTAGTGATAGGAGAGACCGCTGTAATAGGCGATAATGTCACTCTCTATCAGGGCGTTACGCTGGGCGGGACAGGCAAGGAAAAGGGAAAACGTCATCCCACGATTGGGAACAATGTGGTTATAGGGGCAGGCGCTAAAGTATTGGGCGATATTAAGATAGGCGATAACTCTTATATAGGCTCAAATGCCGTTGTTATAAAAGATACACCGGATAACTCCACTGTAGTAGGGGTTCCCGGCAGGGTTACAAAACAGGATGGCAAGAAGATAGAGCTCAGCCTGGATCATGTCCATGTCCTCGACCCTCTATTGCAGGAGATAGACGATCTTAAAAAGAGGCTCGATAGCCTTGAGAAATAGATGGTTAGCTATCAGACATCAGTTCTCAGCTATCAGCGGCTGAAAGCTGAGAGCTGAAAGCTGAAAGCTGATGATGAAGATATACAATTCGCTTACAAGGAGCAAGGAAGAATTCATACCTGTTAAGTCCGGCAACATAGGGATCTATGTCTGCGGTCCCACCGTTTATGATGAGCCTCATATAGGACACGCCAGAAGCGCCTACATATTCGATGTTATCCGCCGTTATCTTTCCGGAAAGCACAAAGTGACGTTTGTCAGGAATGTTACGGATGTTGATGACAAGATCATAGACAAGGCTAAAAAAGAGTCGATGGCGGTAGAAGAGGTCTCAAAAAAATATCTCGATGCGTATCACAGGGATATGGATCTTCTGGGGATTGCCAGGCCGGACAGGGAACCTCTGGCGACGGAATATATACCCAAGATGATAAAGTTCATAGAACTTCTAATCGAGCGAGGGTGCGCTTATGAGTCGGCCGGAGATGTCTATTTTGATATAAGAAGCGCCAAGGGTTATGGGAAATTATCGAATCAGGATCTCGACAAGATGGAGATAGGTACGCGTCCCGTTAGAGGCGATGTCTCTAACGGGACAAGGATCTCTCCGGGCGAGAACAAGAGAGACCCGCTCGATTTCGCGCTATGGAAAAAGGCCAAAGAAAGTGAGCCGTCATGGGATAGCCCCTGGGGCGCCGGGCGGCCGGGCTGGCACATAGAATGCTCCGCGATGAGTTCCGACATACTTGGTGATGAATTCGATATCCACGGCGGAGGGGTTGACCTTATATTCCCGCACCACGAAAATGAGATAGCTCAGTCTGAGGGAGCCGGTAAAACATTTGCCAGATACTGGATGCATAACGGTCTCCTGACCATAGACAACGAGAAGATGGCCAAATCTTTGGGCAATTTTATATCCATAAAAGATTTTATGCTGAAGCATAAAGACGCGGATTACCTGAAGCTGCTCTTTCTGAATACCCATTACAGACATCCCGTGGATTATACCGAGGAAAGAATACAGGAGATGAAGGCGCAGAAAGAGCGGTTTGTTATAATGCTCGATAAGATAGACAGGGTTAAAAAAAAGATGGATAACAAATCTCAATCTCCCATCGGATTATTAAACGAATTTAGGACGCGTTTTGAAGAGGCGATGGATGATGACTTCAATATGCCGCTTGCGCTGGCTCACCTTTTCGAAATGGTTAATTTTACTAATAAGAATATTGATGATGCCAATGTTGCGGTCAGCTCCAAAATTATATTGTTGGAACTGTCGGAAATATTCGGGCTGAATCTTGTGAAGAAAGAGGCCAAAGACCCGCAGGCCGCGAAGATAGAGGCGCTTATAAAAGAGAGAGATGAGGCAAGGGCCAAAAAAGATTATAAGAGATCTGATGAAATAAGAGAGAAGCTCTCCGGTATGGGAATTATAATCGAAGATACCAAAGAAGGCACCATATGGCGCACAGGGTTTTAAGGGGCGGTATATTCATAACATTCGAAGGCGTTGAAGGCTGCGGTAAGAGTACACATTCTAAACTACTCTTTGAGCATCTGAAGAATACGGGTTATCTCGTTGTGCATACCCGTGAGCCGGGCGGAACGAAGCTCGGTGAGGCCGTAAGAAGAGTCCTTCTCGATTCGCCGGGAATATGTATATCGGATCTGGCGGAGCTTTTTTTGTTCGAGGCATGCCGCGCCCAGATAGTGAAAGAGATAATAAAGCCCGCGCTTGACAGGGGTTTTATAGTGATAAGCGACAGGTTCAGCGATGCCACGTTCAGTTATCAGGGGTATGGAGGCCGCGTCGATCTGGAGGCTATAAAGACGTTAGATAGAGTAGCGACGGCCGGCGTTGTTCCGGACCTGACTATACTCCTCGATATAGATACTCTGGAAGGCCTGAAAAGAGCTCGTAAAAAAGGTATCGACAGGATGGAAAAGAAAGATCTCTCTTATCATAATAGAGTG
>JAQTPE010000097.1 GCA_028748925.1 Candidatus Omnitrophota bacterium
CTGAATCCGACATCCGAGAATATGGCCAAATTAATTTATGATGAGGTAAAGAAGGGCAACAGATATATAGCTTCCGTCTCTGTATGGGAAAATGAAAATTCCTGTGCGACGTATAGAGAGGGATAATATGGCGCGCAAGGCGGTAGTGCTTCTATCCGGCGGCCTCGACTCGGCGGTAGCTTTATATATAGCGAAAGAAAAAGGGTACGATTGCCATTGCCTGTCATTTGATTATGGACAGCGGCATAAAAGAGAGATCGATAGTTCGAGGCGTATAGCAAAAAAGGTTAATGCCGGGCTGTATATGGTGAGGCTCAAGTTTCCATGGAAAGGATCGAGCCTCGTTGATAAAAAGCAAAAATTGCCGTTTAACCGGACGATCGAAGATATAAATAAAAAGATACCATCTACGTATGTCCCGTCCAGAAACACGATATTTTTAAGCGTAGCGGGTTCTTTGGCGGAAGCGATAGGCGCCGGGGCGATATTCATAGGCGCTCATTATGAGGATTCGAGCGGCTATCCGGATTGCCGCAAAGATTATTTGGACGCTTTTCGCAAAGTTATAAAACTCGGTACAAGGGCCGGGATCGAGGGCGCCCTGACGCTTGAATTTCCGCTGATCAATGAGAACAAGAGCGGTATTATAAAGAGAGGGAAGAGCCTGGGGGTCCCGTTTGAACTTACATGGTCGTGTTATAAGGGCGGGAAGGTCCCGTGCCTAAGATGTGATTCGTGTGTATTAAGGGCAAAAGGTTTCAAGGAAGCGGGAATAGAAGACCCGCTGTTAAAATGGGGATGAATACACCTAAAGCGGAAATAACAGAGATATTTTCATCGATGCAGGGCGAAGGGATATTCGTCGGCGCGCGCCAGATATTCGTACGTTTCAAAGAGTGTAATATGGCATGCGGCTTTTGTGATACCCCCAATGAAGGCCCCGCAAAAGAGTATTCGCCGTCGGCTGTGATGAACGCGATAAAATCTTTGGAAAAATTCAAGGGGCCGCACCATTCGGTGTCGTTGACGGGAGGCGAACCGCTGGTCTATGTAGAATTCTTAAAGTCGATGCTGCCGCTTTTAAATAGAGAGGGCTTTAAGACTTATCTCGAGACAAACGGGACGCTGCCGAAAGAACTCGAGAGCGTGATAGATCTTATCGATATAGTGGCGATGGATTTCAAGCTTCCGTCTTCTACGGGAGACAGAGCGTATTGGAATGAACATCTGGAGTTTTTAAGGATAGCTATGCGTAAAAAAGTATTTGTGAAGTCGGTCGTAACTACGGATACAAAAAAAGAGGATGTGGAAGAGGCGGTAAGGCTCATAAGAGGAGTGAATAAGAAGATCCCTTTTATAATGCAGCCGGCAACGCCGGTGAAGAATTTCGACAAGCGGCCTGGCGGAAACCGCCTGCTCGAATTTTTGGATATAGCGTTAAAGAATGAAGTTGAAAATTCGCGTGTTATACCGCAGATGCATAAAATACTTGGAGTGGAATGACTAAATCATCGTACGAAGGGCTGCAGGGCGCGATAAAGGGGCTGAAGACCCCGAAGGTAGAGGTCTGGAAGAATCAGTATCCCGAGAGGGACTACATTATAACGATAGAGGTGCCGGAGTTTACATGCATCTGCCCGAAGACGGGCTTACCCGATTTTGCCGTGATAACTATACGTTACACGCCGGATAAATCCTGTATAGAGCTCAAGAGCCTGAAATATTACGAAATATTTTTCCGTGATGTGGGCATATTTCATGAGAATGTCGTGAATAAATTTCTTGATGACATTGTGAAAGCGTGTAAGCCGAGGTGGATGGAGATTACCGGCGAATTCAATGCCCGCGGCGGGATTAAGACTACGGTGAAAGCGGAGTATAAAAGTTCATAGTTGATAGTTAATAGTTGAGAGTTAAAAGAGGTGATATGCGAGAGATGGACGTTAGAAAAATAAGGGAAGCTGTGACGGAGCTATGCCTGAAAGCAAATTTCGAGCTGAGGCGGGATATCCTGAAAGCCCTGAAGACTGCTCTCAAGAGGGAGACGAGCCCCAGGGCTAAAAATCTGCTTAAAGCGTTGATAGAGAACGCGGCTCTGGCGAAGAAGAAACGCATAGCGATATGCCAGGACACAGGGTTTGTCTCCGTCTTTATTGAACTGGGCAGTTCTGTTTTGTTGTCCGGCGGCGACCTGGCCGAAGCGGTAAACAGAGGCGTGGAAGATGCCTATAGAAAAGGATATTTACGCAAATCAATAGTGAATGATCCTATTCTCAGGAAGAATACAAATACAAATACGCCTTCCATCATCCATATCGATATCGCCCAGGGCGACAAGGTAAGGATATCGGTCTCCCCGAAAGGTTTCGGCAGTGAAAACAAGAGCGCCATTAAGATGCTCAAACCGACGGCCTCCGAAAGAGATATCATTGATTTTGTTCTGGAAGTCGTGAAACTCGCCGGGCCGGATGGCTGTCCTCCGTATATTTTGGGTATAGGTATCGGCGGGACATTCGACTATGCGGCGCATCTCTCCAAGAGAGCGTTGTTACGTCCGATCGGATTCAGTAATAGGAAGAGGCATTTTCGAAGACTGGAAAAGGATATCCTAAAGGCGGTGAATTCCCTGGGCATAGGGCCGATGGGACTTGGCGGGAAGACGACGGCGCTCGGGGTAAATGTGGAAGAATTTCCGACGCATATAGCCGGACTTCCGGTGGCTGTTACAGTAAGCTGCCATGCTACCAGGAGCGCTGAGAAGACCTTATGAGCATTATAAATATTAAGACGCCTTTAACGGTAGATATCAGAAAGGAATTAAAAGCAGGCGACGAAGTTCTTTTGACGGGGACCATACTTACTGCGCGCGATGCCGCGCATAAGAGATTGCGTGATATCCTGAAAAAGGGCAAGCCGTTGCCGCTTAATTTGAAAGATGCCGTAATCTATTATTGCGGTCCTACCCCAGCTCGTCCCGGCAGAGCTATAGGCTCCTGCGGTCCGACGACGAGTTCAAGAATGGATCATTTTACAACGGATCTTATTGAACTGGGGCTGGGCGGAATGATAGGCAAGGGCGACAGGTCGGACGAGGTTAAAGCGGCAATAAAGAAGCATAAATGCGTCTATTTTTTAGCGACCGGCGGTATAGGCGCATTGCTGTCAACGAAGGTAAAGTCGTCCAAAGTCATTCTATATGGCGACCTTGGGCCGGAAGCGATCCATAAACTGGAAGTAAAAGATTTCCCGTTACTTGTGGGAATAGACTCCAGGGGAACGGATATTTATCCGCCGAAGCATTAGGCCTATTGAATATTGATTGCGTAGGCGGAGATTCGAAAGGGATAGATCTGTATGATAAGGCAGGACGGAAGAAAGAGCAACGAGTTAAGAAAGTTAAAGATAACCAAGAACTACATAAAATACGCCGAAGGCTCATGCCTGGTCGAGCTTGGTAACACCAAAGTGATAGCGACCGCCTCGGTCGAAGACGGCGTGCCGCATTTTTTGAGAGGCAGCGGCAAGGGCTGGGTTACGGCCGAATACGGAATGATACCGCGTTCATGCAAATCCCGGGTTTCTCGCGAGGCTTCCAAGGGCAAGCTGGGCGGCAGGACGCATGAGATCCAGCGCCTTATAGGCAGGTCTTTAAGGAGCGTGACCGACATGACGAAGCTCGGTGAGAGGACTATATGGCTCGACTGCGACGTCATACAGGCCGACGGCGGTACCCGCTGCGCGAGCATCACCGGAAGCTTTGTGGCTTTGGCGCTCGCATTAGAGAAGATGAAGAAGGATCGTCTGCTCCAGACAGTACCTCTGTCGGATTATGTTGCCGCGATCAGCGTCGGTATTATAGAAGGACAGACCGTTCTCGATCTTAATTATGAAGAGGATTCTAAGGCGGAAGTCGATATGAACGTGGTTATGACCGGATCAGGGAAGTTCATAGAGGTCCAGGGCACCGCCGAGAGAGAACCGTTTGGGAAAGAGGATCTGAACAGGCTTATCTCTCTTGCCCAAAAAGGGATAGAAGATATAATTCATATACAAAAGAACATTCTCAAGAGCGTAAAGATAGCTAAATGATTCCCGTTAGACCTTTTCACAGCCTATATATATATTGTTTAAGGGGTAGGGTTTATTTAAAAGTAAATCAAGTGATGAAAATATAATTTGAAGGTCTAACGGGATGATAGAAGTAGTCATAGCCACAAAGAATGATAAGAAGCTGCGGGAACTTAAGAGATATTTAAAGAGCGTGAAGGCCCGCGTAATCTCCCTTAAAGATGTTTCCGGCGCGCCGGCGATAAAGGAAGATAAGAATACCTTTAAAGGCAACGCCATAAAGAAGGCCGTTACTATTTCAAAGTTTACAAAAGGCGTTGTCCTGGCGGATGACTCAGGTCTATGTGTAGACGCGTTAGGCGGAGAGCCGGGTGTTAAGAGCGCCAGGTTTGCCGGGCCGAATAAGAAGGATCACGATAATAACACGAAGTTGCTAAAGTTGACGAAGAGAGTGCCGGCAGGAAAGAGAACGGCACGCTTCGTTTGCGCCATAGCTATCGCGCATAACGGCAAAGTTTTAAATATTATCGAAGAGCATTGCAGCGGCCGTATAGCCGATTCGGTAAAGGGAAGACATGGATTTGGATATGATCCGCTCTTCCTTATACCGAAGTACAAAAAGACTTTTGGCGAGCTCGGGCTTAAGGTTAAGGACAAGATGAGCCACCGCTCTAAAGCTTTAAAGAAGGCCAGAGCGTTTTTGAAAACATACTTGTACCGGGTACACAACGTATAGATTTCTAGCAGAAGGTACCCGGTACAGAAAGACGATTTTGTGATATAATCGGGGCGTAGCGCAGCTGGCTAGCGCACCTGGTTTGGGACCAGGGGGTCGACGGTTCGAATCCGCCCGCCCCGACCAGTTCTTTAATATTTTAGCGTCCCTGTAGCTCAGTTGGATAGAGCATCTGCCTTCAACGGGAGCTTCTATGCGGAATAATAACGCATGGAATGAACGCAGCTATATGCAAGGAACCCCTGTCATAAACAGGGCAATTTGCAGGCAACCATGAGAGCTACAGATAATCGGGCCCAATGAAAGGAGGTGAAGGTTGCATCATACGAAGATGAAAGGAGACATAGGAGTTGCAAAAGTAATCAGTGACTTAACCGTAAAAGGTTATGTTCCATGCATTCCATTGTCAGAGCATCAATCGTATGACGTGGTGGCTATATCAAAAACGGGCGAAGTATTTAAGTTGCAGGTTAAGTACGCTTCGCTTAAGTCTAACGGCACGGTCGAGATAAGATTTAGATCGAGCTGGGCAGATAGGAATGGCACGCATATTAGACATTACAGGAAAGAAGATTTCGATTTCTATGCTGTGTATTGTCCCGAGAAAGATAAAGTGCTTTATGTTCCTAATGACCCAAGGTGTCCAAAGGCAATACGTTTTGATAAAACCATAAATAATCAAAACCTTCACGTAAAATGGGCCGATGATTATCTGAAGCTTAAGTGAGAGTCCTCAGAGACTATACGCTGCACACCTGAAATGGTGAAGACATAGTCCAGACCGCAACATTAATTGGCTGGAGTAATCCAGTGCGGTAAGCTAAGCAGAGGGTCGCCTGTTCGAATCAGGCCAGGGACGCCAAATTTGCGTAGTACGTTTATTTAAAGTTTTGTGGTGGATGTAGCTCAGCCCGGCTAGAG
>JAQTPE010000098.1 GCA_028748925.1 Candidatus Omnitrophota bacterium
GAGCAGAGGAGGCGCTTTTTTGGCCGAATGGATAATATCCAATAATAGAGAAAACCCGTTTTACGAAAATTTTGACCGCGTCATAGACCTCGCGAAACGCTACGACGTAACTTTGAGCCTCGGCGACGGCTTGAGGCCAGGTTCCATACTTGACGCTACCGACAAACCTCAGCTCGCCGAGCTTATAACATTGGGTGAATTACAGAGACGCGCGCTTAAAGAAGGGGTCCAGGTCATGATAGAAGGTCCCGGGCATGTGCCTATAGACCAGATAAAAGCAAACGTAATTTTGGAAAAATCTATATGTAACGGCGCGCCGTTTTATGTTCTGGGCCCTCTGGTAACCGATATAGCTCCCGGCTATGATCATATCACTTCGGCGATCGGCGGCGCTATAGCCGGAAGCGCGGGCGCGGACTTTTTATGCTATGTAACTCCGGCGGAGCACCTGAGACTTCCTACTCTGGACGACGTAAAGGACGGCGTCATAGCATCGAAGATCGCGGCGCATGCGGCGGATATAGCCAAGGGCGTTAAAGGAGCCATAGATAAAGACAGGGATATCTCCGGGGCGAGGGCCGGACGCGATTGGAAGAGACAGTTCGCGCTGGCCATAGATCCGGTAAGGCCCGGGATCTACAGAAAATATTCAAAGCCCGGATCGAAAGACGTATGCACCATGTGCGGAGAGTATTGTTCGATAAAGACAGCCGAAAAGTGTTTAGGAAGGAAACGATAGTATATGTCGATATTAGTTGTCGGTTCGGTAGCGCTGGATTCGATAGAGACGCCTTTCGGTAAGAAAAATGAGATACTGGGAGGATCCGCCACATTCTTTTCGATTTCAGCTTCATTCTTCGATAAAGTCAATATAATAGCTACCGTCGGTGAGGATTTCCCGAAAAAGCATTTGAAGATGCTCCGCAACAGGAATATAGGTACCGATGGTATCGCCGTAAAGAGCGGTAAGACATTCAGGTGGGAAGGCCGCTACGAATATGACATGAATGTAGCGCATACGCTGGCTACGCATTTAAACGTCTTCCAGGATTTTTCGCCCGATATTCCTCAAAATTTAAGAAATTCCCCGATACTATTTTTGGCCAATATAGACCCTGACCTGCAGGATAAGGTATTAAGCCAGATGAATAATCCGAAATTGATCGCGTGCGATTCAATGAATCACTGGATAACCGGCAAAAAGGGGTCTCTGGAAAAATTCCTGCATAAAGTGGACATTTTCCTTTTAAACGATGCTGAGGCAAGGCAGTTCAGCGGCGAAGCGAATCTTTTAATGGCGGCGAAAGCAATAGTGGCAAAAGGGCCCAGGAGCGTTATAATTAAAAAAGGCGAGCACGGGGTCATGTATTATTCAAAAAGAGAACATTTTATCGCGCCCGCATATCCACTGGAGACCGTATTCGACCCGACGGGAGCGGGCGACACCTTCGCCGGGGGCGTAATAGGATATTTAAGTAAGGCAGGGAAGATAAACGACGCGACAATAAGGAAGAGCATGGTCTATGGTAGTATAATGGCTTCGTTTGCCGTAGAAGACTTCAGCGTAAACAGGCTTCTGGATATAAAAATGCCGGATATCGATAAAAGGTATTCTGATTTTAAAAAATTAACAAGGTTCTAACAATGGTTAAGCAACAACGCGAGCGTAATTTCCGCCTTCGCATTCAATGAGCAATAGCTAAGGTGCTTCGGCGGATTTCGCCATAAATAGTGTTGTGGTCGGGTTTAGGCTCAACAATGGTAGAATAAAATGAATAACAGCGAGCGTAATTCAATGGTAGAATACGAGCTTCCCAAGCTTGATACGTGGGTTCGATTCCCATCGCTCGCTCCATTCTGCTTCGCAGGAGTAATATTTTTACTTCTCACGCTCGCGGGATGCAAGACGGTCCCGACCCGCTATGAGTACGATGCGGTTATGATACGTCCGGACGGAGTATATCATTATGTAAAAAGCGGAGATACTCTATGGAGCATCTCCAAATTATACGGCGTAGAGATCAACTCTTTAGTAGCCGCGAATCGTCTGGATGATGCGCGCGAAATACGGCGCGGGCAGAGGCTCCTGATACCGGACGCCGCGAAGAGGAAAGCGCCGCCTAAAAAATATTCTACAAAACAATTTTTTTCGTGGCCGATTAAGGGAAATGTGATATCCTATTACGGATCCAAGATGGACAAAACGAAGAACAAGGGAATAGATATCCATGCCGCGGAGGGTATGAGCGTAAAAGCGGCGAGAGCCGGCAAGGTGGTATTCTGCGACGAATGGTTAAAAGGGTTCGGCAAGACTATAATACTGGACCATGGAGATAGCTTTCAGACCGTTTACGCATATAATTCCATCCTGCTTGTAAAGCCCGGAGATGAGGTAGAGCGGAATAGCGAGATAGCTAAGGTGGGAAGGGGCGGGCGCGCGAAAGAACCGAGTCTCCATTTTGAGATACGCAGGAACGGCGAGCCTCAGAACCCGTTCTATTACCTGTCGCGATGAAATAAGGGTCGATAATGTTCAGTGAACCGGTGGTCGGAGAGAAATTTTTCGGAAGAGAAGAGGTGCTGGAGCTTCTCAGCAAGCGGACGCTTGCTCTGAAGGACGGATACAGGCAGAATATAGCCCTTACAGGGCAGAGCCTCTCCGGCAAGACGTCCATACTCCACCATTTTCTGTATTCGATCAAAGAAGAGGACTTCATAACCATATATGTTGAGGTTGTAAAAGAGCCCTTCAGGTCATTCTCCAATCGTTTCATAGCCACCCTGCTCTATAACGCTCTCGCAAAGACCGGAGAGGCGGCGGGGTTTGAACTCGAAAACCTGCTCGATAAGGCCCGGGAGCTCCTGCCGAATACATATTCCGCCATAAAAAATATCAATTCATGCGTCGATAAGGGTGAATTCGATGAAGCGTATTTCAATCTGTTAAGCCTCACCTCCGCCCTCAAGGAGGAGATAAATCGCTCATGCGTCGTAATACTCGACGAATTTGATAATCTCGAACATATAGGCGTAAAGAACCCATTCCTGAATTTCGGCAAAGTTATAATGATACAAAAAGAGACTATGTATATAGTCTCGTCCTCCCGGAACCAGGTATTTAAGAAGATACTCTCGGAAAAACTTTCTCTCTTATTCGGAAATTTTGAGATAGTGAAAGTTTCGGGTTTCGATACAGAAGGCGCGAAGAGATATATAGAGACCCATGTTTCGGGCTTTGAGCTGGATGCCGCATTGAAGAGGTTCTTGATAGCATTTACGGACGGTAATCCTTTCTACCTTGATCATATATTGAAAAGGTCCAAAGAGATCGCGCATGAGAGGATGACTAATTTTATAGACAGTGATATAGCCGTCGAGGTTATAATAGATCTAATATACAACGCCAACGGCGTGATACATCAATACCTCCTGAATTTTTTACTCGATCTCATAGACACCAAATACAAGGACAGATATCTTACCATACTCGTTTCGATAGCATCCGGAAGAAACAAGCTGTCAGAGATATCCAGGAATATAAGATCGAAGCAGGCCGATGTATCGAAAGATCTTCTCGAGTTGTCCCAGCTCGGATTTATCCAAAAGAGCGGCGTATTCTACAAGATAGACGACGTCGTGCTGGCCTTCTGGCTGAAGTCGGTATATCAGAGAAGAAAGGAGATATTAGTCGACGGCATATTCAACAGAAACGATATTTTTGTATCCGAAATGAAGAGATACCTCTCGGACTTTTTAACCGAATCCGAAAAGAATACCACAGCCAGAATAGCCCAGCTCTTCAATGAATTCTCCAACGAGCTGGTACAGATAGACGCCAGGCATATCAAACTTCCGCATTTCACGAAGGTCGAAGTGAAAGAGTCTCTCCTTCAAAAAGAGTTCATAGCCGCCACCTTCAGGGGGAGTTCCTGGCTGGTCCAGGCTTATGAAGAACCCGTCAGAGAGAGCGATATCATAGATTACATAAGGAATATAAAATCTTCCGATTACAAGATAGCGAATAAGCTGATTATACCGTTAAGAGGAATGGATGAGAACGCCAAGCTTCTGGCAAAAGAGCTCAAGATATCGATATGGGATCTTGCCACGCTTAACGGTCTCCTCGGTTTTTACGGCAAAATAAGGATAGTGGTATTATGAGAATACTGGTGCTTTCAGATACGCATATTCCGGTTGCCGCGCGGGATCTGCCGAGAGAGATATATAAAGCGATAGAGGGCGTGGATATGATATTTCACGCCGGGGACTTTATAGATGCCGGCGTGTTTGAAAGACTCAGATCTTTGAAAGAGATTAAGGCGGTCCGCGGGAATATGGACTCTGAAGAGCTATCTTCGATGCTGAATACCAAAGAGACTATAACTATAGAAAAATTCAAGATAGGGCTTATACACGGTTACGGAGCTCCTTCCGAAATAATGCAGACTGTGCGAAGAGAATTCGACAGGATAGATGTCCTCGTTTTTGGCCATTCCCATGCGGCTATGAATTTAAAGAAGGACGGGGTGCTATATTTCAACCCGGGGAGCCCTACAGACAGGATATTCGCGTCGAAGAACTCTTACGGTATCCTCGAGGTCACGGATAAAAAAATAGAAGGCAGCATCGTGGAATTGTAATAATTAACCCCGCACCTTCTTTAAGAGAAGATGCGGGTAGAAGAAGGTGTGGGGTGCGGGAGATACCGGTAATAAAGATCGAAGGCAGTACGCTGCCGGAAGTGTGGGAGAAGGCTGTTATCGCCACATGGAAAGACGGGCTATCGATAAAGACGGAATATGATAAGCCCTCGGATCCATTGAGCAAAGACTGCACCATGATAATGGTGGTGGACGACCCCATGAAAGAGCCGCGCATACATCGCGCTTTTCCGGGCGGACTGGAGGACCTTGAAGTCTACAGGCAGGAGGTGGTCCTGGGCATTCACGACCATTGGATAAAACCGGAGGAAGGAAAATGGACGTATACATATCACCAGAGGATGTTCGGTTTTGATATGGAGGGTAAGTCCGTCAACCAGATAGAGTATATAATAAAGAAATTGTCCGAGACCCATTATTCGCGACGCGCACAGGCTATAACCTGGAACCCCGGCATGGATCCGTTCACGGATGACCCGCCGTGCTTACAGAGGATATGGTGCAGGTTGGTAGAGCAGGAGAACGGGAAATTATCGCTGAATATGAATACGCACTGGAGATCCCGCGACGGGTATAAGGCCAGCTTCATGAACATATTCGCGCTCACGGATCTTCAGGCCATGATAGCGGGAGAGATATCGAAGAGAATAAGAAAAGAGGTGGCCGTAGGAAGATATGTGGATATAAGCGACAGCTTCCATATTTACGGAAGTTACGCGGAAGAGTTTAAAAAGTTCCTCAAGACGGTTGGGGAGAGGCCCTTTGAAGAGAAGACATGGTCGAGCGAATTCGCCGTCCCGTTCTTCGAGGACGCTAAGGAACGTATAAAGAATGAAAAGTGATACAAAGCATCTCTGGGCCCCATGGCGCAGTAGATACATATATTCGCGTAAAAAGAAGAAGTGCATATTTTGCGATCCTAAAGAGTATGTGCTTGAGAAGACAAAACACTCCTTTTCGATGCTGAATATCTACCCTTATAATAACGGCCATGTAATGGTGGCGCCTTTCAGGCACGTGAAGAGCCTCGAGTATCTGAAAGC
>JAQTPE010000099.1 GCA_028748925.1 Candidatus Omnitrophota bacterium
CGCATGATACATCGCCCGCCTTATCGATGAAATAGAGACAGCCCTTCTCTTTCTTTACGCCGGGTTTAGCGATAACCTTACCGCCGCCGCCCTTAGACTTGCCTCTCGCCATCTTCGTCTCGACGACATTGCCCTTCTTGTCGACGTAATAGAGATATCCTTTTTTTCTCTTTATCCCTACCTTCGCAACTTTCTGTGCCATTAAATTCACCTCCTTTCGCATTTATTTATATCAAAGCTTGATATACTCTTCTTTTACCCTCGAAACGCTCTTGAATATATTGGTCTTTACGTAGGAACAATCCTCTTCCAGTTTTTTTATGAAGTTCTTCATCACGCGCCTCTTTGAGGTCTCCGCGTTCGGGCACGTCGAGACCTGGGCCTTGAAACCGCATTCTATGGCAAACCGTTTCAGGTGCTTCTCCTCCGCATAGCATAGCGGCCTTATGATCACGATCTTGCCCTTGAATAGTTCCTGTCTCGGGTTCATGGCGGCAAACTCCCCGTGATAAAATATATTCAAGAGAAGCGTCTCCAATATATCGTCCATATGATGCCCGAGAGCCACCTTATTGCAACGGAACTTATCCGCCAGAGTGAATAAGGCCTTTCTCCTGTTCCAGGAACACCAGAAGCAGTTCACTTTGCGTTTTTTATCGAGTATCTTTATTTTTTCAAAGTGATGCTCTACGCCCTCTTTCTTAAAGATCTTCTTCAGCTCGGATTTGCAGGCGCCGCAGCCGCCTTTATAATCGCTCTCAACATGCACCGCTATGAGTTTATAATTTACAGGCGCCCACTTTTTTCTTTCGTTCAATAATCTTAATAGCGACAGGCTGTCCTTGCCTCCGGAGACGGCTATGAGTATCCTGTCCTTGTCCTCTATCAGATTATAATCCGCAATAGCCCTGCCTATCCTGTTCGAAATATAAGAGCCTGTCTTTGTCAGTTGCCTCATATTATAGCTTCTCTATGTCCCCATCCTGACGCTCTTCACCACTCCCTCAAGCGTAGCTATGGCAGAGAAGACGGCAAGCTGGCTCGTCTTCGGATTAACTTTTGACGGGAGATTTTCAGTCCTCGTAGTAATATTGCCCGATTCGCCCTTTATCTCGACTTCGTGTATATTCTTCGTATAATCTGGCGACGTAACTATCCTGACGCGCGTATTGGCCGCGCCCAACCCCGCCAGGCTGAGAATAGCCGCTACATTCACATTCTGCGGAAACCCTTTAACCGCGTCGCCCGCAGTTCCTTCAAATATGACAGTCTCCTTCTTTATCGAAGAGAGATCTATGTTATTTTCAGCTATATAAGGAGCCCCTGTTAATCCTTTTGGAGGTTTTCGCGTGGTCAGCGTTACCGAATCTATTCTTCCTATCGAAGCCGACTTTAATCCATCGATACCGCATAACGCTCCGCTGGGCAGATAGACCCTGATCCCCGCGTTCCGGGCATTTTCCAGCAAGCTCTCATTGCCGAGCAGCCCGCCGATGCTCATTATGAGAACGTCTTTTTTACCGCTTATCGCTCTCTTCAATATATCCGCTGAGATCTTCGCGCCCGCCGCTTCTACTATGAGATCGGACATCTTTATCAGATCATCGACTTTCAGGATAGGCGTATTATCTTTGAGGGATTTCTGCAACAATCCGGCCTTCCCCTCAACAAGGTCGCATATTCCCGCAAGGTCTATGAAGTCCTTCAGTCTCGTTCGACAGGCGCGGGCCATCTCCGATCCTATCGTCCCGCATCCTATTATCCCTACTTTTATTTTATTCATTCTTCTAAACTCTTATTTTTTTACTCTCAACTATTAACTATCAACTATGAACTAAATTAAGAACCCGATATCGCCGCGTTCTTCTTCTCGCCCGTAACGCGCAGCATCTTCTCCAGAGTCTTCAACGCCCTCTCTCTTACGCCGGGCGAAACCTTCACCTCGTAAACCATCTTTTCCAGGCTGTGCGCAACCCATCCGAGAGTTATCAGCTTCATATTAGCGCATACCAGATTCTGTGTGGGCAGATAAAACTTCTTATCCGGATTCTCTTTCTGCAATTTATATAACATGCCGGCTTCCGTACCTATTATAAACTCTTTCGCGCTGGATTGTTTCACATACGCGAACATACCGCCTGTGGAACATATGTGATCGGCAAGCGCGAGAACCTCCGGATTGCATTCCGGATGAGCTATGAATTCCGCGGCATGATGAAGTTTTTTTGTGTTGATCACGTCTTCTTCCTGCACCCTGATATGCGTCGGGCAGAAACCCTCCCACAATATTATCTCTTTATCTTTGACCTGGCTTTGTACATATCTGCCCAGGTTCTTATCCGGCACGAATACCACCCTCTTCTCTTTTAACGATCTCACGACCTCGACCGCGTTACTTGAAGTACACGCTATATCGCTTTCGGCTTTAACTTCCGCGCTGGTATTCACATAGCAGACTATAGCAGCGTCCGGATACTGTCTCTTGACGGCACGCAGTTTCTGGGGCGTCACCATATCGGCAAGCGGGCACCCAGCTTCCATTACCGGCAATAGAACGGTCTTCCCCGGATTCAATATGGAGGCGCTCTCCGCCATAAAATGCACGCCGCAGAAGACTATCACATCTGCGTCTGTCCTTACCGCGGCCTGGGCCAACGCAAGAGAATCGCCGCTTATATCCGCTATCTCCTGGACTTCATCGCGCTGGTAGTTATGGGTGATAATGACCGCATTTCGTTTCTTTTTTAATTTGGCAATCTTCTTTTTTAACGTTTCGTTATATCTTATATCATCCTTATCCTGTAAAAGCGTAGTCATCTATTTCACCATAATCGTTATGTTGTCAATAAGCCGCGTGTTTGAAAAAAATACGGCGACCGCTATCGCGATCTCGCCGGTTATCGTCTTTATATCTTTTAACCCCCTGGCATCTACCAGCTTCACATATTCTATCCTGGCAGACTCTTTGGCCTTTATCATATCCTCTATGGCCTTTATGACTTTCCCGGCGTCCCGTTCACCGTTCTTTATAAGCGTCTCTGCCTTAAGAAGGGATTGATAAAGAACGGCGGCATCCCTTCTTTCAGATCCGCTCAAATACGTATTTCTTGAACTCATAGCAAGGCCATCCTTCTCCCTGACTATAGGCATTATCTTTATCTCTATATCCATATTGAGATCTAACGCCATCTTCTTTATCATCATGGCCTGCTGCATATCTTTCTGTCCGAAATAGGCGACTTCCGGTTTTACTATATTGAATAATTTTGTCACCACCGTGGCAACGCCCCTGAAATGCCCCGGACGCGATTCGCCGCAAAGATTACTCGTCAACTTTTCCACAGTAACATAAGTGGCATAACCTTCCGGATAGATATCTTTAAGCAGAGGATGAAATATAACGTCCACACCTGCCTCACGCGCCATCTCTTCATCATGTTTCAGGTCTCTTGGATATTCCTCGAAATCCTCTTTGGGGCCGAACTGGATGGGATTAACAAATATGCTCATAACCACAACATCCGTATGCTTCTTTGCCGCCTTAACAAGGCTCAAATGCCCATCGTGAAGATAGCCCATTGTGGGGACAAGGCCTATGGACTTGCCCTCCTTCTTCATCATCTTCGCGAACGTCGACATCCTTGAGATGTTTTCGATAGTCTTCATCCCTTTCCCAGCTCCCTTAGACCCTTTAGCACAAATTCTCTTTCCCGAATCCGCGGATGCGGAATAATCAGGTCTTTATCCTCAATGTTCTCATCGCCATAATACAAAATATCCAGGTCAATCGTCCTGGCCGCATTCTTAATAGTCCTTATGCGGTCGAAGGCCCTTTCTATTCTATTCAGCTCTTTCAAAAGGGATCTCGGACCAATGCTCGTCTCTATTTCAATCACGCCGTTCAAATATTTCCCCTGTGGTATATCGCTCACAGGAAGAGTTTCATATATCGAGGAGACGCGTCTTACACTGACTCCCCGGACTTTTCTAAGCTCCTCGATAGAGCTGTCGATAAATTTCCGCCTGTCACCTATATTCGAACCAACGCCGATGTAACAAGTCGCCATATTTTCGCGTATAGTGTATAGCGTATTGTGTATAGCGTATTCTTCTTTATATACGCTAACCGCTGAACGCTAAGCTAATCGTTTCTTAATCCTATCGATCGCTTCTTTGATTTTCTTCTTATCGACCGTAACCACCATGCGTACGTATCCTTCGCCGTACTGTCCGAACCCATTGCCCGGAGTAACCACTATATCGCACTTTTCAAGCAGCATCCGGGCATACGTCGCTGACGTATAACGCGGCGGCACCCTTACCCATAGATAGAAAGTAGCCTTCGGCTTCTCCATATGTAACCCTAAAGAGTTAAGGCCGTCGACAAGAATATCGCGCCTCTCCTGATATATCTTTATTACGGATTTGATATGCTTATCGTAATTTTTCAATGCCGCGACGCCCGCCCTCTGTATGGCCGAGAATATTCCCGAATCGATGTTACTCTTCACCTTTGCCAGGCCTTCTATTATAGAGGCGTTGCCGCAGGCAAATCCTATCCTCCAGCCCGTCATGTTGAATGTCTTTGAAAGCGAATGGAACTCCACAGCCACATCCCTGGCGCCGTCCACTTCGAATATGCTCGGCGCTTTGTATCCGTCGAATGTTATCTCAGAATAGGCCGTATCGCTGCATACCAGCAGATTATGCTTCCTGGCAAAATCGACGACATCCTTCAGGAACTTCTTATCGCATATGGCGGAGGTAGGATTATTCGGATAGTTTATGAATATCATCTTTGCCTTATGCAGAAGATGATGGTTTATCGACTTCAGGTCGGGCAGGAACTTGTTCTTTTCGAGAAGCGGCATGTATATGACCTCACCCCCGGCAAATATCGTCCCCGAGCGGTAAGGCGGATAACATGGATCGGGCACCAATACCGCGTCACCGGGATTTATGAACGCCAGCGGTATATGAGCTATGCCCTCCTTCGAACCTATCAATGGATATATTTCGGTACCGGGATCGAAATCGACGCCGAACCGCTTCAAGAGCCACTCTCCTGCGGCATTCCTGAATTCCGGTATCCCCTGGTCGAGCGAATATCTGTGCGTCGCCGGATCCTTCGCCGCCTTCGCAAGGGCATCGATTATAAACTTTGGCGTCGGTATGTCGGGATCCCCGACCCCCAGATCTATTATATCTCTTCCATCTTCGCGCGCCTTCTTCTTCGCCTTATCAATCTCTACGAATAGATACGGCGGCAGTTTCTTCAATCTATCCGACTTCTCAAAATTCATGTTGCACCTTTCGTCATTGCGAGCCTCGCCACCGAAGGTGGCGGGCGAAGCAATCTCTTATGAATAAAACTTTTCTGTACAGCTGCTTAATTGCTCGCGGGTCATGTATAAGCCCAAAGTCTTTTGCTCACAGCCTGAATTTTTTTGCCGTGTGCTTCGGTTTACGTCTCGCTCATTTGCAGGAATTCCCTCCCTTAAGCCCATACTCACTTTAAGGTATTACTGTATCGGTATGGGCATCGGTCGGCCAGTTCCTGCATTCGCTCGACGTAAATCCTCGCACACCAACCAGCTATA
>JAQTPE010000100.1 GCA_028748925.1 Candidatus Omnitrophota bacterium
GGGCTTTGAGGGCAGGGATCCGTATAAGGATTATGTGAATTTGAATAAGGAGCTCAGGCTCTACAGTAAAGAGCTTATGAAGAAACCTCATGTTATAGCTCTGAACAAATGCGATATCGATGGCGCGAAAGAGAACATAAAGAGATTTAAAAAACATATCAGGGGAAGACGGGTATTTGTCATGTCGGCCGTTACCGGAGAAGGTATAAAGGAGCTGTTGATAGCGGTTTATAAAAATATGAAGAGTTTGAAGAAAAATGTCAAAAAATAAGATAGTAGTGATAAAGATAGGAACAAAAGTCATAGCCTCGCCCGATAAATCTTTGGACAAGATCTTGCTCAAGGGTCTTATAGGCCAGATATCCGACGTCCTTGACAGGGGTCTAAAGGTTATAGTGGTCACATCCGGAGCTATAGGCGCCGGAATGGGCCTTTTAGGTATGAAGAGAAGACCCGTGAAGCTGGAAGAGCTGCAGGCGGCGGCTTCTATAGGCCAGAGCCGCCTGATGCATCTCTATAGCGATTATTTTAAGGAGCGCGGTTATCTGACGGGGCAGATACTGCTCACTCAGGAAGACTTTAATGACAGGGCCAGGTATCTGAATATTAAGAAGACGATCGGGACGCTGTTTTCTCACCGCGCGGTACCCGTAATAAATGAGAATGATACCGTCTCTACCGAAGAGATAAAATGCGGCGACAATGACAGGCTGTCGAGCCTTGTCAGCGACCTGTGCCGGGCCGATATGCTGATACTCCTGACCGACGTAGACGGGCTTCTCGATGAGAAATGCAACGTGGTGAATTTTGTGGATGAGATGAGCCACAGAGTTACGAAGCTTGCGCGGGAAAGCTTGTGCGAATTGGGCACAGGAGGAATGGCTTCCAAGCTGGAGTCGATAGGCCGGGCTACGGCGTCGGGGATCGAATGCGTAATAGCTAACGGCAAAACAAAGGATATAATAGTCGATATCATTGAAGGTAAACATGCGGGCACACGGTTCAAGAGCTCCGGAACGAAGCTGCTGGCGAGGAAGAGGTGGATAGCTTTCTCGTCCAAACCCAGGGGATCGATATCCGTCGATGGCGGCGCCAGAGAAGCGTTGTCGAATAAGAATAAGAGCCTGCTCGCCTCCGGCATAGTCTCTGTAGACGGCGAGTTCGCTTCCGGAGATGTCGTAAGGATAGCCGACAAGAGCTTCACGGAATTCGCGAGAGGGATTACCAACTATTCTTCGTCCGAGCTTTTAAAGATAAAAGGCCTGAAGACCTCGGATATAAAAGGCGCGCTGGGATATAAATCCCGGGATGAAGTGGTGCATAAAGACAACCTGGTGATATTATGATCGATATAAAATTATTATGCCAAAAAGCCAGAGCCGCGTCGCGTGAGATGTCCATTCTCGACCCTGAATTAAAGTCAAGGGCGCTTCGGTCGATGGCGAGAGCCCTGATAAAAAATTCCTCATACATAATTAAAGAGAACGCTAAGGATGTCAAATCGGCCCGGAAGAACAATATATCCGGGGCTCTTATCGACAGGTTGACGCTCGACGAGAAACGCATAAGGGCTATGGCGGATTCTCTTATAGAGATCTCGAAGTTGAAAGATCCCGTAGGGCAGATACTGGAGACGAGATCGAGGCCAAACGCCCTCTCGATAAAAAAGGTGCGCGTTCCCATAGGAGTGATCCTCGTTATATATGAGTCGCGTCCCAATGTCACAAGCGACTGCATAGGCCTCTCTTTAAAATCCGGCAATTGCGTTATAATGAGAGGCGGCAGCGACGCTATAAATTCCAACAGAGCCATATTCGCCGTCCTTAATAATGAAGCTTTGAAGAATAAACTGCCCGAAGGCGCCATAACGATGATCAGGGATGCCGATAGAAATATTGTCAACGCTCTTCTGGAACAGGAGGGTCTTATAGATCTCGTCATGCCCCGCGGCGGAGAATCTTTAATAAGAGAGGTAATCCGTAATTCCAGGATCCCTGTAATCAAGCACTATAAAGGGGTTTGTCATACCTATGTCGATGAGTCAGCCGATCTGGGTATGGCTATGCGTATATGTTTTAACGCCAAGGTCCAGAGGCCGGGCGTCTGTAATGCCATGGAGACGATGCTTGTAAATAAAAAAATAGCGAAGAAATTTCTGCCGGACATGATAAGGCGGTTCGAGGACGCGGGCGTCGAGATCCGCGGTTGCGGGGAGACGGTTAAGATAGTCCCGGGTATGAAGAGGGCAGATGAGGGGGACTGGTATACGGAATACCTGGACCTCATACTCTCTGTTAAGGTTGTCGATAATATCGATGAGGCTATAAAGCATATAATGAAATACGGCTCGAACCATTCCGACGCGATAGTCACTAATGATAAAAAGGCGGCGGAAAGATTCCTGAATGAAGTGGACTCCGCATGCGTTTACGTTAACGCGTCCACCCGTTTTACCGATGGGAACCAGTTCGGCAAGGGCGCGGAGATAGGGATATCGACCGGCAAGATACACGCGCGCGGGCCTGTGGGAATAGAGGAATTGACCTCGTATAAATACGTTATATACGGTAAAGGCCAGATCAGAAAGTAGGAGTTATTTACGATGCATATTGGGATACTTGGCGGCACTTTTAATCCGATACATATAGGCCACCTCATATTGGCTGAAGAGGCGTATTTTAAGCTTAAGCTGGACAAGCTCGTATTCGTTCCCGCTTTTGTGCCGCCGCATAAAAGTTCGCTCGAAGTTATAAGCGCCAAGGATAGGCTGGAGATGGTCAGGCTTGCTATAGAGAATAACCCGGCTTTCGATGTATCGACATTTGAGATAGATTCAAAGAAGAAATCATATTCTATAGATACGTTAAGAGAATTCCGCGCTGTATACGGTGAGGATGCCGAGCTATGTTTCATAACAGGCTCGGATTCGCTGAAGGATCTCTTCTCCTGGAAAAATATAAGCGATATATTCAAGATATCGAAGTTCATAGTGGCCAACAGGCCCGGGTATCCGATGAAAGAAGTGCCCAAAGAGGTCGATACCGTTGTCATTACGCCCATAGAGGTATCTTCCGAGGATATAAGAAGGCGTATTGCCGGTGGGCGGTCTATACGGTACCTGGTTCCTGAAAAGGTCCGCAAGTACATCCTGGATCACAAGTTGTACAGGTAATACCCTTGACCGGAAGCGTTTTGTGGTGTATACTTTGAAAAGTTTAATGAAAAGGGGGTGATTCAAAATGGCGGAAGTAGGATATTGCGTAAAGTGCAAAGCGAAGAAAGAGATGAAAGATACGCAGAACGTTACCATGAAGAATGGGCGTAAAGCGATGAAGGGTAAGTGCTCAAGCTGCGGCACAGGCATGTATAAGATAATGAAGTAGTATATGTTTCTCGAAAAAGAGGTGAAGTTTTATAGAGTCTAAGTCTAAGGCTTTGGCCATAGCTAAGGCCGCTTCCGGTAAGAAAGCGCTCGATATAGTCATATTGGATATGCGCAGGATACCGAGCGTTTCGGATTATTTTGTGATCGCAAGCGGCTCATCCACTACACAGGTCAGGGCTATATCCGATAATATAGCAGATGTTCTCAAGGAGAAGGGTGAGCGGGTCTGGCATATCGAAGGCGCCGGCGAAGCCCTTTGGATTCTTCTTGATTATGGTAATGTAGTGGCGCACGTATTCCTTGACCAGACGCGCCGTTTCTACTCCCTGGAAAAGCTCTGGGGCGGCGTTCCGAAGAAGAGATTTTCGGACGCTAAGACTAAGCCGCGCGTCAAGGTCTTCTCCAAATCTAAAAAAGTCCCGAAGAGAGCTGTCGGCAAAAAAAAGAGGCAAAATGTATTATGGCGGAATCGAAAAAGAGGTCGTCCTATTAGTTGAGAACTCCTTAAAAGAGGTTCTCGCTGATCTCGGACGGCCTGCCGCTAAACCCCACGAAACGATCCCTGCGTTAGAAATCCCCAAAGAGAGGTCGCACGGCGACATCTCGACCAATATAGCGATGAGACTGGTTCGCCTTTCAGGCGGCAAGAACCCTGTCGAGTTCGCGAATCTTATAGTAAAGAAGATGGCAGGCGTATTGGGCTCGTCAAGCCTGAAGGGCGATATAGAAAAGATCGAGGTTAAACCTCCCGGATTTATAAATTTCTTTTTAAGCAGAGACTATCTTTGCAAGGTCCTGCTGGAGATAGAGCGCGAGCGGGATAATTATGGCAGGACCAGTATATGCCGTGGCAAGAAGATACAGATCGAATTTGTCAGCGCAAACCCGACAGGCCCCTTAACTATAGCTCACGGCCGGCAGGCCGCAATAGGCGACTCTCTCGCCAATATCCTTTCGTACATAGGTTGTGAGGTAAGCAGGGAATACTATGTAAATGACGAAGGCAACCAGATGAACCTGCTCGGCAGATCCATCCGCGCCCGCTATCGTGAACTATGCGGTATCAAAGAAGAATTTCCTCCGGATGGATACATGGGCACTTATGTAAATGATATAGCCGGAGATTTCCGGGATAAATACGGCGAAAAATATCTTAAAGAAGAAGATATAAAGATATTCAGGGGATTTGGGCTAAAGTGGATACTTGATGATATCAAAAAAGACCTGGAAGATTTCGCGGTTAATTTTGATGTATGGTATAGCCAGGAGAGCTTGAAGACATCCGGCTCTATAGATAAGGCGCTCGAATTCCTGAAGGATAAGGGCTATATCTTCCAGTCCGAGGGTGCGACATGGTTCCGTTCCACGGAGTTTGGCGACGATAAGGACAGGGTACTGATAAAGTCCGATGGTTCCTATACGTACCTGGCTCCGGACATAGCGTACCATCTTGATAAATATAAACGCGGTTTCAAGTCCCTCATAGATATATGGGGGCCGGATCATCATGGATATATACCCCGCATAAAGGCCGCCATTCAGGCTCTCGGTTTCGAGAGAGGTTCTCTTTCGGTTATCATAGCGCAGCTTGCCACTCTCTACAGGGGCGGCAACGTAGTTAAGATGTCTACAAGGGCGGGTGAGTTCGTGACGCTTCGCGAGGTGATGGACGAGGTGGGCAAAGATGTCGCGCGTTTCGCTTTTCTTATGAGGAAAGTGTCGAGCCATCTCGATTTTGACCTCGATAAAGTCAAAGAGCAGTCGATGGAGAATCCCGTATACTATATACAATATGCCCACGCGCGCATCTGGTCCATACTCGAATTCAGTAAAGATGCCAGTCTTTCATCCAGATTCAGGTCCGACCTTTTAAAAGAGGCGGAAGAACTTTGGATTCTGAGAGTATTGCGCCAGTTTCCTCTGGTGGTAACGATAAGCGCCGATTCGCTGGAGCCTTACGTGGTGCTTCAATATCTGCAGGATCTCGCCGCGGCGTTCCATTCATTCTATAATAAACATAGAGTAGTGTGCGATGATCCCGATCTGTCGAAGGCGAGGCTCGTTCTCGTGAATTGCGTAAGGATCGTGCTGGCCAATGGACTTGGACTGCTCGGAGTCT
>JAQTPE010000101.1 GCA_028748925.1 Candidatus Omnitrophota bacterium
TGAACTGGGAGGATTTTCCATAGACTTTACATGCGAGGATATAGAATTTACGTTTCGGGCCCACGATTACATCGCCAGGCATAAAGAAAAAGGATATAAGATACTGATGCTGCCGTACCGTGCCGGATGGACGGAAGGACCCAGCAATATAAAGTCGCTCATCCTCCAGCGAAACCGGTGGCAGAGGGTCGTTGACGAAACCGTATGGAAATATAAGTATATGATGTTAAATCCGAGATACGGTTTTTTCGCGTTTCTTACCATGCCGTATTTTTTGTTATATGAGGTACTGGGAGTTTTCATGGAGGCCATCAGCCTGGCATTCGTTACCGCGGGCTGGATAATTGGTGTTCTCGAAATAAACATATTCTTCGCTTATCTTTGCTTCATGCTCCTTTCCCAGGCATTTTCGTCATTATTATGCATACTATCATTCGTTGAGGTGCAGAGGCTCTTCAGGATAAAATATATTATGTACCTTGTCGCGCTTACGCTTGTCGAATTTTTCTGGTACAGGTGGTTCATCAGCGCGGCTAAGTTTATGGGAACTTTCGATTTCCTGCGCCAAAAGAGAACATTCGATATGTATGTGCGTCCGAAGCGCGCCTGACAGCAAAGAATTGACAAGTATCCGAAAAGTAGTATAATGAAAAGGTGTAGCAAAAGACCATGATGTCTTCTGGTAAAGTATGCTAGAAGACATTTTTATTTTTACCTGTCTATAGAGTCAGGGTAAAAATAATCCGCCGAAGCATTCAGTCGTGTTCCGGTGATTGCGACGGCGGGTTAAACATTAATATGGAAAATAAAATTCTTCTCTCGATCATATTCGTGCCGGTAGCGGGCGCGTTTCTGCTGCCTCTCCTTAAGAAGATATCCTATAGAGTGAGAAATGCGGCGGCGCTCTTGATGGTCCTTGTATCTCTGATCGGCTCCTGCATGCTGGCGCCTCATGTGCTGGCGGGAAACAGGATCACCGTCTTCAAAGAGTTTCCGCTCGATTTCAATTTTGTCCTCACCGCCGATATATTAGCCGTATTTATGGCCATAACCTCATCTTTGGTGGGTGCCGTAATCGTTCTATACTCCTTCGGGTATATCAGCCACTATAAAAACCAGAATGAATATTATTTCTTAGTCGTCCTGTTTTTAGGCTCTATGATGGGCATAATATTCTCCGCCAATCTCATATTCATCTATATATTCTGGGAGATGACCGCCATAGCGAGCTGGCGCCTGATAGGATTTTTTAGAAAGCCAAGAGATGTTCTGCGCGCGGATAAAGCCTTCTTAGTTACCGTATTTGGCGCGCTCGTGATGCTGATAGGCTTTATCATGGTATACCAGAGCACGGGCTCTTTCGACCTCGCCGTTATAAAAGACGCTTTAAAAACAAAACCTGTTTCGAACATAGCGGTCATATTGATACTATTCGGGATATTGTCTAAATCGGCCACGCTCCCTTTCCATACATGGCTGCCGGATGCGGGTGTGGCGCCAAGCCCTGTGACGGCACTGCTTCACGCGGCGGTCTTAGTCAAGATAGGAGTATATGTATTCGCCAGATTATTTATAGTCACGTTTACTCTCTTGCCGGTGTGGCACGTCGTTATACCGTGGATAGCGGCTTTGAGCGCGCTCGTCTCAGCAGGCGCGGCGTTAATAGAGACCGACATGAAGAGAATCATCGCGTATTCGACAATCAGCCAGATAGCGTTCATATTCTTAGGTTTTGCCGTCGGTACCGGGATAGGCATAGCAGGCGCCTTACTCTACATATTGATGCACGGCGTAGCTAAGGGCGGACTCTTCCTTTGCGCAGGTATAGTGGAACAGAATACAAAGACCAAAGATATAACCTCGCTCGGAGGCCTTATCGCTACGATGCCCGTCACCGCGATATCGTTCTTATTTTGCGCGTTCTCCGTTATGGGTATACCGCCATTCGGTGGATTCTTTTCGAAATATATGGTTATATCGGGCGCGGTGGACTCCGGTCAGATATTATTAATGGTTACATTTTTAGCGGGAGCGGTTCTCACAATCCTTTATTTATTCAGGTTATTCAATAAGGTCTTTTTGGGAGAGCCTAAATTTGCGCGCGCTTCGGAAGGTTCGCGTGTAATGGTGTTTTCGGTTGCTCTGCTTGCGGCCATATCTTTGGCGGCCGGAGTTTATATATACTATCCCTCATCATTTGTACAGTCGGCCGTTAAGCAGATGTTGGGAGCGGGATCATGAACAATATTATACTCTTACCTATATCCATACCGGCGGCAGCGGCTATCGCGGTCTTTTTAACGGGGAACAGGATCCGGTGGGCTAAAGAGGCCGTATCGCTGTTCGCGGTCCTGGCGAACCTCTTTGTCGCGGTAAAATTGTTCGGACAGAATATAAATTATTCCGTTCCCTGGGCGGGGTTCGGCCTGGAGTTCGTTCTTCGGAACTATCACTTCAGCTCTTTCATAATATCCGCGCTGGCTGTCTTTGGAGCGTTGATAACTCTATATTCAACCGCTTTCCTGCGCGGTAAAGACTATGCCAAACTTTTTTACACTTATCTGTTGATATCGATCGCGCTCGCGAACGGAGTGGCGCTTGCGGACAATCTTATCCTTTTGTTATTCTTCTGGGAAGGCCTGCTCGTCACGTTATTCGGCATGATCGCCATAGGTAATTCAAATGCCTACAGGACCGCGACAAAGGCATTCATCATTGTCGGTATCGGCGATCTGTGCATGATGGCAGGCATGGCTATGGCGGGAAAATTGGCGGGGACTTTCACAATATCGCAGATAAGCCTTCCCATCTCGGGACTGGGAGGGCTCGCGTTCATATTTTTGATGATAGGGGCCATAACCAAGGCAGGTTCGATGCCTTTTCATTCATGGATCCCGGACGCGGCTATCGACGCGCCGCTTCCATTCATGGCGATCGTCCCCGGAGCTTTTGAAAAAATTCTCGGTATATATCTTCTGGTCCGCGTATCGCTCGATATCTTTAAGCCGGGCCCTCAATCCTGGGCGAGCATGCTTCTTATGATCGTGGGAGCGGTGACTATAATCTTCGCCGTCATGATGGCGCTCATACAAAAAGACTATAAGAAGCTCCTTTCGTATCATGCCATAAGCCAGGTCGGTTACATGATCCTCGGCATAGGTACATTCGTGCCGGCGGGTATAATCGGCGGGATTTTCCATATGATAAATAACGCCCTGTACAAGAGCTGCCTCTTTTTAACCGGCGGTTCCGTTGAAAAACAGGCGGGGACTACGGATCTCAGGGCACTGGGCGGCCTGGCGTGGAAGATGCCGGTGACGTTTGCCTGCTTTCTGATAACCGCGCTATCGATATCGGGCGTGCCGCCATTTAATGGGTTCTTCTCAAAGGAACTCATCTATGACGGGGCAATGGAGAGAGGCTCGATATTTTATGCGGCAGCCGCCATCGGGTCATTTCTTACCGCGGCGTCGTTTTTAAAATTGGGCCACGCCGCTTATTTCGGGAAGAGAAGCGATGCGCCCGTCAAAGAAGCGCCCGCGGCGATGCTTATTCCTATGATAGTGATCGCTCTTCTCTGTGTATTATTCGGCGTGTGGAATATTCTGCCGATCAAATATCTGATCCAGCCTGTATTGGGCGAGCGTCTTCTCGAGGGGCGTAATTTTTACGGGATCCCGACCAACGCGACGCTCGTTATAATTACGATATTGGTATTGATCGCGGCCGTTATCAATCATATATACGGAGTAAAGCGGACAGGAAGCGCTCTCAAGGCGGCGGATCATATACATTACGCGCCTATACTCTCAAAGATATATGAAAAGGCCGAGAGGAGATATTACGATCCGTACGAAATAGGGCGCAAATTGGTTAAACTCTTCTCCGGAGCGATGTGGAATATCGACAGGTGGATAGATCGGATATATAACGATCTCGCTCCGAAGCTGGCATATGCCATTACGGAGAGGATAAGAGAGCTGCACGACGGCAGCTACAAAACTTATATGATCTGGTCGCTGGCGGGCGCCGGGATCATATTAATATTTTTCATACGATGCCATCATTATTCATTTTAATACCCATATTCGGAATAATCATATTAAATCTTCCTTTCGGAAGCATTCTGAAGAGGTGCGCTTTCTGGTATGCGTTTGTGCTTTTTTCCCTGCAGATAATACTCGCCATATTTCATAATCCGTTCTTCTGGAGCGGCGAGCTGGAAGCGATCTCTTCATTCTTCAATGTCAAATTCACTATAGACCCGCTCGGATTTTTAATGCTTCTATCCATAGGCATAGTTTGCCTGTCAAGCCTCATTGTCTCCCGTTACGCGATAACGGACGAGGACGAAAGGTTCAATTTTATAAATCTTCTCATAATAGCGTCTATCGGTATGTGCGGTATAGTCATGGTCAAAGACATCTTCTCCTTATACGTATTCTTAGAGGTGACGGCTGTGGCGTCTTTCATATTGATCGCCTTCGATAAGGGCAGGAGAGCTCTCGAGGGCGCTTTCAAATATATAGTTCTCTCGTCGATAGCCACTATCATGATGCTCTCATCGACAGCGCTCTTTATATTGATCTCAGGAGACACGTCATTCTCTTCGATAGCCGGGGCCCTGGGAGCCTCCGCGCCCGGTATTATAGTATACCCTGCCATAACCCTGTTTTTATGCGGGCTATTTATAAAAGGGGGCCTTGTTCCTTTTCATGGATGGCTTCCGGACGCCTATGCTACAGCTCCGGCCCCGGCGGCGGTCTTATTGGCAGGCATAGTAACAAAGGTATGCGGTATCTATGCGCTGATCAGGCTGATCACATCGGTATTCGGTTTTAGTCCGGAGATCAAGGCGGTGCTTCTATTAGTCGGAATGTTGTCGGTTCTCGTAGGAGCGTTTGCCGCTCTTGGCCAAAATAACTTTAACAGAATGCTCGCGTATTCGAGCATAAGCCAGATCGGATATATAATTTTAGGACTCGGCACAGGGACAGCTCTCGGAATAGCCGGCGCGGCGTTCCACATCTTCAATCATGCCATATTTAAGTCGCAGTTATTTGTGAACGCGGCGGCAGTGAGGGTGGCCACAGGCACAAAGGATATGAATGAGATGGGCGGATTGTCGTCCAGAATGCCCGTTACCGGCGCTACATCCATCGTGGCGATGCTCTCCACCTGCGGGGTGCCGCCCTTAGCCGGATTCTGGAGCAAGTTGATAATCATTATAGCGTTATGGAGATCCGGGCATTTGGCCTATGGTGTGATAGCGGTATTGGCGAGCCTTATTACCCTGGCCTATATGCTTTCTATGCAGCGCAGAGTATTCTTCGGTAAGCTCGGGGAGGGGCTGGAGAATGTAAGAGAGGCCAATTTCGGATTTTCAGCCGTTTCTATAGCGCTTTCGGTAATAACGATAACGGCGGGCGTATTC
>JAQTPE010000102.1 GCA_028748925.1 Candidatus Omnitrophota bacterium
ATAAAGACCTGGACATTGCAGCCGGAAAGCATCTCTACATCCTCCATCGCCTGTATATTGAGAGGATTCGACATCGATATGGTGAGGAGATTCCCTATCTTATCTATGGCGATAAGATTATACTGCTTGGCGACATTCTCCGGTATGAGCTTTATCATATCGGCGCTTATTTCATAGCTCTCCAACGGCAGATACGGGAAACCGTATTGGACCGTCAACGCCTGGGCTATCTCCTCTTCTTTGACATAACCGAGCATGACGAATATCTGGCCTATGAGCCCGCCCTTATCTTTCTGGACCTTCAGGGCCTTATCGAGTTGGGCCTGGTTTATGATCCCTTTCTCGATAAGAAGCTCTCCCAGCTGCTTTGTTATTAATCTTCTCGCCTGTGCCATCTCTATCCCCATCCTTCGATAAGCCCGGGGTTAACTCCGGGGCTTTTGTCGAAAGGTTATTTTTTGAATAGCCTCGCAAGGTCATCCGGATCCATGGTCCTCGCGAAAGCCTCATCATAAGATATATCTTTCATCTGATATAATCCGTAGAGAGCCTGGTTCATGGTCTTCATCCCGTCTCTTTGAGATGTCTGCATAACGGAATATATCTGATGAACCTTCAATTCCCTTATGAGACTCCTAACGGCCGGATTAACGAGCAGTATCTCCATAGCGAGAACCCTGCCTTTGCCGGTATGCCTGGGTATCAACTGCTGTGATAATATTCCCACCAGAACGAACGAGAGTTGCGTACGAATCTGCTGCTGTTGATGCGCCGGGAATACGTCAACGATCCTGTTGATAGTCTGGACGCAGTCCGAAGTATGCAGCGTCGCGAATACGAGATGCCCCGTCTCGGCTATTATAAGAGCGGATTCTATCGTCTCAAGATCCCTCATCTCTCCTATAAGTATAACATCGGGGTCCTGCCTTAAGACATGTTTGAGGGCCCCGGGGAATGAATGCGTATCGCTATAGACCTCCCTCTGTTCTATTATCGCTTTTTTATTTTTGTGCACAAATTCTATAGGATCCTCGACCGTTATTATGTGACATGGCCTGTCGTTATTTATCCAATCTATCATTGAGGCCAAGGAGGTCGATTTTCCGCTGCCCGTAGCGCCTGTTACGAGAACCAAACCCTTGGGTTTTCTGCACAGATTTGTGGTTACATCCACCGGCAGGCCGCACTCCTCAAAAGACCATATCCTGTAAGGTATGAGCCTTATGGCCGCCCCGATCGTACCTCTCTGCTTAAAGACATTTATCCTGTACCGGCTGACGTTTTCAATCTCAAATGACAGGTCGAGCTCCAGATTGCGCTCAAATTTTTCTACCTGCGTTTTAGAGAGAAGACTGTAAATGAGATCCTTGGCTTCACCGGCGGAAAGAATACGATCATTCACAGCCATAAGCTTCTCATCTATCCTTATACATACGGGCCAATGAGCCGTAATATGCAGATCGGAAGCGTTCTTTTCAACCATCAGTTTCAGTAAACTGTCAATCTCTCTTGGCATGTCTAATTCTCCCATTAATCGTGGTAAACCGAATTTAGTATAAATTAAGCAACCACTCTGTTCTTACCCATACTCTTGGCATTGGCCAAAAGTTCCGTGGCCTTTCTGAATAGATCTTCCTGCGTCGAGCCGTCTATCGGATTCTCGCTCACGCCGCCGGATACGGTTATCTTCAGGCTGCCTTCCCGCGAAAAATTCGCCGCTTCTATCTGCTTTCGTATATCCTCCGCTATATGCGCGGCTTCCCTCTTGTTCTTTTCGGGTAAAAGCATACCAAACTCCTTACCGCTTATACGCGCGGCCTTACCTACCGGAGTCGTATTATCCCTTATGAGCTTAGCTACCCTTTTTATTACATCCTCCGTAACAAGTTCACCTCTCTTTTCGCGCAGGCTGTCGAAATTATCTATACTGAATAATATAAAAGAGCACGGCCTCTGGTAGAAGATGGCACGCCTTATCTCTTCATCCAGCCTGGATAAAACATAACTCTTGGAATAAAGATCGGTAAGATCGTCTTTGATAGAAAGCTCTTCGCTCTTCTTGATCCAGATATCATTCTCTATGGCTATGGTGATCTGTTTCGCAAATACCTTGATCAGATCCAGATCATCGATCCTGTACCGATAATCATCCTGCTTATTTCCGACCACGAGCAGTCCGAAATTCTTCCTGCCCGAGTATATCGGGATGACCAGCATATTCTTAATATTATTGGACGACTTGAACTCTTCGACATCTCTGGTCATCTTGGTTGTATTATCGATAATAAAGAGCTTCTTCTCTTCGATCAGGCGGCCAAGAAGCCCTTCGCCTTTTTTTACTATGATATCCAGAAGGGTCTCTTCCTGGATATTTGAATAGGCTTTCGGCAGAAATTCATTGCTCTCTTCCTTCGGAATCATATAGAATACGCAAAAACCCCCGTCCAATATCATAGCCACTTTCTGAACAGAGAGCTCAAGCACCGCATCCAGGTTAGTTGAGCCTGTAGCTATAAGATCTCCTATCTGCAAAAGACTGGATAAGGCGAGAACTTTTTTATGTATCTCTACATTTAGTTCTTTGGTCCTCTGGCTGAAACTCTTCAGCTCATCGAGATTGAGCCGTATCTTCTGCGTCATCGTATTTATAGAGTCTCCCAGAATACCGACTTCATCATCGGCCCGAACCGATATCTCCTTGTCAAACTGGCCGCTGGCTATCATCTTCGCTTCTATAGCCATATTTATTACGGGATCCACCATACCCCTGGCAAGGACGAGGCCGAGAATAGATATAACCACCGATATTATCACAACTACGGCCACGCTTATTAATTCTCCTACCATCGGAAAATTATGCGAAAATATGATATAGGCGCAGGCCAGTATAGGTATGATCGACATGAGGCTGAAGGCTATCACTAACTTATAGCGGAGCCCTTTGGGGGCAAGCGACATTCTCTTGAAGAAGCCGTTCATGAATACCTCCTTGGAGTATCTATTATAATTTTGATTTATTTACGCTAAGTATACTATATAGACATGGAGTTGTCAATGCAGGGGCGGGACACTGAAACCTATATCTATAAAATCCCATGGAAAAATTTCGTCCCGATCTCTTCTGCGGGACGCATAAAAATCCGGATCGAGACTCTTCTCTTTGAAAGATTCCAGCCATAGATCAAAACTAAACCGCTCTTTCCAACCGTCAAACCTGGCTCCTCTTCTCCATGCCTCATATATTACGCCGGAGAGCCTTCTGTCGCCGCGCGCGAATACAGCCTCTAAGTATCCCATGCGAAAAGAGTTAAAATCGAGCTCCACCATCCTCGATTTTACGCTATCTCTTAAAAAGCCCTTCTTCACAGATAAGGTATCGATAGACTCCATCGGCTCCCACTGGAAAGGCGTATGCGGTTTTGGCACAAACGCGTTGACGCTGGCCGTCACATGGGCATCCTTGCCGTCAATCTCGCGCTTCAGGTTCGATACTTTATAAAGAAGCTTCGCTATATTTTCCAGGTCCTCTTCTTTCTCGGTGGGCAGCCCTATCATGAAATACAATTTTACCCTTCTCCATCCGGACCTGTACGATTCCCTCAAAGCCTCCATAAGTCTTTCCATATCGATATTCTTACTGATAACTTTCCTCAGGCATTCGCTTCCGGCTTCGGGCGCAAACGTAAGCCCGGACTTTTTCACCTGCGATATGAGAGCGGGAAGCTTGCTGAGAATGTCCTCTATCCTGAGAGACGGCACCGAGACGGATACACCCTTCTCTTTAAACCCGCCGTTAAGTTCCTCTATTATCTCTCTTATACACGAATGGTCGCCGCTGGACAGGGAGAGAAGGGTTATCTCTTCGTAACCCGTATTTGAGTATGCCTCTTTAGCTATCCTCAATATCGTTTCCTTTGACCTCTCCCGCCTCGGCCTGTAAGTCGTGCCGGCCTGGCAGAATTTGCACGCGTGTTTGCATCCGCGCATTATCTCGAGCATTATCCTGTCATGAACTATCTGTATATACGGAACGATCTGGTCCGTGGGGTAGAAAGAGTTGTCGAGGTCCTTGACTACTCTCTTTTGTATCTTCCGGGGCAGATCTTTTTCTTTCGGCAGAAAACTTTTTATCGTTCCGTCATTGTTGTAAGCGGTTTCATATAGTGACGGGACGTATACCCCGGGTATCTTCGCGAGTTCTTTCAATAATTTCCCGCGATTCAAATTCAATTTAAACGCGTCTATGATCTCGCAGACGACCTCTTCCCCGTCCCCTATTACGAACGCATCGATGAATTCGGACATCGGTTCCGGATTGTAACACGCCGGACCTCCCGCGATAACAATAGGGTCGTCTTCACCGCGCTCGGAAGACCTTATGGGAACCCCTCCGAGATCCAGCAAATTCAAGACATTTGTATAGTTAAGCTCATAAGCGAGACTTATGCCTATGATATCGAACTCTTTTATGGCTCTGCGCGATTCGAGAGAAAAGAGGCTCATCCTGTTCTTTCTTAAGATATCTTCGAAATCGGCCCATGGTGAAAAGACGCGTTCGCAGAGGCAGTCATCCCTCTTATTCAATATCCCATATAGTATCTTCAGCCCGAGATAACTCATCCCCACTTCATAGACTTCCGGAAAAGCGAGCAGGACCTTCACTCTATCGGCGGTCCAATCTTTCTTGACCATATTCCATTCGCCGCCAATATATCTGGCCGGCTTCTGCACCTGCATCAACAATTCTTTCAAATTATCCATAATACTTTTCTCAGTTTCGTTGCTTCCGACATCCGGCGGCTACTTTTGTGGCCGCCTTCATGCTGATACTCTTCCTGCCACCACTTCAGGTCTTTGTTCACGGCCTGAAATTTTTTGCCGTGTGCTACGGTTTACGTTTCGCGAATTTGCAGGAATTCCTTCGGCCTATGTTTAGTTTTGCTTTTCGCAAAACTAATCAAACATAGGCCGAAGGAATTCCTGCATTCGCTCAACGTAAATCCTTGCACACCAACTTGTCATAGACATTATGCCAAAAAATTTCTTATGGCCGCTCACAAAGCCCTGTAGTGTTGGCAGGTACAGACATCTATCGCAGACGGCCCCTGCGAGGTACCGCCTGAAGCGGCGTTAATTAAATTACCAAGCGAGAGCAGTTTAATTTTTCACTCACGAATAACGGCAGTCACTTCGGTGTCCCAGCCTGACGCTGATGAGCAGATTCAAGTTCCTAGTGCACCACTTACTCTGATATATTATATCAGAAGAAAGGGGTGTTGCGTATGCCACATCAATATCGCAGGTTAAATATGAATGAACGCGAAGAGATCTCCCTTGGGT
>JAQTPE010000103.1 GCA_028748925.1 Candidatus Omnitrophota bacterium
TTCGTAGCCGTCGCTATTCTTGAAGTTAGGGATGATCGAGACATAGGAGATACCCTGCTTCTTGAATAACTCTGCCAGGTTCTCGGTGTGGAAACCGCCGGTGACGAGGATGGCGTATTTTTTGCTTTCAGCTTTCAGCTGTCGGCTATCGGCTAAAAACTTAACATTTTTTATAAAAGCTATATCGCGTTTAAAGGAGTACTCATAGAACCTGGAAATATCCTCACGGTAATCGTCGAGCTTCGAGATATTATCATCGAGCTTCGCCTGGATATTATAAAGCGGGGATTCGCGCTCAATGAATTTCTTATAATTCCTCATCTCAAAAGAACGCTCATTCGCCCTATAATACCTATAGTCGTCGAGCGTGAGCGAAACATTGAAGATATTCTTCATGAGGGCGAGGTTCTTCGAAAGCGTATCGAGCTCTCTATCCTTATCGTTTGTAAAGAGCCTGCTCTTAAACTTATCTTCGAGGTTCTGTACCTCATCCATTATTTTCGATTGATCGATCGCTTGATATGTAGCCAGATAGACGCAATATTTCTTTAACTCAGGAAGATTGTCCAATTCTATATTTACAGACTTGGCCCTATTGATCAGGTACTGGTAGAAATCCGCCTGGGATATCCGCCCGGACTTGAATTCGACGGTCTTCGAAACGAGTTCTTCGAGGGATTTTTTCGAAAACCTCTTCCCGAGCCTGTCAATAAGCTCATCGCGTTCGTTATTCGCCTTTCGGAAGTCTATCCCGGTCTCCTGGCCGAGCGTTTGGCCGAGGAGGTATATACTGGTGTAAGCTTTTATGTCGATCGATCTCTCCTTCGACTTCTGCATGAGATAGACCAGATAGTCCTTAAAGTCGATATTATTCGCCTTATAGGCGTTATACTTTGAATCGAACTCCAATAGTTCCCTGGAATAAACTTTAAGTTTAAGGTTGGATAGTATATAACTTAAATTCTTAAGATAGCCATCTACTTCATCTTTGTATTGCAGAGAATTCCTGTAGATCTTAAGGTTGTCGATATATAGTTTTACGTCCTCTATGCCCCACAGGGTCACTCTTTCGGGGTTATTTATGGCAAAATATTCGGCACCGTTCACGAGCCCCTCTTTGACGAAATAATCGGCCGCCTTCTCTCTTTTTGCTTTGCCCTTGATACCTGTGAATATGGAGATATCGTAATCTTTCGCGCCGCCCTCAAGATTGATCTCATTTATGCCGTATTCTTTGTTTAAATATTCGATTATGCCGGAAATGGCGTGCTGGGCGTAGTAATTACAGTGGGCATCCTGGATATGAATAATGATTTGCGAGTTTGAGGAAGACCATGCATCTTTTATAGTGCCAAGGTTCTGAGGCAGGCTGAATGTCTTGACATTCAGCTCTTTAAAAACGTCCTCCTTAGGCGTTATGTCAGCCCAGGCTTGTCCTGTGAAGCCCAGAGGGCGAAGTAGAGCAATTTCGTAAGAGACCGTATTAAACAAAAAAGCCATCAAGGTGATAAAAGATATTATCACCTTAAATGGCCTTTTTTTAAGCAAGCCGATAGTATCCCTATCAGATCTAGCGTTGAACATATCCAATAGTTCCTCTTCTTATAGCTCCTATGTACCTGGCTTCATAAATTCATTTACTAATAAATGAAAAAATATACCTGTCGGAATAGTTAAATCCTGACAAGTAGACTTATTCCCACGTCTATAGTATATAGTTTACCTTATAATATTATCATATACAAGATTAACAAACTGACTTTTTTATAGCCTAACAATGCCCTATTTTTTTAATATTTTCTTGAATTCTTTAGTTAGAGCAGGGATAACCTCGAAGATGTCGCCGACTATGCCATATGTGGCGACTTTAAAGATGGGTGCATCAGGATCTTTGTTTATGGCGAGAATGACTTTCGATGACTGCATACCGATAAGATGCTGAATCTGGCCGGATATGCCGCAGGCTATATATAATTTTGGACAGACGGTCTTACCTGTCTGCCCTACCTGGTGCGAATAAGGTATCCATCCGGCGTCTACAGTGGCCCTGGAAGCGCCGACAGCCGCGCCCAAAACCTTCGCGAGTTCTTTTATCTGAGAAAAGTTCTCAGGAGAACCGAGTCCTCTGCCGCCTGAGACTATTATATCCGCCTCTGAAAGATTTATAGTCTCTTCTATCTCCTCTACTATATCTATTATCTTTGTCCGGGAGCTTAATATATTATCGTTATACTTCTTCTTTATCACTTCCGCTTTGTGCGACTTATCGAGTTCGGGCTCTTTCATCACCTTATGGCGCACGGTCGACATCTGCGGCCTATGATTCGGAGTTATGATCGTAGCCATTATATTCCCACCGAACGCCGGACGCGTCTGGAGCAAGAGCCTCTCCTTAGGATCTATGTCGAGACCGGTGCAATCGGCGGTTAGGCCGGCATCTATGGTTATCGCCACTCTTGAAATAAGGCTTCTACCCATGACCGTGGCGCCGCATAGTATGACTTCGGGTTTATACTCTTTCACAAGCTCTACCAGGACTTTTGTATATGAATCATCCTGGTAATTCTTCAATCGCGCGTCATCCACTAAATATACTTTATCGGCGCCGCGCCACGCTACCTCATCCACTTTGGACTCTATATTCTCTCCTAAAAGCACCGCGCAGAGCTTGCCGCCCAGTTTATCGGCCAATTTCTTCCCTTCACCGAGCAACTCAAAAGAGATCGTCTGTATAACGCCCTTCTTCTGCTCGCAGAATACCCACACATCCTTATAGGCGCTCAGGTCTTTTTTAGCAACCGATCCTTTATCTAATACTATGGCCGTGAATTTGCACGAATCGACGCACGCGCCGCAGAGATTGCATTTCGACAGGTCTATAATCGCTTTCTTATTCTCCACCTTAATGGCGCCGAACGGACATATACGCACACAGAGCGTACAACCCGTACATTTTTCCGTTATTATCTTTATCTTTGAGTCGTCCATAGTATTATATTATTATATCCTTAAGAAGAGTTCCTACCTGCTTAGCCACATCGGCCGTATCACCCTTCAGAATCTCTCCGCCCTTCCTTGGGGCAGGCGTGAATATCTTGACCACTCTGGTAGGAGAACCATCCAGACCGATATTTTTGGGATCGGCATTTATATCGGCGGCGGTCCACTGAATAATCTTCGCGGACTTCGCTCTCATCATACCTTTTAACGAAGGGAGTCTCGGAGTATTTATCTCTTTCACGACCGTGAAGAGGCACGGGATGGGCGTCTCTACGATATCGTAGCCCTCTTCTGTCATTCTCTCGACTCTGGCGAGATTATCTTTAATCTCTTCTATCTTCTTCACATATGTCACCTGGGGCACATCTAAATGAGTGGATATTCCGGGCCCCACCTGCGCCGTATCTCCGTCCGAAGCCTGCTTGCCGCATAGGATAATATCGAAAGCGCCTATCTTTTTTATAGCGCATGCAAGAGTGTAGCTCGTCGCCCAGGTGTCACTGCCGGCAAACTTCCTATCGCTCACCAATATTCCCTCATCGCATCCGAGCGAGATCGCCTCTTTAAGCGCGTTCTCCGCCTGCGGGGGACCCATCGTCACAACGGTAACCTTACCCGTGAAACGCTCTTTTAAGCGGACCGCTTCCTCTATCGCGTAAGTATCGAAAGGATTGATAATACTCTCCACTCCTTCACGGATAAGAGTATTCTTGACCGGATCTATCTTTACATCGGTCGTATTTGGAACCTGTTTTATACAGACTATTATGTTCATATCTATTTTGACGCTTTTAACGATTCCTTGATTAAATGGGCCGCTATGACATTGCGCTGTATCTGGTTTGTGCCTTCATATATCTGCGTTATCTTCGCGTCTCTCATAAATTTTTCAACCGGGTAGTCTCTCATAAAACCGTATCCACCCAGGATCTGGACCGCATCCGTTGTAACCTTCATCGCCATATCCCCCGCGAATAATTTGGACATGGCCGAATCCCTTGCCACATCTTTTATGCCCGCGTCTACCATCCTGGCGGTAGCGTATACGAGGGCCCTTGCGGCCTCCACCTGAGTTCCCATATCCGCGAGCATATGCTGTATAGCCTGGAAACTCGATATGGGCTGGCCAAATTGGATCCTCTTTCTCGCGTAATCTATCGCAACATCCAAAGCGCCCTGCGCTATCCCTACAGCCTGCGCCGCCACTCCCGGGCGCGAATTATCGAACGTCTTCATCGCCACGATGAATCCCATGCCTTCTTTCGATATAAGATTCTCTTTTGGTATTTTGCAGTCTGTGAATATAACTTCTCTTGTTGCCGAAGCGCGGATACCCATCTTCTTCTCTTTAAGGCCGAACTCCATGCCTTTAGTCCCCTTCTCCACTATAAAAGCGCTCGCCCCCCTGGCGCCTTTAGCCTTATCGGTCATCGCTATAACTGTATAGACTTCGGCTTCGCCCGCGTTGGTGATCCACTGTTTGGTGCCGTTCAATATATAATAATCTCCGTCTTTCTTAGCGTTTGTTTTTATACCGCCGGCATCGGATCCCGCTTCTGCTTCCGTGATACAAAAAGCCGCCAGCCTTTTACCTTTTGCTATATCGGGCAGGTATTTTTTCTTCTGCTCTTCGCTGCCGTATAGTAATATCGGGAACGTACCGAGGCCGGTTCCGGCAAACCCCAGCGCTATGCCGCCGCAGGCCTTCGAAAGCTCCTCGGTAACTAAACACATCTCGGTTATACCGCCGCCAAGCCCGCCATACGCTTCCGGAATATATACGCCAAACAGATCGCTATCCGACAATATCTTCATTATCGGCCACGCGAACTCTTCCGTCTCATCGTAATGGGCCGCTACGGGCTTTATCTTCTCCTGGGCGATTTTGCGCGCCAGGTCACGAACCATTATTTGTTGCTCGTTAAATAAACAATCCATATCGCTCTCCTTGTGGTAATCTTCATAGCGGAGCAGGGCACACTTAAGTGTGCCCTACCGATTCTATCATACTACTCTATATGGTCTAAGTATACTTTTTAACTATCAATGTCGCGTTGTGTCCGCCGAAACCGAGGGCATTTGACGCAGCAACTTTAATCTTATGATATCTGGGTTTATTCGGAACATAATCGAGATCGCAATCGGGATCGGGTGTCTCATAATTGATAGTAGGAGGTATCATTGAATTTTTTATGGCTAGCGCGCAAACTATCATCTCTACTCCGCCCGCGGCG
>JAQTPE010000104.1 GCA_028748925.1 Candidatus Omnitrophota bacterium
GAAGTTCTGGCTGGTAGTCAATACAGAGCTGATAGTCTACGGAGCGACCGAGCCCGATGCCAAGCTTACTGTACAGGGCAAAGAGATAAAACTGCAGCCGGATGGAACATTTACATTAAGGTTCGCTTTGCCGGATGGAAAACAGGTCATACCGGTCGAAGCTACCTCCTCGGATGGCATAGACCACCGTAAGATCACGCCGGTCGTTACGAGAAAGACGGAATAGGCCATTATGCCCAAAGGATACCTCTCGATAGTTCTTCACGCGCATCTTCCTTACATACGCCATCCCGAACACGAAAATTTCCTTGAAGAAGACTGGTTCTTCGAAGCTATAACCGAGACATACATCCCTCTGATAAAAGCATTCGATGCCCTTGTCAGGGACAAGATCGATTTCAGGCTCACCATTTCTATATCTCCGACGCTGATGTCCATGTTCATGGACGCGCATCTTCAGGATAAGTATATAAAACACATAGATAAGCTCATAGAGCTGTCGCATAAAGAGATCGAACGCACCAGGTGGGATCCGGTTTTCAATAAACTCGCTCACATGTACAACAATACTTTCATAGAATCGAAGCGTATATTTGTGGACGAGTATCAGAAAGATCTTAACCGGGCGTTCAAACGTTTTCAGGACCTGGGAAGGCTTGAAGTGATCACATGCTGCGCGACGCACGGATACTTGCCGCTCATGGAGGTCGAGAGGAAAGCTTCTGTCAGGGCGCAGGTGAAGGTTGCCGCGGATCTTTATCAGAAAGTATACGGCCGGCGGACATTAGGCATATGGCTGCCCGAATGCGGATACAATCCCGGGGATGAGGAGATACTTAAAGAGGAAGGCATAAAATACTTCTTTGTTGATACTCATGGCATTCTCTTCGGCACCCCGCGTCCGAGGTTCGGGGTCTTCAATCCGTATATGTGCAAAAACGGCGTTGCGGTATACGGCAGGGATATGGAGACGTCAAAAGCCGTATGGAGTGCCGTGGAAGGCTATCCCGGAGATTATGCCTACAGGGAATTTTACAGGGATATAGGTTTCGATCTCGAATATGAGTATATAAAGCCGTACATAAATCCCGACGGTGTCAGGATAAATACCGGGATAAAATATTACAGGATAACCGGCCCGGGCGGCAATAAAGAACCTTATGATCCGGACGCGGCGAAGGAAAAGGCCGCCTACCATGCCGGAAATTTTATGTTCAATAGGGAGAAACAGGTCGAGTTTTTGCAGGGCCAGATGGGTGACAGGCTTCCGATACTGGTCTCTCCTTATGACGCCGAGCTTTATGGACATTGGTGGTATGAGGGTCCCCAGTGGCTCGAATTCCTTGTACGCAAGATCAGATATGACCAGAATACGATCGCTTTAGCGACTCCGGGAGACTACCTTAAGCTTTATAAAAAATTTCAGGTGCTCTCTCCGGCATACTCCAGTTGGGGATGGAAAGGCTACTCTGAGGTATGGCTCGAGGGTTCCAACGACTGGGTCTACCGGCATGTCCACAAGATGACCGAGAGGATGGTGGAGCTTGCCGGAAAATTCAAAAATGCCAAAGGGCTTCTGCGCCGCGCGCTGAATCAGATGGCAAGGGAACTTCTCCTCGCGCAATCTAGCGATTGGGCTTTTATAATGAAGACCGGCTCTCATGTGCCTTATGCGGTGGAACGGCTGAGAGAACATGCCGAGCATTTCACTGAAATTTACGAAGAGGTGAAAGAGAACTCTCTCGATGAAGCGTACATTAAGGAATGCGAAAATAAATATAATATCTTTCCGGACATAGATTACTCCGTATACAGCTCTTAAATAATGACCCGTTTTAAAAGACTATCCATAGCTTTTCTCTGGCATATGCATCAGCCGTGTTATAAAGACACCGTTACCGGAAAATATCTTCTGCCGTGGGTGCGATTCCATGCCGTGAAGGATTATTTTCCAATGGCCGCGCTTCTTCAGGGTTTCGACAATGTAGGCGCGACATTCAATCTTGTTCCGTCTCTCCTGGAACAGATAAACGATTATGCCCTTAATGACGCGACCGATCTGTTTCTTGACCTCGCGATGAAGAGAGCGTCCTCTCTTACTTACGACGACAGATTGGATATACTGGAGAACTTTTTCAGGGTAAACTTCAAGCGTTTTATAGAGCCCAATGAGCGTTATCTGGAGTTGCTGATAAAGAAGGGCCTGAATAATACGTCCGATAGATCGTTAAAAAAAGTGGTGAACGATTTTTCGGATCAGGATATGCTCGATCTGCAGGTCTTGTTTAATATCGTATGGTTTCATTCGATAAGTGTAGATGAAGATATAAATTTAAAAAATCTGATACGTAAAGGATCTTCATACACCGAAGAAGACAAGGAATATGTCCTCCTGAAACAGAAGGACATAATCTCCCGGGTGATACCTCTGTACAAAAGACTTCAGGATGCGGGGAAGATAGAGATCTCCGCGACGCCTTTTTATCATCCCATCACGCCGCTTCTTTGCGACACGTCGATAGCCAGGATCTCGACGCCGGGCATGGATCTTCCGAAGAGAAGGTTCTCTCATCCCGAAGACGCCCGATGGCATATCAGGGAGGCTGTTAAATATCACCGGGAACAGTTTGGCGCCGCTCCCCGCGGTATGTGGCCTTCCGAAGGCAGCATATCCGATGAGGCTCTGGAGATCATGGCTTCGAACGGTATAAGATGGGCCGCCACGGACGAAGATATACTCTTTAAGAGTTTATCGATGCAGGGTAACAAAAGAAAAATAGCCTCACATTCCGACAGGAGCGTTATATATGAGCCGTATAAATTCAAAAGGGGCTCAAAATCTTTATCGCTCATATTCCGGGACAAGAACCTGTCCGATATCATAAGCTTTAATTATAATTCACGGGAACAGCGGTCGGCGGCCGATGATCTTATGACGCACTTCAGAAGGATTGCCGAAAATATTAAGCCCGGAAAATGCAGGCCGTTGGTTACGATAGCTATGGACGGAGAGAACGCATGGGAATTTTTCGCGGATAATGGCAGGACCTTCTTTGAGACGCTATATGGGCATCTTGATGATGACGATGAATTGGAGGCCGTCACTATAAGCGATTATCTGGGACTGGAAGGCCTTAGATCTAAAACTCTTAATACCGTATTTCCCGCGTCATGGATAAACCACAATTTTAAGATATGGATCGGTGAAGAGCAGGATAACGTGTCATGGGATTATCTGTCGAGGGTAAGGAAAGATCTGATAAGATATACCGAAAGATCCCGCAAACGCGGTGAAGGTGAGAGTGAATCCATGCGCAAAGCCTGGAGAGAGTTCTATATAGCGGAAGGCAGTGACTGGAACTGGTGGTACAGCGGAAAAGCGCATATGGGATCCGATAACCCATTTGACGGACTATACAGGACGCATCTTAAGAACGTATATAAATACCTGAAAAAGGATATCCCGGACTTTTTGAAGATTTCTATTGCGTAATTTTTAGAAAGTTGTATAATAAGCTTCGCATGGAAAGGGGGGGTATTGTTATGGCAAGAATATCATCCATAAAGCTTGGCAAGTCTTCAAATCCGTCCATGTCTTCCGAAGATTTGAATAAGCTGATAGGGAAGAAGGCGTATGAGCTTTACGAAAAAAGGGGTCGTAAGCCGGGCCATTCTCTCAATGATTGGTTAGAAGCGGAGAGAATTGTAAAAGGTAAGTTCGGCGGCAAGTAAGGTTTTTTAGATTTGTTAAATTTATAAAGGCAGGGTTAAATACACCCTGCCTTTGTTGTTCTTTATCGGTTTATATGATATAATAATATACTAATAATCATGGATAAGTTCCTGCTTTCATTCATACCAATATTCGTAGCTATGGATGCCATAGGGATACTTCCTATGTTCATCGGGTTCACCGAACACCTCAAGAAGAGAGAGAGGCAGCGCACGATCATACAATCGATCGTAACCGCTTTTATCATAGGTATAGTCTTTCTATTCCTGGGCAGGTGGCTATTCAAGATACTCGGTGTCCAGGTATCGGATTTTAAGATAGCGGGTGGCGCGGTGCTATTAGCTATATCATTGAGGGATATACTGCAGCATGAAAAGGCGTGCAGGCTCCCTATCGAGACTATGGGAGCCGTTCCTATAGGTACGCCGCTGGTGGTAGGCCCCGCTGTTCTTACCACCATAATCATATTGCTCGATTTCTACGGTCCTTATGTAACGGTATTATCTTTCGTGATAAATCTGATAATCACCTGGTTCGTATTTTATTATGCCGCTAATATATCCAATTTTCTGGGCAAGGCGGGCTCGAAGGCGTTTTCAAAGATAGCGAGCCTTCTTCTGGCCGCCATAGCCGTCATGATGATGCGTAAGGGGTTCATCGATACTATCGCGCTCTTCTGCGCGAAGACCTGAAAAATAGAAAGGGAATAATTTAAAATGGCTTGGTTATTCATAAAAGGCGGTCCTGTAATGTATCCCATATTGTTAGCCTCGGTCCTGGGGCTTGCGATAATAATAGAAAAGTTATGGGATCTCTGTGTTATAAGGCTCAATGTGGAGAAGTTCTCCAAAGAGGTGTTCGCGTTAATTGCGAAACGTGAATTTGAAAAAGCGTTAAAGCTTTGTGAAAAGAGATCGAAGCACCCGATAGCTGTGTTGTTTAAAGCGGGTATAGAGAAGAGAGCTTTACCGATGAATGAGCTCGACAGGCTCCTGGAGAGGATAGGGAGCGGCGAAATGAGTAAGCTCGAGAAACATATAGGGGGGCTAATATCGGTAATAGGCATAGAGCCGCTTCTCGGATTTTTAGGTACCATTACAGGTCTTATACGCGCTTTTATGGCATGGGAACAGGCCGGATCGAATATAACGGTAAGCTCGCTCGCTTCCGGCATCTATGAGGCGATGATAACCACGGCTACCGGCCTGGCGGTCGCCGTTCCGTACTATCTGGT
>JAQTPE010000105.1 GCA_028748925.1 Candidatus Omnitrophota bacterium
TATTCATAAATTTACTATGCTAAGTCCGAAGCCTTTTGTCTCTAAAAACTATTTTTTCGCTCGCCAGTCAGAGCGGCTACTTTACCGTTCGCTTCATCTTGATCGCGTCTTTTGCGGCCTGGACGATATTCTTCGCTTTGAGGCCGAAGTGCGCAAATAACTCTTCCGGCTCGCCGGATTGCCCGAACTTATCTCTTACGCCCACGAATTTAACAGGCACGGGACAATTCTCCGCTATGACTTCAGCGATCGCGCTGCCAAAGCCGCCGGCTATCGTATGTTCTTCGGCCGTAACCACGGCGCCGGTCTCTTTAGCCGCTCTTATTATACAATCCTTATCTATAGGTTTAGGTGTATGCATATTTACCAGACGCGCGTCTATGCCTTCGGAATTCAGGAGTTCACAAGCAATGAGAGACTCATATACCATCTGTCCACACGCGAATATAGTGACGTCCCTGCCGTCCTTTATAAGAACGCTTTTACCGATCTTAAACGGGTCTTCTTCCTTAGTTATAACGGGAGCGCCGCTGCGGCCAAGCCTTATATAGACCGGCCCTTTATGATTCGCCGCCGCTATGGTAGCCTTCTTCGCTTCGATAGCGTCGCACGGCACTATCATCGTCATATTGGGCAATATCCTCATCAACGATATCTCTTCGAGAGCCTGATGGGTGGCTCCGTCCGGGCCCACGGATATTCCGCCGTGTGTGCCGATAATCTTAACATTGAGATTCATATATGCTACCGATACCCTTATCTGGTCCCATGCCCTCCCGGACGCGAAGACGCCAAACGTACAGGCGAAAGGGATCTTGCCCATAAGGGCAAATCCGGCGGCCGCGCCTATCATATCCTGCTCGGCTACACCCAGCCCAAAGAATCTCTCCGGGAATTCTTTTTTGAACCAATTTGCTCTCGTAGAATCGGTAAGGTCGGCGGAGAGGACCACTACATCCTTGTTAATTTTCCCCATCTCCACCAGGCCATGCCCGAAACCGTCTCTCGTCGGGACCATCTTATATTTCGTTTCCACTCTTAATCTCCCAGCTATAATTATAGCAGTTTTATACGCCTATCTCGTTCAGCCTTAGCTTCTTCGTCCTGAACGCTTCCAGTTCTTCCGGATTTACCTCTATCGACCTTCCTTCTTTCTGGTCGAATACCTCAACACCGTCGTAATCTTTAAAATGATAACCGTGTATCACATGTGCCGCTATCGAAAGGACCGTTTCAAATATCTTATCGGAGTCTTCGATGGTGCCGGCGGTACCGTATGTGCTTCGTTCGGCAAAGATATCAAATCTGAAGAGATGTTTACCCTTCCTCAAAATATAAACCCCTCTCGCGGATTTTAAGAGAAAAGTCTCTTTTAAAATCTTGCCCTCCCTGAACTCCAGCTTGACCCTATTTGCTATCTGCTCCGCGAGAAACTCAGGCACCGTTATATCTTTTATGTAAAACTTATTATCCCAGTAGCCTATATCCCCGAGTGATGTCGGCTCGCTCTTGAAAAAATCCGTCATCACCTGATCCTGCCATTTGGGATCGAGGTTCATCCTGCTGAAGACCTCTTTTACCACCTGTTCTTTCTTCGCCTGCGGGCTCCAGCGCAGATCTATCAGCATGCGCTTCATATACTCACCTCTCGATATGTCATTGGCAAAGAGCCGTTTTACGTCCTCAACGCTCTTTATGATGATTATCTGAAGCTCCGGCATCTTGATATCATGCGCTATGACGCAATAAAAGTTTATCCTGGCGTCCGTAGATAAAGCGACTCTGGCGGCGCTGAATATGACATCGTTGATCTTTTCACTAGCTTCTTTAGTAAGGGCAAACGAAAAATCCATGAGATTCGAGAGAGGAAGATATATAACCATCGTCCTGCCTGTCGTCTCAACCAGAACGTCCGACTTATATTCCTGCTTGCAGATCTTTACTATCGACTCCCTTATCTTATCGCCCGGATAAGTCGAGGTGCATCCGCATAGAATAGCGCACAGCGTATAGTTGATAATTAACAGTAAAAGGAATTTCTTAGTTCTTACCATGCGCTCTTTATATGCGTCTTGCCAAACTCATTAAATATGGCCTCGACTTCGTCATATTCCAGTTCTTCTTTTGACAAGAGCTCGCTTATGAGCCTCTCGAGAATCGGCTTTTCTTTCAATAGAAGCTCCTCGACCTCCTTAATGCACTGCTTAAATATTTTATCGGTCTCTTCGTTAAGTTTTTCTTTCATATCCTCGGATATCTGCGATTCGGGGATAACCGTATAGTCTCCCAGGAATCCGGCGTCGCTCATTCCGAGCGACCAGACCATAAAGTGCGCTATTCTCATGGCGTCTTTAAAATCACCCGAAACTCCTGTAGATGTCACGCCAAATCGCATCTTCTCCGATACGTAACCCGCCAGGTCCACCTTTATATCGGCCAATAGTTTATCTTTTGTGTGACTGTAAAGTTCCTCTTTAGGTTGAGAATAAGTTACACCGAGCGTATCTTTACGCGGTATTATGGAGATCTTAAATACATCGTTCGTCGGATGTAATATATATAGAACTACGGCGTGTCCGGCTTCATGACAGGCGGTTGCCTCTCTTTCATGAGGCGTCATTTTAAGCTTCCTCTTTAGTCCGATATCTATCCTCTCCATAGCCTCGCTCACGTCTTCGAGAATAACCTTATCGCGGCCGTTCTTTGTGGCCACCAAAGCGGCCTCTTTTACGATATTCTCTATGTCGGCGGGTGACTTGTATACCGCTTTCCTGGCGAGCCTGCTCACGTCAAGCGACTTATCGGCTTCGACTTTGCTCAGGTAATAAGTGAACAGTTTCTCTCTGTCCTCGAGGCCGGGCTTTTCTATATAAACGATCCTGTCAAAACGTCCCGGACGGCGCAACGCCCTGTCGATAGTATCTTCCGGGGCATTCGTCGCTCCGATCACGATAACATTCTGTTCCGGAGAGGGATTGCCATGTTTGTCTTTGATCTCCTGCAACCCGTCCATCTCCGCCAGGAGCTGGTTCTGGGTGGAGTTCGTCTCTTCGGTGCCGCCAAATGCCGAGAAGACTCTTTTGCGGGCGATGGCGTCGAGCTCATCTATGAATATTATGCAGCCGCCATAGCCATATGCGAGCTCTCTCGCTTTTTTGAAAAGCCCTCTTACGCGCGCCGCTCCGACTCCCACGAATATCTCCACAAATTCACTGCCCGACATCGAGACGAAAGGCATGCCGGCTTCGGTGGCTATCGCTTTGGCCAGATATGTCTTGCCGCATCCCGGAGGCCCGAACATCAATATCCCGCGCAGTATCTTACCGCCGATCTTTTTGACACGCGCCCTGTCTTTTATCAATTGAACGACTTCCATAGCCTCTTCTTTTACATTCTCCATACCTATGACATCGGACCATTTGACATCGACAAAGTCTCCGTGCACCCTGAGCTTATTGCTCAGCTTTGAGAAGCCGCCTTTCATAAAAGTCATATACATAAAAACGAATATAACGGCATTCAGCGCGACCATAAGCAGGTTCACGGGCATAGTAGCGAGAGTGATATTCCTGTAATACGACTCCAGTGAGTTTAGTCCGACCACAGCCAGGACTATTACTGACAATATAGCCGCCACGATCGCCAGCTTCACCCAATACATCTTTATATACATCTTCCATTTTCGCGGTATCATTTTTTCTCCTTGATATAGCTCTTTCAGCCTTCAACTTTCAATCGTCAGCTTAAAGCTAAAAGATATCTCAGCTACAATACTACAATCTTCCCAATTCTTCGTCTAATTCACGTATAGCGCGTTCGTATTCTTCTTTTTTAGGCGCCACGCCATGCCACTCTACTCTATTTTCTACGAACGAAACGCCTTTGCCTTTTATAGTATGAGCAATTATTACCGTCGGCACTCCCTTAATGGTCTTTGCCTTATCGAACGCGTCTATAAGCTTCTCCATATCATGGCCGTCCGTCTCTATCACATGCCAACCGAAATTCTTCCATTTATCGAGATACGAACCCATATCTTTGACTTCGCAGCAGAACCCGTCTATTTGAAGCTTATTGTAGTCTATTATAGCGCATATATTGTCCAATTCGTAATGGGACGCGGTCATGGCGGCTTCCCATACCTGTCCCTCGTTCGTCTCTCCATCGCCCATGAGACAGTATATCCTCGTATCCGACTTATCGAGACGCGCCGCCAGCGCCATTCCATTGGCTATTGACAAACCTTGCCCCAGAGAACCGCTCGATATCTCGATCCCCGCAAGACCTATTTGCGGATGCCCCTGTAATCTGCTCCCAAATTTTCTTAAACCCGCGAGATCTTTTTTATCAAAATAACCTTTTTCTGCCAGGATGGCGTATAGCGCCGGACACGCATGCCCTTTGGAAAGCAGGAATCTGTCCCGTCCGGGCCATGCGGGATCTTTTGGATCATTGCGCATCTCGTAATAATATAAAACGATCAATATGTCGACTATCGATAGACTTCCGCCGGTATGTCCCGATCCGGCGAGCGTCAGCATCTTAAGAATATCCTTGCGGATCGAAACAGCTTTCTTTTTGAGTTCTTTTATATCAGGTTTTTGCGCCATCTTCTATCTCTTCTTTCTTAATTTCTCTCTCACTTTATCCTGCTTCGGATCGAGCTTCAATGATCTCTCCCATTGGGCCCGCGCTTTGTCCTTAAAAGATTTTTTAAAGTATACGTCTCCCAGATGATCGCACACCGTAGGATCATCCGGTTCCAGTTTTACCGCCTTCTCCAGTTCTGTCAGCGCCTCATCGGTCATACCATCCTGAAAATATGCCCAACCGAGAGAATCTATATATGCGCCGTTATCCGGTTCCAGCTCAATAGCCTTCTTTATGAGAACGATCGCTTCGTCCAGATTAGAGCCTTCCTCGGCATACATATA
>JAQTPE010000106.1 GCA_028748925.1 Candidatus Omnitrophota bacterium
TTTTTTGACTATCGCCTGGACCATCTTTCTCTTGAGCTTCTTCTGCTCCGTAACGCTCTTGGTTCTCTTGCCAAATCCGCACCAATCTTTGTAAATTCCCATTACATATCTCCTATTTGTTAGTATTGCACCGTTTCATCCGGCAATATATTGTACCTGCCGGGCGCTACCATTATAACACAGGTGTGTTTATTATTGCCTATCTTTCAGAAAATTGGTCCTGATATATTCCGCTAAATATGTTCCGCACGCGGCATGCCCTTTTTCGCTCCAATGGTCGTTATTCCTGACCTTCCCGCGTCGTTCCGCGTCCCATGCCAATTTTGGTATATCCGTGAGAAAATCGATATCGAGACGGCGGAATATAAGCTTAAACCGGCTAGAATACGGCTCATCATCGAAAGTGGAAAAAGCTATAATGGGGGTCTTCCCGCAACGCTTCCTGATCATACCGATCAATTCTTCGGTCGTATCCGCCGAGCGTTTAAATTCTTTAAGTTCCGTATCCCCGGTCTCTATATAATTTTCAATCGTTTTTAGTCTGCCCTTGCCGGCAAGATCCGCCAATTTCCTGTCAATCTTAACCGCGAAGAAATACGCCAGCCGTGAATACGGAATAAGATATTGCCTTAAGAAGACGGGCCCCCGGGGAAAACGGTACTTGATCTTTCCGCCTTCATAATACGGCCGCACCGTATAATTGTTATGCATATAAGATCTTCTCTCAAGATCCCAGCTGTTATTGATAAAATCGTTGCTGCAGACCTGCAACACTACCAGATCCGGTTTGATCTCATCTATATATTTATCTATCGCCAGATATTCCTGCAATGTGCTGTATCCGCCGCCGCCATAGACGAACGGCTCTATGTCTATATTCTGCCCGACGACATCGTAGTACATCCTGCCTTTAAGATCCTTATCGCGATAAGTGAAAGAATCGCCGACAAAAAATACCTTTATCTTTCCGGATCGGGCGTCGCCCCAGGTCTCCTGGCCCTTCCATCCCAAAAGAGCGTCTTGCGCTCCGGAAGTCGTCAACGCGAAAAAAGGGACTTTCCCCTGAAGTTGATAATATGCCCTTGCGCATAATTCCAGGCATAGGAATAAAAAAATCACCGAAATAAATATGAGGCCGGAATTTATTAAAATATTCTTCTTTTTAGGCATCTTGTCTCATTAATGCTATCGGCGGCAATCAACTCATTTCTAACCAGGCTAAAATGCGTAGGATATACGCGCTATTAAACCCAATTGATCCGACCATACCTTGACGCCATCGGATGAATTAACATCCTGGCCCGCAGAGGCGTAATCCAACCTATGTTCACCGGTAGTCCTTATCCGCAGGTAATCTATGCCTACGCCGATAGTGACGGTTTTTGAAACAACCATATCCAGGCCTGTCAAAAAGTAAAGTGCACTGCCGATCGTCTTATCATATGTGAACCTATCCCCGCGTATAATATGATGATCTACGTTATACCCGAGAGCGGGACCCCAATCGGTCTCCCCTTTTATTTTAACCGTCATATACTTATTCATTTTTAAATCATACGATCCCCTCAGACCAATCATATATAACCACCAGTCCTGCCGGAAACTTAATGTGTTTCCCGGGAGTTTAGAAACGTTGCCGGTATCATAGTCCCACTGTATGCCATCGTGTGTCATAATGGAATATCGCTGAAATTGAAAGGCGAATAGCGGCCGTATCTCCAGCGACGGCGGCAGTCTGAGCCAATCCGAGATGTTCACATCGACATCTCCCCGGAATAGATAGGCCTGCCTTATATCGCAATAGCTCTTCGAATAGTTGGACATGACATTTTCGCTACCGACAGTATCCCAATCCGAATCTTTCATCATCTTGTTAGAATTTCGGTTAACGCTAAGGCCCGCCCGGCCTCCGACAGACCATCTTGGGCAGGTACGACGGAGGTCAAAATTCAGCCACCAGGTATTTACGGGGAATTCAAGCCGGCTGAGCGGCTTTGTCCATGGCGGATTGTTCAGGCCGAATTCATATGAAGTATGACTTGCGACGAAGCGCTGCATCCCGACGCCGAATTCCCAGTTCTTTGGAAGATTTGGCCTGCTCTTTTGTTCTGCATTATCATTGCCGGACAGGTCACCGGGTACAGGGCAGCGGCCAACGATATCCGAAAATATCTCCGGCCAGGCCGTCTTTTCTATATTCGTCGCTTTTTCACCGGCCCACAGCGTGTTTGGTAAAAAAGATAACATAAGAATCAATACCGCCAACAATACAACAGATCTATTCATATATCAGCCCTCTGTTTCATTTCTTTATTCAGTCGGAGGGACATTCTGCTTCGCCAATTCCTGCGAAGCTCAAAGCTGAAAAGCTTTGAGCAAAGCAAAATGGCGGAGAGGGAGAGAAACACCTCATAGCTATTTCTTATCGAAGGTGGTCCTCGACCTATCCATGCTATTTATGAGGAGGAAAAGATGAAAATCTATTTTCTATCTTTTCCGACGAATAAATAGCGTGAAATCGTCCTTCTGATTTCCGATTGAAACGATTTCACAGCCATTTTTACAAAGTAAAAATGGCGGAGAGGGAGAGATTCGAACTCTCGTATCCCTTACAGGATAACACGCTTTCGAGGCGTGCGCTTTGAACCGCTCAGCCACCTCTCCGCAACTATTATTATGCGCTTTACCCGCCAATTCTCCGGTTAATACCGAATAGATCCCGTAATTCTGTCTCAAAAAGATAGAGGATCGCGAGTATCAGATTCACGAAACAGATCTTATAGAGAACGCTGCTTAATATAGCCTGTTTGAATATGATAAATACTATTACAGCTACCAGGAACATAAAATACCGCGCCCAGAATTTGGAAGTGACGAGCCCCATGCCTGTCACCACCAAGAACGCTCCTGAAAAGAGGTATTTCAATCCGCCGAGAAACCATACTACACCGACCTCGAAACTGCCGGCGCCGGCCAGAAGGCCCGCTCCCGCCAAAACCATTAATAGAGCCATTATGAATATCACCAGGCCGCCCAGGACGGTAGCCCAGCCGATTATCATATACGAAAACGGACTCTTTCTCTCCATGTGGTCACTATTATAGCAAAAATACGCCGGGAGGGTGAAAAAAAATACGTCTGCCGGATCCTCACCATCTCCAGGCGGCGCCGGCGTAGACAGCCGATTCGCGGTTATCTTTAAGCAGGCGTAAAAACGCTTCGCCGTCACCCTTAAATATCTTACGGGACAACTTCAGGTCGGCGCCTATATCCTTATTATCCGTATCGTTCCTAAGCCGGAATGATACCGTGTCCCTATCCGTAAGCCTTGCATCCGCGCCAAATACTATCTTTTTCGTTTTATTATTTTCGTATTCTGCCTCAAAGATCAATCCCGCGTCTTTTTTTAAGTTCCACTTTCCGGATAAGGTAACGGTCCGCCTTACGGGATCGGATCTGGCGGCCAACCCTATCCCCAATTCATATTTAATATAGCCTTCTTTGAAGACGCCGGCGCTCGTATTAAAATCAAACGAAGAATCGGTCCCTTTACCTAATATATAAGATATGCGGACGGCGTCTTTGATATCCCAGTACCCCTTGAATACCAGCGTATGAGTCAGGCTCTTCTTCCTTATGAGGCGCGCCTTTTCATACCGATAAACGATCTGATGATTCTTATTGATCTCCCATATGCCGCCAAAGGAGAGTATATCGTATCTGCCCCCTTCTCTCTTCACACGGAAAGAGAGGCGGTTATTCTCATCCGCCTTCCATACGCCTTCGAGATTAAGAACATATGTAGACCGGGTATTATCTTTTGTCGTCGTAGTAACCGCGAACAGGAGAGAGTTTTTATTCACATCCAATATCTCCCCCTGCAGAGTCATCCGATCGCCGAATGTCTGCCGGCCCTGCCCGTCTAAAGTGAGACGCAGCCGGTGATCATCCGTCAATGACCATTCGCCTTTAAGTTTAATTTGGCGGGGTACCTGTTCATCTTCCGCGAGAGGCGCTTTTACGCGGTAGGATAGATCGTTATTCTTATCAAGCGAGAACCGGCCGTCTATGACCCGGCGGAATTTCGGCAGGCCGCTCTTTTTACCGGAATCTGATATGACGAGCCTGTTATGCGGATCTGTCTCGTACCGTATCTTCTTCATTTCGGGGGTTCGGGAAATTCTCCGGCGAGCGCCTTCTTTATCATCACTCTGACGTCTTCGCCGAAATCTTTGGTGAGCATCCATTCCAGATATTCGCGGTCTTCTTTGGCGATGGATTTTATATGCTTCTTCCTGCCGTGTTTGCCGAACATGGGATAGAGCTGTCCGTTCCACCAGCAGAATTTCCGCTCTTTGTCGAAATAGTCGCTCTTCGTCTCATAGTCGATATCCCTCAAGGATTCTATACCCTTATCTTTATTGCCATACCTTTCGATCTGCGCGTCGAGTATATCTACGGTGGCGTCCGCGTCGTTCAACGCGGAATGCGCGTTCTCGAGTTTTTTACCGCAGTAGAGAAGGTAGGCGGCCATCAGGTCCCTCTTCTCGTGCACATGATATACTTTTTGCGCGTCGTAGACGGCGCGGCTGCGCCAATTAAAATTTACGCCCGCTTCATACAATTCCCGTTCCAGTAAAGGTATATCGAAACGCAGTACGTTAAAACCGCCGAGGTCCGAATCCCCTATGAATGCCGACACTTCTCTTGCGATATCTTTAAAACGCGGCGCGTCCTTGACGTCTTCGTTAGTGATATTTATTATCTTTGTTACATTAGCGGGGATCGGCATACCGGGATTGACGCGCTTTATATAAGTCTCCCTGGTTCCGTCCGGCATTATCTTGATCATCCCTATCTCGACGATCCTGTCCTTCTCCACCCATGTG
>JAQTPE010000107.1 GCA_028748925.1 Candidatus Omnitrophota bacterium
GTGCTGCTCAACCTTGCCCCGTCCTGAGGCGCACCCCATACCGAGATTCTTTATAGCCCCGTCAATACCGTTCATTATGTTCCCCCTTATGTGCGTAAGCGCCAGGAGGCTGTCGCAGTCGGTTATATCCGAAGCCATTTTAACTTTGGAGAAATGTCTTTTGTTTATCTCTACATCGGTGTAGTTCCTTCCGAAAAGTCCATCGGCGATTATAACGGGCACTCCCATCTTTTGGAAACCGAAGCCATGATTATAGGCCAGTTTTAGATGATCCACAGTGTTCGTTCTTTTACTCTGTTTATAAAGGACGTTTGTATCGGTGAAAAATATATTGTTCGTTATAGCCCGTAAACGCTCAATCAGTCCTTTGAGCCAATCGGCCTTTATATGCCCTGTATTTCCTTCTTCCCCAAAGTGTATCTTTATCCCGGTGTAATCGCCTTTTTTCAAAAATCCGAGCACTCCGGACCTATCGATGAGATCATCGAGCTTCTGCGCTATGGTAGTATCGGTATCCCCATTGCCGACCTTAGCCATAAATACATCACTTGCCATATAGTTCCTCTCTTTCGGACATAACCTTTATACCGTTCCTCTTCAGCAGGGCGGTCAAGACACCGTCTCCGTTTTTGAGATTATTTGAGAATGTTCCATCGTATATGCGTCCTACGCCGCATGAGGGGCTGTTAGACTTTAAAATAGCGTCCGTTATACCGTATCTCTTCGCTTCGTCCAGCACCTTATACGATCCGGATATCAGACGCATTGTGAAATCTCCGCCTTTCGAACTTATCACCCTAGCTTTACCGTCGAGAATATCATTTCCGTCACCTCCGCGCAGTTCTATGCGCTCTCTGGGCACACCAAGCATTCCTAATACCTCCGGGCATAGCGCTATAGCCGTACCGCTGTCAACCAGCTTTTTTATCTTATCGTTCAGGTTATTTTTACCGCGGAAGGTGCAATTTGTTCCTGCGAGGCAGGCGCTTACCAGCAATCTTTTACTTGGCCGAGAATCCATAGCGGCCTATTCTTTTGCCGAGAGACCAGTATTCGCCTTGATTATATACTATCGGAGCGGCCCCGGAATAGTCGATATTGCCTTTTTTATCAAGGATAGATCTGTCACGATGAACTTTAACCGCCTCACCTATGAACATGTCATGAGTACCGAGATTCAATACATTGATCACTCTGCATTCGATATTTGTGGGACACTCTTTTATGATAGGGCTCTTTACTATCGAAGAATCGGCTTTTGTAAAATTACAAAGATCAAACTTATCCTTGTCGCATCCCGATATGGTGCCGCAGATATCGGTCTCTTTAAGAAGGTCTTTAGTGGGAATATTTATTACAAATTCGCCCGAGTTCTTTATAATGTTATTGGAGTATCTGGAAGGCCTTATAGAGATGGTTAAAAGGGGCGGTTTTGAACATGCCACCCCGCACCACGCTATCGTTATTATATTAGCCAGATCCCGATTGCCGCAGCTTACAAGAACTACAGGAACGGGATAAAGAGCTTCGCTTGGTAACAGTTCAAGCTTTGACATCTTAGGGGCTTATTGCTTTGTTTCCGTTTCAGCCGGTTTATCAGCAGTCTCTTGACTCGCTTTCTTTACAGTGGTCTTGAAGCACCTTTGTGTGCAGAAATATTTTCCGTTCCTGTAATAATAGCGTTTCTTCTTTATAGACTTATTGCAGACAGCGCAGTTCGACGGCCTCTCCTTTTTCTTCTCTTCCGGTTTCGCGGCGTCCGCTTTCGGAGCCTCCGCCTTCGGAGTTTCCTGCTTGGGAGCTTCAGGTTTCGGAGCCTCCGCCTTCGGAGTTTCCTGCTTGGGAGCTTCAGGTTTCGGAGCCTCCGCTTTCGGAGTTTCGGCCGGCTTTGCGGCATCTTTATTCTCAGGTATTATCTCTTTATTTTCTTCGCTCATTATGTCCTTTCCAGCAATTTAAGCCACTGGGAGTAGATGTATTCCAAAAATCTGCCTTTATCAAAACTGTCGATCCTGGTGAACTTTACACCCGTTTCGTATACCTTTTTCTTCGGTTCCACCATCGATACTTTCTGCCATGCCACACTGCATGATAAGAATATGGGTACATTGTCTCCGGGAACATCCACGGATAAATTCAGTTCGGAGCCCTGATTGAGCGGTGTATCCAGAAGAAGCATAGCCCCTTCTTTACTGATATTTCCGATCTTATAAGCCCTCTTTATACCCAGCCCTATCTCACAGAGCGCATTCATAATCATATCAAATCTTACGAATTTTCTTCTTTCAATCATAAGAACCCGCATTCCTTCACCATGCCGGTAGAAATTTTATTCTCTGACAGGGTTTAGACAAAAATAAGGGGAAGAAATTTCTTTCTATCCCCTTATTTTTGAGTGCAAAATATTATTTGCCCTTAAACACAAACTCCGGTTCCAATACTGGGTTGTAGCCTTCCGGTATCGGGAATGGGAATGTCACCGTCTCATAAACGCCGGCGCCAGTCCTTACAATCGTCATTCCGACTCCTTTTGCTAATCCAATAGTAATACCAGAGAGAGGATTATCTTCTACGCTTGTGTCGTAAATGTTCTTAGGCAGCTCTACCCAGCCAGTTACGATATTCGCGACTCCTCTGTATAGTTTCTTCCCCATATCCTGAGCATAGCTAGCAGAAGCCATGTTAAGGATCATCAATACAGCAACGCATATAATTATACCCTTTAATAAGCTTTTCATCTTCTTTTTTCACCTCCTTTGCTATGAATTTGTTTTAAGTATAACACAGGTAGTGTGATTTGTCAAGGTCTCTTGAGCACAATTAATCTATTTTTTGCTCTTTGTTTGCGATCTTAGTATCTCTTCAACCGCTTCGGATATCCTGTCTCTATCCTCAGGCCGGACATCTATAAACTCTATCCCGGTATCATAAATATAACTACCTTTTTGCTTGGTCTCGGACTTTTTTACCACCCATACTACGGTGCCGCCGCATTTTATAGGAGGCCTTGTGTCTTCCAGGAACAGCTCCAGATCCACCCCCTGGAATAGTCCCAAATCTTCCTTTATCATTACGCATATGCCACCGGCGCCTACATTCTCCGTATGCGTGGATATCGTCTTGGCTGTAAGCCTCTTCTTTATCGTAATGAGGCACTTATAATTTGCTCTTGGAAACTTTCTTCTGTTTATTCCATTCCACATAAAATAAATCTCCTCTCGGACATTGGCGGCTCTGATACACGATACAGTATACATAATAGAGATCCAAAAAGCAAGGATAAAGCAAGAGATTATTCATTTGCATTGGATAATATTCGGATGTATAATCCAAAACAGGCATGTATAGACAATTCTTTGGTCTTAGAGAGAAACCTTTTAATATAACCAGCGATCCCGGTTTTCTTTACCTTAGCCGTGTTCATAAGGAAGCTTTTGCCCACCTGATATATGGAATAAAAGAGAGAAAAGGTTTTTTGGAAATTACCGGGGAAATAGGCGCCGGAAAGACGACTCTGTGCAGGGCGCTGCTGAACCATCTGGATATCAATACCAAGAGCGCTTTCATCTTTAATTCCACGCTGCCCGAGATGCAGCTATTCCAGACTATCCTGGAGGACTTCGGCGTCTCTGCCGAAAAAAAGACGAAAGCCTCGATGCTGCGGCAATTCAATAATTTTTTACTGGAGGAGCTTTCCAAGAATAATAATGTAGTGCTTATAATAGATGAAGCCCAGAATCTTAAAACGTCTGTTCTGGAGGAGCTCAGAATATTATCTAATCTGGAGACGGAAAAAGAGAAACTGTTTCAGATGATACTTGTGGGGCAGCCGGAATTGAGAGAAAAACTCAATGCTCCGAATTTAAAACAATTACGCCAGAGGATCGGCGTGAGATTTCATATAACGCCTTTATCGAATAGTGAAGTAAGCGAATATATCTATCACAGGCTGAAAGTCGCCGGATCCGGCGGCGACATAAAATTTTCTGATGACGCCATAGAGATGATATACAAGTATTCCGGCGGTATCCCCCGCCTTATCAATACGGTATGCGACAAAGCGTTGTTATCGGCATATGTGTCGGAGACAAAACATATAGATATGGTTAATGTGGAGAAATGTATCAATGAAATAGAGGGGGTTGTTTTCGCGTGAGTCCCGCCCATTCTTAAGGGCTGGATAGAATAGGAGAATGAGCGGGATGAGTATAATACAGGAAGCGTTGAAAAAAGCGCATATGATATACGCAAAAGAAATTGTTAAAGAAACGTCTATACAAAAACCCGGTGACATAAGCGGCTCTCTTGCGCCGCAAAAGACCCAAAGCGCTTTAGCGCCGTTTATTAAACTGGTACCGGGCACGGTCTTATTAATCCTGATTGCCGCGTTTGGATTAAATTCATTTCTTTCTAAGCATACTGCCGGAGCCCCGAATGAGAGATCTCACCAGGATGTAAGCTATAAGCCGGTTGTTAAAGACGCCGCTTTGGGGGATCCATTCGATGCGGGATCCGGTATACAGGCGCAAGTCATAACATCTCCGATAAAGAGCCCTATATCGTCCGGCACCGCGTTCGTCAATGCCCCGGATCTCGAACTGAACGGTATAATGTATTTGGAGGAGAGGCCGCGCGCCATAATCAACGGAAATATTGTTGAGGTGGGAGAATCGGTGAGCGGCGCCAGGGTCGATGCCATAAAGATAGACAGCGTACTTTTAAATTATAATGATCTGGAAATTACCCTGAGGCTTAAGTAGCGAGACTTCGTAGGGATTTCACCAACGGTTAATAGAAAGCTTCATCCTCCTTCGCATTCACTTTGAAATAGACTAATTGCTTCGGAGGGATTTCGCCAACGGTTAATAGAAAG
>JAQTPE010000108.1 GCA_028748925.1 Candidatus Omnitrophota bacterium
GTATCTGTAAAAGGCGGTTTCCGGGATGCTTGGATCAGAGGGAACCCCGGAGCGAAAGAAGCCGCTTATTCATTCCACAGATATTCCGGATCGTTAAGCCATTTATTCCTCAAATATAAAGATATGCTTAACTGGGAAGAGCTTTATAGGGCCTACCTCGGATCCGGCGTCACATTCGATAGCGAGGATGACGACGTCAACATCGCGGCAAGCGGTGTGGATTGGGAAGGCAGAAGCGGTAATTGCTCACCCTCGGACGACTCAGAGGAAGTGGGTGATTATGCAAGGAAATTGTTGTCATCTGGGAATAGGCGCGTTCTGATCGTCAATACAAGGGCAAGCGACGGAATAGGAGATGAAATTATAAAATTGGCGCCTATTACTCAGGGCCTCCTCGATTTAAATCCTGATCTTACCATCGTACTTTATTCCAAGCATAGCTATTTGTATTCGAATCCGCGGATCGAAACAAGGAAGATGGGGGGTCATGTCGATATCCCCCAGAATGAACGATTTGATATGGTGGTCAATTATGATGATGGCAGTTCTTTGTCATTATTTGATATTTTTTCGCGACAAAGATTTGAGACCTATCTAAAGTATAAAGAACCGCCCATAAAGGTAGACGTCATATTTTCGCATGATATGATCGAATCGGTGGATATAAGAACGATAGATGGGGGGAGTTGCACGATAGCCGATAAGGATAATAACAGATATGGTTTGGTTTTAAGGATATGTAAGACGCTTAAACTTCCCATTAGAAGCGGCATAGAACGACCACGTACAGAAAATTCGATATTTACCGGTTCCACCCTTATGGATGATGCAGGGCGTGACATGGTTGATAGTTATTGGGTTCAAAATGTGGAATCTACAAATTCAATGAAAAAGCCGGTTGCGGTCTTTAATGGTTTCGGCGGTGAATTTGCCAATAAAGGCTATGAGATGTCCGGAGAAGGCGCGATAAACTTTACATCACGCATACGAGAACTGATCCAGGCAGGGTATTTCATAATAGTACTTTCGAATAATAAGCCATATGGTATTTTGACGGAAGCAAAAAAAGTTATGAATTATTTAGACCAGGGCGAGGCACGATCAGTTTTAATAGGTCCTCCGGCGGACTTGGTGGGCGGGAGGTTGTATAAACATATTGTAGATAAGGCGGATCTGATAGTTACGGTGGAGGGCGGCCTGATGCATCTTGCTTATAGTATGGGTAAGCCCTTCATCGTTTTTCAGGCTCAGGGATCAGGAAGCTTTGCCGATTGGGCTCCTACAATGCCTAACCCAACGATGCAAGTCGCATTATCTATGGTAGATATTGACCATGGACGATTAAAAGAAGAAGCAAAGCGGATGCTTCCCATGTTGCTTGCAAATGCTGCGGCTAATGCAACTACGGAGAAAACTGCTGTGCCGCAAAGCGCGAAACGGAATAATATATGTGAGGATCAAGTTTTCGAATTGCCCGCCGCCGGGGTTATGACTTATGTCTGGCCCAGCATCGTGGCGTACAACCAGCTCGATTCTATCGGCATACCGTTTTTGCGGACATTAAGAGCATTCACCGGCTTCTTCAGTCTCCGGGCGGTGTCGTCTGATGGCCCGGGAACGCCGAAAGAGCCCGAAGGGATGTCTTCAAAATTGAGCTCGGAAGTGTCTAAAGCGGAGAGATATCCTGTCTCAAAGATGAAAACGCCCCCGAATACCCGCGGGTCTTCTGTAAAGATAGCGGGCGTGTCGGTCTTGGAAGGGCTTACGTCAAGATTATATGTAACAAGCTCCGGCGAGTTGGAGGGTATCCTGCGCCGGTACTGGGATGAGTTTGGAGTCGATAATCTTGAGCTCCCCGCAACGCTGATCGCGAAAATAGTCGATAAGTTTAAGGAAGCCGAAACGTCGGGACAAGCGCCGTCCGTAGCTCTGACGCGTGCGGCATCCCGCATTGCCTGCGGAGTGCCGGGAGGTATGGTTTTTGACAGCCTCGTGGATGCCGGTATAAAAGAATTGTCGTCCGAGGAAGAGATTTTTTTATGGAGTGGCTTCCATAATAAAGGGCCCGGTATTTCAAATAGGGACCTTGATTCGGTCGACACATATTCCGTATTATTTAACACCGTTTTTACGATGGCAAAAGAATCGGCAAATGGAGTACGGATACGTATACTGGACGTTGGCTGTGGCCCAAAAGGCGCCGCTATCCGCGAATTGCATAAGGAGCTCGCCAAACACTTTAACGGAATAAAGAAAGCGGATTGTTTCGGTATAGACTTTGCGGATATTGAGGATTCCGACGGAGATGTTACTATCAGGAAAGCGGATGTCAGAAATATGCCTTTCCATTCGGGATATTTCGATTTAATCTACGATTCGAGAATGCTGTATGCTTATGATCACTCACCGTCTTCATTCCTGCCGGTTATACAAGAAGTTATGAGAGTCCTTCGTCCCGGAGGAAAGTTTATAATTATAGATCCCTGCACCTATCTTAAAACCCATTCATCCATTATAGCCGACAGGTTGAAAGAATTGAATATTCCATATGAAACCAAGAGCGAAATTATAATAGTTACAAAGCAGGTAGAAAGTTTATCCTTAGCTGGTACGACATCCTCTAATAACGATGACCGGGAATTCCCGGATGCAGAGAGGGAATATCGGCAGGTATTAAGGCGCAGGGTCCACGGCAGAGAAAGGGTGCTGATCAGCGAAGAGGGCCGGACGTTCAATAAGGTATACAGGATAGAGGGTACACCTCTTGTCGAGAAGGTGATAAATGACCGCCCTGGCGCCATTGAGCGCGAAGCCAAGGCTCTTGCATTGGCAAAGTCGCGCCTTAATCTCCTCGTTGTGCCGAGCTACATTTTTCATGGCCGTATGATACAGGAGTTTGTATATGTGCTTGCGAGTCTTAAATATCCCGGCTGTGGGTTATTGTGGCAGGTCTCTGAAGAGTATGGTCGCAGGATAATAGAGGCGTATTTTGGCTTTTATCAAAAAGTATGGGAATGCGGAGTATTTGATTTTGATCTGGGTCTCCATAATATGGCCCTCCATCCTTCAGGTTTCCTGGCGGCGTTCGATTTCGGCTTGATGCAGACCGAGTATCCTGATTCGGTTGAATTGAATGCCGCGAGAAAAACTCTCAGGGTTCTTACCGGATCTATCCCATTGCCTCTCAGGAGTTTTTATACTGAATTGTCAGAAGAGCTGATTATGGTTATGTATAATCAGTTTTATAGTAAATTGCCTGATGATAATGATCTTTGGGATAAAAATACTTTGGCGTCAAAGTCCTCCGAATCTTTAAGATTGCCTTCGATAAATGCTCCGCGTAAAGTAAGGCCTTTTTATCCTTTCGCGGATTTAGCGCAATCCATAGCGGATGGGGGAATCAAGGTTTATGAGAGTTTTATCGATAACGGCGATAAAACTGTTTTTGGTTTGGTTAGGACAAGAGATCAGGAGCGAAGTGCGGAACCGGAAAACGAAAACGGCGGTGGCTTGTCCGCAAAGACGCAAAACGGATTGTCTCCGGAAACAGTAAAAGAACACCGTGAGGCTTTGGGGATTACGCTCGCGGATATTAGCGCAGAAACAGGTATTTCTCCGGCGTCCATAAATCGCTATGAGAGAGGGGTGCGTGATGCGCAGGACAGCACCTTATCGCTAATCTATGAGGCTGTAGATAGAGTTAGGGCGCGGCAATTCCGGCAACTCCGGGAAATGGCCCGTTTGACCACTCAGGAGTTAGCAGCATCTGTGGGAATGGAAAAGGATAGATTGGAAAAAATTGAGAAGAATGAAGTTATTGCAGACCATAGTCTATGGAAACGATTGGACGAGAAAGCCGGGGAACTCTCACGAATGAGATTAAAGTCGAGGCGCCTGGCCGCGCGGATGACCCAGAAAGAGCTCGCTCTTTTATCCGCGCTCAGGCCGGCGGATATCGTTGGATTTGAAGCAGATGTAAGCATATCCGAAATGAATTTAGCTATACTTCATCAAGCAATCGATAAATTCCAGGGCGGCAGGTTGCGGTTAGGGCTAGAAAGTGCGCGATTGAATAAAGAAGAAGTCGCGTCGGAAGCTATTTTAGCGCCGGGTCTATTAGAAAGACTTATGAAAGGCGAAGAGTCCGATAATATAGGCGCTTTAGAACGGGCGCACGAAGCTATAAATCGTCTCCAGGGGAAGAGGTTAAGAGAGAGACGACAGGCAGCCCGTTTAAGCATGGATACAATACAATCGAAGGCAAAGACGCTCCGTAAATATATTACCAAACTTGAATTTGGACGATTTGATAAATACAGCCCCCGCAATTTCGAAAAGATACCGGCTCGATTACGTAAACTCCATTCCGCTATTGATAAGCTTCAATGCGAATATCTAATAAAACGTCGTAAAGCCGCGCGATTAACACATTCTGAAGTTGCTTTCGCTATGGGCTCTACCGTATCACATATCAAGAGAGTGGAGAGTGGGGAATCTATTACGGGACCGGATATTGTCAAAAAAGTTCATGCAGCTATTGACAGATTGCAAGGGGTAAAACTTAAAGAGCTCAGAATGGCAAAAGGCCTTACTCAAGAGGAGCTTGCGGGATTATCGGGAGTCGACCTTTGGATTATAAAAAAGATGGAGCGTATTAAGCAAGATAATATAAAAGAAAAGACACTGTTGATAAGAGATGATAATACCGATTTATTGAATAGGCTTCATGAAGCAATCGAATCCGCAGAAAGCAAATCATCCGCCGAGTTGCGCGATAATACTATCAGG
>JAQTPE010000109.1 GCA_028748925.1 Candidatus Omnitrophota bacterium
TTTCATTGCGGTAGCCATCATATCTTCTTTGGTTTCGCCCGGCAGGCCTAAAATAACATGTACGCATATGGGGATATCGAATTCCCCCGTCAGTTTGACGGCGTTTAAAAAATCATTAAATGTATGGCCGCGATTTATCGATTTTAGGGTTTTATCATGGGCTGATTGAAGGCCATATTCCAACCATACCTCGTATCTCTCTTTATATGAAGCGATCAATTTCAGTTTTTCGCGGTCTATGGCGTCCGGCCGGGTACCTATAGATATTCCAACTATATCGTCAAATCCCGCTACCTGATCATATGCAGTTTTTAATTTATCTACAGCCGCGTAAGTATTTGTATGCGCCTGAAAATAGGCTATGAATTTTTTTGCGTTCTTTGTTTCTTTCAGATATCTTATTCTCATCTCGAGCTGTTTTTGGATGGAAAGAGCAGGATCTGCGTAAGAAGCGCGCGAGCCTTTGCTGTTACAGTATGTGCATCCGCCATTCTTGAAATTTGGGCAGGAGAATCCGGCATCGAGAGCTATGCGATGAACTTTGCATCCGTATTTCTGACGTAAATAATCATTATATAACAGCATGGTTGTCCAATTGTCTCCTCATCCTTCTCAATTTCTCAATATATACCATGAGTATAGATATTGCCGCAGGGGTGACGCCTGAGATGCGTGATGCCTGGCCGAGATTCAATGGTCTTATATCGGAGAGCTTCTCCTTTATCTCGCTCGAAAGGCCATTGATCGCTTTGTAATCCATATTTTCCGGCACTCTTATTCTCTCCAGCTTATCGAACCTGCCGACATCGTTTAATTGTCTCTTTATAAAACCTTCGTACTTGATCTCTATCTCCACCTGATTTATCTCTTCGGAAGTGAGTTCAGAATTCCCAAAATTCCCAGGCCGGGGCTGAGAAATTCTCAGCCCCGGCCTGGGAATGGTAATTGCGTCAGCGTATGTTGAACCAGGGCGTCTTAAGGCCTTATCCAAGCGCCTGTCCTTAAGCCTCTTTATCTCTTTTTCGATCCTTTCTTTCTTATCCATAACCGCGCGATATATTTCTTCACCGACCAAACCTATCCTTCTGCCTATTGGCGTAAGCCGTAAGTCGGCATTATCTTCTCTAAGTATGAGGCGATATTCTACACGCGAAGTGAACATTCTATAAGGCTCGTTTGTCCCTTTTGTTATAAGATCATCTATGAGTACGCCTATGTAGGCCTGCGAACGGTCGAGGATCAGCGGATCTTTGCCTTTTACCTTTAAAGAGGCGTTTATCCCGGCCATGAGCCCGAGAGAAGCGGCTTCTTCATATCCTGTAGTGCCGTTTATCTGGCCTGCCAGATAGAGCCCGGGAATAGTCTTTGTTTCCAGCGTGGGAAGAAGTTGGGTTGGATCTACATAATCATATTCTATACCGTAGCCGGGCCTCACTATTACGGCATCTTCCAGGCCTTCGATCGAATGAACGATATCTTCCTGGACGTCGATAGGCAGGCTTGTAGATATACCGTTTGGATAGTATTCATTGGTCTTGAGGCCTTCCGGTTCAATAAATACATGATGCCTCTCTCTTTCCGGGAACCGGTATATCTTATCTTCTATAGACGGGCAATACCGCACACCCGTTCCTTTTATCTTCCCGGTAAACAATGGCGACCTGTCAAGGTTGGATCTTATTATGTCATGGGTTTTAGTATTGGTGTATGTTATGTAACAAGGCAGTTGGGGATTTATAATTCTCTTTGTCTGAAATGAAAAAGGCCTTATATCCGTATCCCCTTTTTGCATTATAAGTTTATCGAAATTTATCGTCCTGCCGTCTAAGCGGGCGCAGGTACCTGTTTTAAGCCTCCCCATCTTCAGGCCGTGGTCTTTTAGCGAGTAAGAGAGCTTTTTTGACGGCCCCTCGCCTTCCCTGCCGCCATCGAAATGCTCCAATCCTATATGCATAAGGCCGTTTAAGAAGGTGCCTGGAGTTATCACTAAGGCTTTACAGTATAGTATCTCGCCCAGCGAGGTCTTTACGCCGTTTACGGCGCCGTTTTTAATAAGCACCTCTTCGGCGAGCGCCTGTTTTACATCAAGATTTGGCTGGCTTTCAATTATAGTCTTCATGAAGAGGCGGTATACATGCCGGTCCACCTGCGCCCTGGTAGATCTTACCGCCGGCCCTTTTCGCGTATTCAGGAGCCTGAATTGTATCGCGGCGGCGTCGGTAGCCCTGGCCATCTGCCCTCCCAGGGCATCCAGCTCTTTTACAAGCTGCCCTTTAGCCAGGCCGCCTATCGCGGGATTACAGGACATATGGCCTATCGTATCGGCGTTCATAGTAAGTAAAAGCGTCTTACAACCTGATCTTGCCGAGGCCAGGCTTGCTTCACAGCCCGCGTGCCCTGCTCCTATAACTATACAGTCGTAATACTGATTCATATCTTTACTATTCTGATAAAAATGTTGTCATTTACATGATGCTGCGGAGACCTTATCCAACCTTGCCTTTTTGTATAAATTAGTGTATACTTATTATTGGATGACAACAGCATATTAGCCCGTTCTCGGGTTTAAAGGTACAAGTTACCTACAATGAGCTGTTGCCATCCTTTTTTATTTGTCCTTCTACATAGTCAGGACAAATAACCCCGCCGTTTAGATTTATGAAATAAATCTGGCGGGGTTAGGGGCTAAAAAACTACAGCTTAGCGGGACTATATTTTGTAAAACTTATTTATAGCGGCCATTACCTCTTGCGGTGTATCCACAACAGAAAATAGTTTTAAATCCATCTTATCTATAGTTCCCTCCGGAAGGAGAGTATTCTTTATCCATGAGACCAATCCTTTCCAATACTCTTTACCGACTAATATTACCGGGAACGGATCCACGCGCTTTGTCTGCACCAGAGTTATAGCTTCGAATAGCTCATCCAATGTTCCGAACCCGCCCGGAAATACCACAAACGCTTTCGAGTATTTGGCGAACATTACCTTTCTGCAAAAGAAGTATTTAAAATCTATTAATTTCGTGACATATTTATTCGGCTTCTGTACGATAGGTATGAGTATATTCAGTCCAACCGAATCGCCGCCGGCCATTTTTGCGCCCTTATTACCGGCCTCCATAATACCGCCGCCGGCTCCAGTTATTACAGAATAACCGTTTTTGACGAGCAGATAAGCGGTCTTTTCGGCTATCTTATAGTATCTTTTGGTTGATTTTTTGTGTTTTGCCGAACCGAATATTGAAACAGCTTTATTGATATTTGAAAGCTCCTCAAAACCGTCGACGAATTCGCTCATTATGCGGAATATACGCCATGGATCTTCTTTTATGAAGTCCTGATCGAGGTAGGGCATACGGCTAAAGTTTCTTTACCGAGTCGTAGGTGCCGAACGGGTTCTGTTCTTTTTCCGCGTTTTGGGAATCGAGCAGCCATTCACCGTCTACAACGAACTTATATCTGTACTTTCCGGACGCCAGATTGAACTTCTTCTGCCAGACTCCGTTATCGAGTTTAGCCAGGCGGCTGGACTCATCCATCTTCCAGTGATTGAAGTCTCCCACTATGTAGATCTCTTTTGCCCGCGGCGCGTTTATGGAGAAGACGGTACCTCTCTCTACAGGTTCCGCGGCCGGTTGTATTGCCGGTATGCGTGGCGCAACCGGCAAAACCGCTTCTTCCTGTTTAAAGGAGACTTCCGCCAGGGCCTGTTTGAACTCTTCAGCGCCCTCCATTCTTATGACCTCCTGGGCAAGAGCCATGTGGTCATGCGCGCCGTTAGACTTACTATCGAGTTGCAATACCGATATCCCTTGCGCTACGGACTTTTTAAGCGTTACATTCAATCTTATTATGGTTTCGAGAAGCTGATCTTTGAAGAACGTCTTTATCTCTTTCAACATAGTTTCGGAATATTTAAGTCTTCTGTCGTAAAGGGTGGCGAGAGCTCTTACCTGGGGAGCATGGTTTATCTTCACTTTTATCAGTTCTATCATACCTAATAGTTTTCCCACGCCCATAAGCGAGAAAGCGCCCATATCTACAGTGACTATCACAATATTTGCCGCCCGGAGAGCGTTAAATGTCAGGAATCCTAAGCTTGGCGGACAGTCGATTATCGTATACTCGTAATTCAGCCGGCCTGCGCATATCGATTCAAATAATTTCGATACCGCGCCTTCGGTATCTTTTAACTCCTGTTCCAGCGTGCTTAAAAGTATATTGGAAGGTATCATATCGAGGTTTTCGGATATATTTACTATGCAATGAGCGATATCGCGCCTTCTCTCATTATTATCCGTGAGAACGTTGTAGATGGATTTGTCTACGGGCGCATTTGATAGTCCGAGGCCGAATGTAGCATGCGCCTGCGGATCGAGGTCTATTAACAGGACTTTTTTTCCGAGACGCGCGATTGCGCTCGATAGGTTTATTGCCGTGGTGGTTTTACCGCACCCGCCCTTCTGATTCGCTATAGCCACTATCTTCATTCGCAAATCCCCCTTTTTTTGATGGAACATATGTCATAAATATACTCCATAAGAGCAGAAACTACAAATGTTTTTTAGCAAAATCTACGCCACTTTTGAATATGGCAAAACCGTCGCCCTTTCCCCTGCTTTTCTCTCTTGTCCATCCGGGGTGCTGCAGGAAGCTGATATGCCTTTCCGGATGCGGCATAAGGCCGAATATCCTGCCTGTCTTACCGCAAATACCGGCGATATTTTCCACCGAACCGTTGGGATTGTAAGGGTAACCCGACCTTCTCCCTT
>JAQTPE010000110.1 GCA_028748925.1 Candidatus Omnitrophota bacterium
GGCATGATAAGAGATATTCTCTCGATATAGCGAAACTTAAGGGCCTCGGCTGGTACCCTAAGCATAATATTAAAGAAGCGCTTGAGGCTACGATAAGCTGGTATCGCGACAACAAGCCCTGGTGGACGAAACTCATTCACGTACCGGGGTGTAAATAGGTTATGTTGAAGAAGCGCATATTAATAATAGGCTCGAGCGGAATGCTCGGAGTCGATCTTTCTCAAGGGTTGTACCATGAATATGAGGTCTTCGGCGCGGATATTATCCGCCGTTCGTCGTTTGCGATCCGCGGATTTTATAAGCTCGATATAACCAAAAAGCAGAATGTGCTTGCCGTTATCGTGCCTTTGCGTCCCGATATAGTTATTCACGCCGCGGCTATGACGGATGTTGACGGATGCGAATCCGATCATAAGAAAGCGTATAAGATCAATAGCGATGGTACGAAGAACATAGCTTACGCCTGCAAAGCGATAGGCGCCACATTAATTTATCTGAGCACAGATTTTGTATTCAATGGCAGAAGAAAGAGCCCTTATAAAGAGACCGATAAGGCAGGCCCTTTAAACATATATGCCGATTCCAAGCTGAAAGGGGAAATGCGCGTTAAAAGGATTCTAAAAAAATATTTCATATTGCGTACCGGTTGGCTTTACGGCAAACATGGTAAGAATTTTGTAGATACGATATTGAAAATCTCAAAAAAAGAGAGAGTTTTGAAAGTGGTCGATGATCAGGTCGGGTCTCCGACGTATACGAAAGACCTGGTGAAAGCCATTCATGCGTTGATACGTACAGCCGCAAAGCCGCAAAACCGCAGGGCCGCAGGCTACGGCATTTATCATATTTCGAACTCAGGAAGCGTCTCGTGGTACAATTACGCTAAAGAGATATTAAGGCTGGCAAAGTCTCAGACGGAAGTTGTGCCGGTTTCGTCGAAAGAACTCGACAGGCCGGCCAGGCGCCCCAGGATGTCGGTATTGGATAATTCAAAGTTCGTTAAATTTACGAGTTATAAAATGCGGAACTGGCAGGAGGCATTGGAAGAATATGTTTGAAACCCTGAAATCAAAGATCCTTAACAAGCGTGCGAAGATAGGCGTTATAGGCCTCGGCTATGTGGGCCTGCCGCTTGCGATAGCTTTTGCCAAGAAAGGTTTTAAAGTTTGGGGCATAGATATAGATAAGAATCGCGTCGCAAGGTTAAAGAGAGGGCAGTCCTATATTTTAGACTTGAAACCTTCTGATATAGTTACCCTGCAAAAGGACGGATCGGTCGTATTCACATCCGATCTCGGCGCCATAAAAAAATTAGACGCTTTTATAATATGCGTTCCCACGCCGCTATTGAAGACTAAGGAACCGGACGTATCGTTTATAGTATCTGCCACCGAGCTCATAAAGAAACATATGAAGCACGGCCAGTTAGTCGTCCTGGAATCTACGACGTACCCGGGCACTACGGAAGAAGTCGTGCTCCCTATATTGGAATCAACAGGCCTCAAAGAGTGCAGGGACTTTTATCTGGCATTCTCGCCCGAAAGGATCGACCCCGGCAATACGAGATATTTTGTAACTAATATTCCTAAGGTGGTCGGCGGGATCTCCCGATGTTCTACCGAGATCGCGAAGATACTGTATGAACAGATAATAGATAAAGTCATGCCGGTATCTTCGAGCAAGGCCGCTGAAATGACGAAGCTCCTGGAGAATACTTTCAGGATCGTGAATCTCGGCCTCATAAACGAGCTTATGCTGATGTGTGATAAGCTCGGCATGAATATATGGGAGATCATAGACGCGGCGAAGACGAAGCCTTACGGCTTTATGCCATTCTATCCCGGCCCTGGGGTGGGGGGACATTGCATTCCTATAGACCCGTTATACCTGTCCTGGAAAGCCCGGGCGCAGGGATTTGAAACGCGATTCATAAATTTAGCGTCGGAAGTTAATGAGCGGATGCCGTGTTATGTGGTTGAGAAGATAGTAAGCGGCCTTAATAAAGCCAGAAAAGCTTTAAAAGGCTCCAGGATATTGCTCTCGGGCGTAGCCTATAAAAAAGATGTGCAGGATCTGCGGGAGTCGCCCGTTTTTGGGATAATCGAAATACTGCGTGAAGATGGAGCGAAGATCTCTTATTACGATCCATATTTCCCGTATTTCAAAGTGGACGGGATAGACTTAAAATGCGTCAAATTTGATAAGAAGACCCTGAGGTCTTTTGACTGCGTTGTGGTAGTTACGGACCATTCTAATGTAGATTATCAGTTTATCGCGAAGAACTCAAAGCTGATTATCGATACCAGGAACGCGTTGAGAGACGTTAAGAACAGAAATAACATAGTGAGAATATGATATGGTCAAATATCTGGTTACCGGCGGCGCCGGATTTATAGGTTCGAATATTGTGGAAGAATTAGTCAGGCGCGGTAATAAAGTTCGCGTTCTCGACAACTTCTCCACCGGCTCGAAAGAGAATATAGAACCGTTCAGAAAAAAGATTGAGTTGATAGACGGGGATATCCGCGATAAAGGTATGTTGTTGAAGGCCCTGCGGGGGATAGACTTTGTTATACACCAGGCGGCGCTGCGTTCTGTAGCCAAATCGGTAGAGAATCCGTTCGCTACCAATGACGTTAATGTATTCGGGACGCTCAATCTCTTAATGGCGGCTAAAGAGATGGGGGTCAAGAGAGTGGTTTACGCCTCTTCGAGCTCCGCTTACGGGGATGTTAAGACCTTTCCTCAAAAGGAGACCGCCCGCCCGGTCCCTATTTCACCATACGGAGTCTCCAAATTAGCCGCGGAGAATTACTGTATTACTTTCGCGAAGACATTCGGACTCGAGACGGTCTCTCTGAGATATTTTAATGTTTTTGGGCCAAGGCAAAATCCCGAAAGCAAATATTCGGCGGCAATACCCGCCATTCTTATCAAAATGCTTTCAGGAGAGCGTCCCATAGCGGAGTGGGATGGAAAACAGTCCAGAGATTTCACTTATGTCGCCAATGTAGTGCAGGCAAATTTAAGAGCTTGTGCGGTTCCCGGGATATCCGGAGAGGTGTTCAATATTGCCTGCGGTACGACGACCTCCATACTGGATATAATCAGGGAGACGAATAAGATACTGGGGCTTAAGCTGAAACCCGAATATGGACCAAAGAGAGCCGGCGACGTGAGAAAGACGTACGCGGATATCAGCAGGATGAAGAATCTATTGGGGGTGAAGAAGATAGTTGGTTTCGAAGAAGGTCTTAAACTAACGATAGATTGGTTTAAAAAGAGATGAAAAAAAAGACCATGTTAATTACCGGCGGCGCTGGATTCATAGGATCGCACCTTTGCGAATTATTTCTTGATAGAGGCTGCAGAGTTATCTGTATGGACAATCTCATCACAGGCAAATTATCAAACGTATCAAAATTACTGAAGGACAGAAATTTCCAATTTACAAAACACAATGTCTCCCAGTATATCGATATTAAAGGCACCGTTGACTGTATCTTGCATTTTGCCTCTCCAGCCAGCCCGATCGATTATCTTAAATTTCCTATCCAGACGCTTAAAGTCGGATCTCTCGGCACTCACAATGCTCTGGGTCTGGCTAAGGCAAAAGGAGCTAAATTTCTGCTTGCCTCTACGAGCGAAGTTTACGGCGATCCTTTGGTCAACCCCCAGCCGGAAAGCTATTGGGGACATGTCAATTGTATCGGGCCCCGCGGAGTTTATGACGAGTCAAAGAGATTTGCTGAGGCTATCACTATGGCGTACCACCGTTATCACAGGATCGATACAAGGATAGTGCGGATATTCAACACCTACGGTGAAAGGATGAGAGAAGAGGATGGCAGGGCGATCCCTAATTTTATAAACCAGGCGCTCAATGATGAACCGATCACGGTTTATGGCAGGGGCGATCAGACGCGCAGTTTCTGTTATGTTTCCGATCTGATAGATGGCATATACAGGTTATTGATGTCCGGAGAAGATTATCCTGTAAATATCGGCAATCCCAATGAAATTACGATATTGGAACTCGCCGAAAAGATAATACGCCTGACCGGCAGTAAGAGCAGGATAATACGCAAAAGTCTTCCGACGGACGATCCTAAAGTGAGACGTCCCAATATATCGAAAGCGAAAAAAATTCTGAAATGGTATCCAAAAATAGATTTGAAGACAGGTTTAAAAAAGACCATAGATTATTTCGAAGGAGTCAAATGAAGATACCCATTCTGGACTTGACTGCCCAATATAAGAGCATCAAGACCGAAATAGACGCCGCTATTAAGAAAGTAGTGGATAGCCAGCACTTTATCCTTGGCCCGGAAGTTGAGGCATTTGAGAATGAAGTGGCCGCATATTGCGGCACAAAATATGCGGTTGGCGTCGCTTCCGGTACCGACGCTTTGATCTTATCGTTAAAGGCCCTCGGCATAGGCCCGGGCGATGAGGTTATAACTACGCCGTTCACGTTCTTCGCTACAGCCGAATCCGTATCGCTTGTTGGAGCGAAGCCGGTATTTGTCGATATCGATCCAAAGACATATTGCATCAATCCGGAATTGATAGAAGACAAAATTACTAAAAATACCAGGGCTATCATACCCGTTCACCTCTTCGGACAATGCGCCGACATGGATAGGGTGATGGAGATAGCCAGGATCAATAATCTTAAAGTGATCGAAGATACCGCCCAGGCTATGGGGGCTACGTATAAGGATAAACAGGCCGGATCGATGGGCGAT
>JAQTPE010000111.1 GCA_028748925.1 Candidatus Omnitrophota bacterium
TAAAAGCGGACAAGGTGTATAAAGTATTTAAAGAGCCCTGGGGCAAGGAAGAAGACAAAGACGACGATTATGACGATATAATTAAAACTTTTTCGAAAGACAGGAAAGAGATATATATAACCAGGGATGACGGATCGACATATGCCGCGATACCCCTGTTGAGCGAAAATAGATTCGTCGGAATATTGACCATCGATAACCTGTCAAAAGTGGATTTCGACAGGTTTCTGATAGTCGCCATGCAGTTCGCGCTCGAGATAAAGAAGGTGCTTCTTTACGAGACGGTCGAGGAACTGGCTATAACAGACGGCCTGACGGGTCTCTACACACGCAGGTATTTTTTTGAAAGATTCGATGAAGAACTTCAAAGGTCCAGGCGCCATGGTTTCAAATTTTCTTTTCTCATGATAGACATAGATGATTTCAAAGGATGCAATGACACATACGGCCATCTTGTAGGTGATGTAGTGCTGAAGGAGACGGCCCATATAGCTAAGGGAAGCACCAGAGAGATAGACCTGGCGGCCCGGTATGGCGGGGAGGAGTTCTCTATCATACTGCCCGAAACGGATAAAGCCGGATCCATGCTAGTTGCGGAAAGGATACGTAAAAGAATAGAAGAGAATATATTCAAGGCCTACGATGAGAAACTAAAGATAACCGTCAGTATCGGTCTGGCCGTATATCCTGATGATTCGGAGAAAGTATCGGGCCTGGTAGAGGCCGCGGATAAAGCTCTTTACGCGGCGAAGAGTTCCGGGAAAAATATTGTTTGTGAGTATAAGGGATAGATAGTATAATATTATATTAAATTCATGAGATATCTGATAGGCGTAGACATAGGCGGAACAAATATAAAATTGGCTCTGGTCGACAAAAAAGCCCGCTTAAGAGGCAGAAAGACTTTTTCTACGACCAGTTTTGAAGGCAAGAGCGATCTTATAGACGGCATAGTCAGCCAGATCAAAGCCCTAGTTTCGGGCGCCGGTCTCAGTAAGAATAATATAATAGGCGTCGGCATAGGGGCGCCCGGAGCGGTCGATATAAGGACCGGCACGGTTCATTATCTTACCAATATACCCGACTGGCGCGAAGTTCCCCTCGGTAATATATTGAAGAAGAGATTGGGTCTTCCGGTATTTGTGGATAATGATGTCAATGTTATGGCGCTGGGAGAAGTCTATTTTGGCGCCGGTATAGGCGCTGTCAATATGCTCTGTATCACGCTCGGTACCGGCGTCGGCGGAGGGCTTATACTGGACGGCAAACTCTACAGGGGATCGAGCTATGCGGCAGGCGAGTTTGGACATGTCCCTATAAATATTTCCGGGCCGAAATGCAAATGCGGTTCATGGGCCTGTGTCGAAGCTTACGCCGGAAATAATTATATTGTAAAAGATGTGATCGCCGATATCAGAAAGGGCGCGAAGACATTAATAACGAAGCTTGTTAAGGGGGATCTTTCGAAGATAACGCCGGAGATAATAAGCGAGGCCGACCGCAAAGGCGACAGGTTCGCTAAAAAGGTATGGACGGATGTCGGCAATAAGGTCGGGATCGGCCTTGCGGGGGTCGTAAATTTATTGAACGTGGAAAAGATAGTTATCGGCGGAGGAGTGGCCGAAGCCGGCAAGATACTGTTCGATTCGATAAAAAAGACTATTAATGCGAGGGCGATGAAACTGCCGGCCAAGACCGTAAGAATAGTAAAAGCAAAACTCGGTTATGACGCAGGCCTTATAGGCGCCGCAACGCTCGTATTATACGAATTAGGAAAAGAGAATGTTACGAAAAATTAGGTCGATAGGGCTCATCCTGGCCCTATTATCCACGACGGCCTTCGCCGAAGAGATGAAGCCGAAGGCGCCTATAGTCGTCAATGGTGATAAGGTCGAGTATTTTCACGCGGAGAAGAAAGTAATAGGCACAGGCAATATCTCCATAGACTATGAAGATGTAAAGCTTACCTGTAAAAAGGTGACGGTCTATCTCGATACCCGCGAAGCGATCGCCGAAGGCGATGTCAAGATTACGCAAAAAGATACCTATCTTACCGGCGATAGAATAAACTATAATTTTGACAAAAAGACAGGCAGGGCGATCGATGCCTATGTCAATTATGTTCCTTTCTACGGCAGGTCTCAGGATGTCCAGAAGGTCAGCGAAAAACAGACAAACATAGAGCGCGGGTATATTACGACATGCGATCTCGATAAACCGCATTACAGGGTGCAGGCCAAGCAGGTCAGGATATATGCGGATGACAAGGTAATAGCCAAACATATTCTGTTATTCGTAGGCAGCGTCCCCATCATGTACCTGCCTTATTACGTTCAGCCGCTTAAAGACAGGTCGAGCGGTATCACTACCATGACGGGCCATGACTCCGATTGGGGTTATTACGCGTTAAACTCGCTGAAATTCGATTATAGCGAAATTTTCAAAGGACGCTGGAGATTAGACTACAGGACTAAAAATGGACTGGCGTTCGGAGTCGATGATAGCTATACTCTGCCCGGCCTGGGTAACGGCGCCGTGAGATTCTATTATACACATGAGAATGATGTCTTCTCTTATGAACCCGTGACGAGAACGGAAAATAAATACCGTCTTCAGGTCAGGCACAAGTGGCAGATAAACGACGATACTCTCGCAACGTTAGAACTCAACAAGGTCCGCGACGATAATTTCGTGAAATATTATTTCGAAAGGGAGTGGGATGAACAGGGCCAGCCGGATAATTATCTTTCTATCATTACCAGCAAACAGGATTATACTACAACGTTTTTAACCAGGGTGAGGCTTGATAAATACTACGATGTGGTGCAACGGCTGCCCGAGTACAATATAGATATCCCCCAATACAATATAAAATATAACGGCAACAGTTCTCCTCTTTATTATAGCATGCAAAGCTCCGCCGTTTATTTGCAAAAAACGTTTCGCAACGACTCGTCCATAGGAGGCCCGATACAGAAAGACCTGGATGTCATGAGAGTCGATACCTATAACAGGCTCAATTATCCCGTGAAATTATTCAAAGCCCTGAGCGTTACGCCGTATGCCGCCATGCGCCAGACCTACTATTCCAGAAACGCGCTGGGGCGAACCAATATAGTGAGGGGCGTTTTCAGCGCAGGGGTGGAGAATTCAATAAAATTCTATAAGATTTACGATATCAATACTAATATGTTCGGGCTCGATATAAACAGATTGAGGCATATAGTTACCCCGATAGCAAACTACTACTACACTCATCAGCCGACCGTCAGCAAAGATAATCTCATGCAATTCGACGAAATAGACGCGATAACGGAACAGAATGGAATATATCTATCCGTTGAAAATAAACTGCAGACAAAGAGGAACGGGACTTCCGTCGATCTGGTAGATTTTATAATAAGCACCGATTATCAGTTTAAACTCAAACAGGACGTCTTCCCCACATTTAAGGATTCCGATTATAAGACCAGAAAATTCAAATACGTCGATATGCAGTTGGAATTGACCCCTTATCCGTGGATATATTCTCTTGCCAAGATGCGGATAAATACCAAAAAGGAATTACCGGAGTCGGCGAGTATAGATTTTGTGGGAGGTAAAGAGGTCGACAGGTCGCTCGCTTTCGGATACAGGTGGGAGCGTTCTTTCGATCCGGCTATCGTCGCCGATCCTGATACACACGGGAATATCGTCAATTATCTGACGACGGATCTTATCTATAAGATTAACGAATTCTGGAAGGCGCGCATCTACTACCGCGCGAATTTAAACAAGGGATACCTTGATGAACAGGAATATACCATATATAGAGATTTGCACTGTTGGATATTGGAATTCACGTACGATATAAGGCCGTATCAGAATAATAAGAGTATAACCGATCAGATATTCTGGATTGCCCTGCGTCTCAAGGCGTTCCCCGATCAGCCTCTGGGTTTAAGAAGGTCATATTCCAGGAGCCGTGCGGGGCAGCCCGGAGATCCGGAGTTCAGGGAGAAGGATTCTGTCGGTCTCTCGATATAAAAATGAGGGTATGATATGAACCCCGCACCTTCTAAAACTATGAAAATTTTATATGTAAGGATAACCTTTTAATGGTTGAAGCCTATTTAGTGGTACTAAAACAACGTGTTAACGATACTCTCAGGAAAGAAGGTGCGGGGTGAATATATGCGTTATCGGTTCAGGGTATGTAGGACTCGTTACAGGTTCCTGCTTTGCGGGCCTCGGCAATAATGTCATATGCGTTGATCATGACAAGAAAAAGATCGCAGCGTTAAAAAAAGGCATAATACCTATCTATGAACCCGGCCTCGAAGATCTCGTTAAACGCAGCGTCAAAGAAGGCAGGCTCTCATTTACCGGTTGTTTACAGGACGCAGTGAAGAAGTCCGAAATCGTCTTTGTCTGTGTGCATACTCCTCCCAAGAGTAATGGCGACGCCGATTTAACATATGTTGAGGCCGTATCTAAGGAGATAGCTCTCTCCATGCCATCCTACAGGCTGATAATAGAGAAATCCACAGTTCCGGTAAATACCGGTGAATGGGTCGAACATACCATAAATGTATATAATAAACGTAAGATCAAGTTTGATGTGGCGTCAAACCCGGAATTCTTAAAAGAGGGATCCGCCATAGAGGATTTTATGAATCCGGACAGGATCGTTATAGGGGTAAAGAGCAAAAGAGCGGCCGATCTTTTGAC
>JAQTPE010000112.1 GCA_028748925.1 Candidatus Omnitrophota bacterium
AGGGTGTATTGAGCGCTAAGCGCACAGAGATAGATTATATGAATGGAGCGATAATGAGGCAGGGCAAGGCGCTTGGGATCCCGACGCCTGTTAACGAGGTATTGACGAATCTTATAAAGACGATCGAGTCGAATTATGAAGAAGAGGATATATAAGGATCTATGCTGATAATCGGAGAGAGAATAAATTATACAAGGGCTCATATACAGGAGGCGATAAAAGCGAGGAACTCCGGTTTTTTAGTTAAGGAGGCCAGAAGGCAGATCGATGCGGGAGCGGGCTATATAGATGTCAATTGCGCGATGAGCCTTGGCGATGAAGTCCAGGATATAGACTGGGTCGTCAGCGTCATTCAGAGCGAGATCGGGGATGTCAGCATATGTATAGACAGTCCAAATTATCTTGCGATCAAAAGAGCTCTCGAAGCTTATCGGGCGAAAGGCAGGCTCTTTATAAACTCTATAACGGGTGAAGGATCAAGGATAGATCTTATCGTTCCGCTGGCGGTAAAATATAATACCGCGCTCATTGCTCTTACAATGGGCGATGGCGGTATGCCTAATAGCGCCGAGGAGAGATTCGCTATCGCGAAGGATATCCTGGCGAAAGTATCGAACAAGGGTTTTAAGGCGGAGAATCTATATTTCGATCCGCTGATCCGCCCCATAGCTACCGAACCTGAACAGGCAAGGGAGTTTTTAAGGTCTATCCCCATGATAAAATCGCTCGGTGCCAGGACGATATGCGGGCTATCGAATATCTCTTATGGTCTGCCGGACCGCAAAGTGATCAATTCAACTTTCCTTGCTATGGCGATACAGTCAGGGCTCGATGGGGCTATACTGGACCCCACGGAAAAACAGATCATCTCCAGTATCTCTGCGGCGCAGGCCCTGATCTGCGAAGATGAATATTGCGCTGAATACATAAAAGCATTCAGGGAGGGGCGGCTGGTATGATGAAGACAATAGCGTTAATAGCGGCGATTACGCTGCCGCTGTTCAATATACCGCTTATCGTAAGGGTCATAAAGAGAAGGTCTTCGGCCGACATAAGCATTTCGTGGGCGCTTGGCGTATGGGTATGTTTTTTATTAATGGCTCCGGAAGGTTTTCGTTCTCCCGATATTGTCTGGAGGGCATTCAATATCGCGAATCTCATCCTCTTTACGGCAGTAGTGGCCGCTGTATTGTGGTATAGAAAAAAACGATAATTTATGGCAAAGAGAATATTTATAGCGGCGACTCAGCAGAATGACGGCAAGACGACGGTCTCGCTCGGGCTTATCGCCGCGTTGAAGAAGCGATTTGACAGGATAGGTTTTATAAAACCTATCGGCCAGCGTTATCTTATGGAGCAGGGTTATAAGGTAGACGAGGATTCTGTCCTGATAGAAAAGGTCTTTGGAATAAAATGCAATATAAAGGATATGTCGCCCGTAGCCATAGACCGCGGATTTACCGAACGGTATATTGAGAATGGCGCTGACGAGGACTATGCCAAAGTTATAAGGGATTCTTTCGACAAGGTCGCTAAAGACAATGATCTCGTGATAATAGAGGGTACGGGCCATGCCGGCGTCGGTTCCGTATTCGGTTTTTCAAATGCAATTGTCGCCAGCCTGCTCGAAGCCAATGTCCTGATGATATCATCGGGCGGTGTGGGCAAACCCATAGATGAAGTGATGTTGAATAAAGCGCTTCTCGATAAAGAGAAGGTCAACCTGGCAGGAGTAATAGTCAATAAGGTTTTGCCGGAAAAATACGATCGTATAGCGAAACTTGTACGTAAAGGTATGAAACAGAAAGATCTCGACGTATTCGGTGTTCTCCCGCACCAGAAGGTGCTCGATATACCTACTATGCGGGAGATAAAGGAAGAGTTGAAGATAAAGGCGATGTACGAAGGCGGGGATCTGGACAAACAGGCCGAGAAGATCCTGATAGGCGCCATGAGAGTGAGAGACGCATTGCAGTATATCGAGAATAATTCACTGATGATAATACCCGGAGACAGGGATGATATGATACAGGCGACGTGCGAAGTACAGTCCGGAAAGCTTAAGAAAGGGTGCGCCATATCGGGAGTTATCCTGACCGGCGGGATATTACCGAGGATCAAGACGCTCGCTCTCCTGAAATCCGTCAATATTCCCGTTCTCGTTACGGATGAAGAGACGTACTCGATAGCATCGCGAGTCCATTCGCTCGTAGTCAAACTTAAACCTCAGGATTCCTGCAAGATAAAGATAATAGTCGACATGGTGGAGAAGAATGTCGATATCGATGATATCCTGAAACATTTAAAGTGAACCCCCGGAAGAGATCATATATATACCTCGTTGCGGCGCTGATTGCGTGCCTCATCTCTGCGCCGTCCTGCTCTCGAAGTCCTGAAAAGATCATAGAAGATTCCAGGTTCTTTATGGGCACGATCGTGCAGATAAGAGTTTCTATAAACCCGGAAAAATACGGTGAGAATAGGGCAAGAGACGCTATAAACAAAGCATTTGAAGAGATAGATAGGATTGAAAATATTTACAGCGTATATAAGTATGATAGCGAGATATCCAGGATAAACAGATTGAGAAAGAATGAGAGGCTGCAGATAACAGACGGCGTCTTTAATCTGATCGACAAGACGCTCGATTACAGTGAAAAGACCGATGGAGCCTTTGATATAACCGTGAAGCCGCTTGTGGACCTGTGGGCCGCGGCCGGGAAGGCAAATAGACCGCCGGATGATTATGAACTCAAACGTGCTTTAGGGCGGGTTGGCTACAAAAATATAGCGTTGGATAAATCGGCCCGTACAATATATTTCAAAAAAGAGGGCATGGGTATAGATCTCGGCGGGGCTGCCAAGGGATACGCTACGGATAGGGCGATACGTATATTGGAAGAGAATGGGATCGATAACGCGCTCGTGAATTCAGGGGGGGATATGTACTGTCTCGGAAAAAGATCGGCGCGTGAATTATGGCGTGTTGGCGTTCAACACCCCCGGGACAGGAACAGGTTATTTTTGGAGATCAGGCTCAAGGACAAAGCGATCGATACTTCCGGAGATTATGAGAGATACTTTGTTATTGACGGGAAGAGGCATTCCCATATTATCGACCCCAGGACCGGATATCCGATAGGAGATAATGTCGTAAGCGCCAGCGTCATAGCGCCCGATTCCGCCGCAGCCGATATGCTGGCAACGGCTATGTGCGTTCTGGGTGAAAAAGGTTTCGACATTATAAAGGGGTTCGGCGACGCGGATGCGGTATTGGTGACATCCGGGGCCGGACGCTTAAAGGCAGATATGAGCGAAGGGATAAGAGAGCGCTATGATATTTCGCAAGAGCGGCTATAAAAAAAAGAGAGAACGCGTAGCTGTGGCGATGAGCGGAGGCGTGGATTCGTCGCTTGCCGCCGCAGTCCTGTTAAAAAGAGGCTATGAAGTCGTAGGCGTGACTTTCAGGATGTGGCCCAAAGAGGAATGCGGCGCGAGCTTCGGGAGGGCCTGTTGTAACCTTGAGGCCGTGGCAAGAGCGCGTGCCGTGGCGGGGGATCTTGGCATACCGTATTACGTCTTCGATTTCAGCAAAGAATTTAAAGCAGAAGTCATCGACTATTTCTGCGATGAGTATCTGAAAGGACTTACTCCCAATCCCTGCGTCATATGCAACGAGAAGATAAAATTCGGACTTTTGCGTAAGAAGGCTCTGGCGCTGGGCGCCTCCTTAATAGCAACCGGTCATTATGCCGGTAAAGGTTTTGATAAGAGAACCGGCAGATTTTTTATTAAAGAGGGAATTGATCCGAAAAAGGATCAGTCGTATTTTCTCTTCAGTCTTTCGCAGGAGCAGTTGAGGCATTCCTTGTTTCCGCTGGCCGGTTATACCAAAGAAAGAGTGAGGACTTCCGCAAAGAAATTTAAAATTAAGACACACGACACGGTCTCGAGCCAGGATATATGTTTTATACGGGATCTCGATTATGCGGAATATATAAAGAAGAAGACCGGCGTCGTGATAAAGAAGGGCGATATAGTCAATAAAGAAGGAAAGGTTTTGGGCGCTCATAAAGGCATACCTTATTACACGATAGGTCAGCGCCGGGGCCTTGGGTTGGCATACAGCGAGCCGTTATATGTTACGGGTATCGACAGGAGCGGGAATCGTCTGATAGTGGGGATTAAGAGAGAGATATCGAAGAAGAGTTTTTTTGCGAATCGCCTCAACTGGACAGCCATAAAGGATATAGACGGCGACCTGCGCGTAAAAGTAAAGATACGTTATAACCATAAAGCGGAGTTCGCCATAGTATCGCGTATGGGCGAGGACCTGGTGCGTGTCGATTTTGACCTGCCGCAGGAGTCTCCGACGCCCGGTCAGGCAGCCGTATTCTATGATAAGGGTATAGTTGTCGGCGGCGGCTGGATCAAAGAGGTGGTATGAATGGTAAAAACGGATACTGTAAAATATCTTGCTGACATTCACGATTAAAAAAGCTCTTTAACAAAAGAAGCAGAGCTAGTAACCTTATGTTGTTAGGTCAATAACAACAAAAGGAGGTTACTGTATGAATCAGCTCTGC
>JAQTPE010000113.1 GCA_028748925.1 Candidatus Omnitrophota bacterium
ATATGGAGAATATGACTTCCTTATATCCGCCCTTTTCCGTGGTGCTCGCGTCTATAGGTTCCGCTTTCCAGCCATTCTTTGCGGCATATTTGGAATACATTCTCAATAGATCCGCCGCAAACAGGCTTGCCTCTATACCGCCCGTCCCGGCGCGTATCTCCATGATGATATCCTTATCACCGCCGGATTCCTTCTCAAGGATGATCTCCTCGAGTTTCGACTCCGAAACTTTGGACATCGCCTTAAGACTATGAAGCTCCTCTTCCGCCATAGCTATGAATTCTTTGTCATGCCCTTTTTCCTTCAGGACTTTTTCTGTTTCATCGATATCCCTCAGTATCTTCCGATATAAATTATACTCATTGATCAACGGCGTCAGAGCAGACACCTCCTTGGCATAGGCCTGATATTCGGCTTTATTCGCCACGATCTTTTCATCGGCAAGCAGGCAGTGCAACTCATCATAGCGCTTCTTTTTCTCTTCGAGGATCCTTAAGATCATTTAAGCTTTGCTCTCCCCCTGAGCTTTTGGAGTTTCCGGAGCTGCCGGCTTTACCTTCGCAGGCTTCTTAAGCGCATAACGTTTCGCGAACTTCTCCACCCTGCCCGCGGAGTCTATCAATTTCTGCTTGCCCGTAAAGAACGGGTGGCACTTGGAACAGATATCCACATGTATGACCGGTTTCGTCGATCTTGTATGGATAGTCTCACCGCAAACACAACTGATAGTAGCTTCTTTATATTGCGGATGTATCTTGTCTTTCATGTTAACCTCCTCGTTTCAGCCCCGGCCTGAGAAAGTAGAAAGCTACCTGCACAGGCCGGGGCTGTAAATTATTTTTGGTTCAACGACATTAAAAATTCGGCGTTCGTTTTTGTCTTTGACAACTTCTCTATCAACAACTGCATCGCTTCATCCGAATTCAGTTCATTCAATACCTTTCTCATTAACCATATCTTCTTAAGCTCATCATTATTGATAAGGAGCTCTTCCCTCCTCGTATTCGACCTCTTTATGTCGATGGCGGGATATATCCTCTTCTGGAAGAGATTTCTATCGAGCTGTATCTCCATATTGCCCGTGCCCTTAAACTCTTCGAAGATGACTTCATCCATCCTGGAACCCGTATCGACCAGCGCCGTGGCGACTATTGTCAAACTTCCACCCTCCTCGATCTTCCTGGCTGCGCCGAAGAACCTCTTCGGTTTCTGTAACGCATTCGAATCGACACCACCCGAAAGTATCTTCCCGGAGTGCGGAACACATGTATTATACGCCCTGGCCAGCCGCGTAATAGAATCCAGCAATATCACGACATCTTTGCCGCACTCGACCAGGCGCTTCGCTTTCTCAAGCACTATCTCCGCCACCTGAATATGTCTCTCCGCGGGTTCATCGAAAGTCGAGCTTATCACCTCGCCCTTGACCAGTCTCTGCATATCGGTCACTTCCTCCGGACGCTCGTCTATCAACAGCACTATCAGCACCACTTCCGGATAGTTCGTAGTCAGCGCATTGGCAAATTTCTGTAAAAGCACGGTCTTGCCGCTATAAGGCGGAGCTACTATCATACCGCGCTGTCCTTTACCGACCGGCGTAAGCATATCCATTATCCTGGTCGATGCCTCATGCGACTTGGTCTCCAGGAGGAATCTCTCGTTCGGATATATAGGCGTCAGATTGTCAAACAGGGTCTTATCTTTGGTCTCCTCCGGGTTACCCAGATTTACGGCCTCAACCTTCAATAACGCGAAATATCTCTCCCCTTCCTTAGGAGGCCTTATCTGGCCGCTCACCGTATCTCCGGTCCTCAAACTGAACTTTCGTATCTGAGAAGGAGATATATAGATATCATCCGGTCCCGGAAGATAATTATAATCGGGACTCCTTAAAAACCCGAACCCGTCCGGCAATATCTCAAGGACCCCTTCGCCGAATATGAGTCCCTCTTTTTCAGTCTTAGCCTGCAGTATCTTGAATATGAGGTCCTGCTTTTTCAGACCGCTTATCCCGTTAACATTCAGATCTTTGGCCAATCTGGTCAGTTCTAAAATACTCTTGCCCTTTAACTCACCTATCTCCATATCTATGCTCCCTTCTTTAACTCTTGCCATATCTTCCTTACCTGTTTTTTGGTATCTTTCCTCGTACCGTTATTGTCCACTATGTAATCCGCCATACGGATCTTCTTATTTAGAGGCATCTGCATCGCAATCCTTTTGCGGACGTCTCCTGTCTTCATGCAAAACTTCCTGGAACTGCGCTCCATCTGATTTTTCTTTGAGGCCTTCACTACGATCAGAACGTTCATTAGGCCGGTTATATTCGTTTCACAGATCAACGGAGCGTCCACTATCAAAACTTCGTTTTTCGCGGCGGTACGTATCCTCCCCGTTATCTCCCTGATAATTCCGGGATGGATTATATCATTCAATCTCGCCAGATCTTTCTTATTGGCGAATACTATACCGGCCAACGCTTTCCTGTTTATCGAAAGATCTGATTTCAGGATATTCTTCCCGAACGCCGCTACTATCTTTCTATATACGACCGACCCTCTCTTCATTGCCCTATGGCCAAGTTTGTCGGCATCGACTACTTTAGCCCCCAAACTCTTGAATAGAGAGGCGACGAAGCTCTTGCCCGACCCGAACCCGCCTGTTAAACCTACTATACGCATTACTTTTTCATTATCCTGTTGAATAGATTTATATACTCTTTCGCGGAAGTCTTCCAGGAATAGTCAAGGCCCATCACGCTCTTTACAAGGCTCGTCCATAAAGGACTGTCCTTGTAGACCGATAAGGATTTTTTGACGGCGCTTAAGAGATCTTCCGATCTGGGTTCTACAAATGTAAAGCCCGTGCCTTTGCCCATCTTGGGATCGAATTCCTGCACCGTATCCTTCAATCCTCCCGTCTGTCTCGCCACCGGTATCGTTCCGTACTTAAAACTTATTATCTGGCTAAGTCCGCACGGCTCATATCTGGACGGCATAAAGAACATATCGGACGCCGCGTAAATCTTCTGTGCCAAAACGGCGTCGAATTTAAGGCTTATGGAGGCGCTTTGCGGATACTTCCTGGCTATCTTTTCAAATATGACATGGTACTTGTTATCGCCGGTGCCGAGCAATACGAACTGCGTCTTCATATTGAGCATCTTATCGATTATATCCGCCACAAAATCAGCGCCCTTCTGGTCCGCGAGGCGCGATATCATGCCGAAGACCGGGATATTCCTGTCGACCTTAAGGCCCATCTCTTTCTGGAACATCTCTTTATTCACGTACTTATCCCGTAACGTCTCGACGGAATATTTTTTAAATATCTTATTATCTTTTTCCGGGCTCCACAGATTATAATCTATGCCGTTGAGGATCCCCGATAAGACATTAGAGCGCGTTCTTAACACCCCTTCGAGACCGCAGCCGAACTCCTGAGTTAATATCTCTTTTGCGTACGTGGGACTGACCGTGCTTATGGCATCCGAATATATCAAGCCCGCCTTCATCAGGTTCACCTTATCGTAGAACTCAAAATAGTTTATATGGAAGAGCGCCCAATCGAGGCCCATTTTGGGGAATTCCTCTTTAGAGAATATCCCCTGATACGCCATATTATGTATAGTATAGAGCACTTTTGTGTCTATGAAGAAGATATCGTACTTATAAAGCGTGTTCAAATAGACCGGAACGAGAGCTGTCTGCCAGTCATTGCAATGTATAATATCGGGAGCGAACCCCTCTTTCTTGCATCTCTCGAGTATCTCGCGTGAGAAGAAAGCGAATCTGTCCAGATTATCTTTGTAATCTCCGAATTTATCGCCATAAAGCTCTTTTCTGTTAAAGTAGTCGTCATTTTCCACAAAATATACAGGGATGTTCTTACCGATCTTCGTAGAATTTCCCGCAATCTTCACCGAGGCGTATTTCGGCATTATCACCCTTATATCTACGCCTAACTCTTCGAGAGCGAGAGGCAGACTTCCCGCGACATCCGCCAATCCCCCGGTCTTGGCAAACGGAACGACTTCACTCGACGCCAAAAGCACCTTTAACTTCGCCATTATCCCTCCATTTTTTAGCTTTACGCTCAAAACTTAAAGCTTACGGCTTATAGCTTTCCTGCTCCAGCCAGTTCTCTCCCGCTTCCACGCGGGCCTCGACCGGAACTCTCAGTTTTATCACATTCTCCATTCCGTCTTTTACTATTCCGTACACTTCCTTCAATTCGTTTTTCGGCACATCAAATACAAGTTCATCGTGCACCTGCATTATCATCTTCGTTGCCAGTTTCTTTTTTGACAATCTTTCATGTATCGATATCATGGCGACCTTTATGATATCCGCCGCGGAACCCTGGATCGGTGTATTTATAGCCGTCCTTTCGGCGAACTGGCGCATACGCATATCGGGGCTGTTGATCTCGGGAATATACCTGCGCCTTCCGAGCAGTGTCGTAACATAACCGTTTTGGCGTGCTTCCTCTATCAGGCCCTCGAGGTAGAATTTCACCTCAGGATATCTCTCAAAGTACGAGTCTATGAACTCTTTGGCCTTGTTCACGTCTATCTTAAGGCT
>JAQTPE010000114.1 GCA_028748925.1 Candidatus Omnitrophota bacterium
AATGCGCTCACTACAGCCATGATCCTGGCGCCAAGCGGTATCTGATCTTTCTTAAATCCTTTGGGATAACCGCTTCCGTCATAGTTTTCGTGATGATGGAGTATTATGGGCACGATGCCTCTTAATGACTTCATCGGTTTTAATATCTCCGCGCCAATCACAGGATGCTCTTTTACCATATCATATTCTCTGCCTGTGAGCTTTGCCGGTTTTTTCAATACATCATCCGGCACTACGAGCTGCCCGGCGTCATGCAAAAGTATGGCGTATTCCAGTCCTTTTAATTCCCTGTCGGACATCCTCATTCTTTGTCCTATAAGAGTAGCTATCCGCAAAAATGACGCGCGCGGCAGATAGACGCCTCTGGCGCGGGTGCTTACTATGGTAGCGAGGCTTTTTATAATGCCCTCAGTAAGCTTCTCCTGCTCTTTATAGAGATGAGCGTTCTTTATCGCTATGACCGCCTGCTCGGAGAGAGTGGACATTATCTCCTGGTCGAATGGTGTGAAAGGTTTTTTGTCCACTTTGTCGTAAAGTGTTATGACGCCTATAACATCCTCATCTATTAATGGGGTTGCCAGGTGATCCTTGTCCCTTATAGGCCTTCCGAACTTCACGGCCTTTCCCGGAGACCATTTTCCGATCTTGATCTTCTTCAATTTCGACTTCTTCTCCCTGAGATCTATGGTGACCTTCGGCAAAAGCAGCTTCTTGGTGGAGTCCACAAGTTTTATCGAGCACCTGTTGGCCCTTATCACCTGCAGGGATAACCGTGCCACTCTCGGCAGCAGTTCGTTCATATCGAGAGTCGATCCTATCAGCCTGTGTACCGTATGTACGGTAGAGAGCGCTATGGCGCGGGGCCTTATAGTTTCGTAAAGCTTCGACAACTCCAGCTCCTTCTGCACCTCTCTAACTATAGCGTCGGTAAATGCGGCGAATATATTCATGACCTGCCCGGATACGTCTCTTTTTGTATAACATGTCCCGATGTAGCCGTATAATTTATCGCCCTGGAATATGGGATAGACAAATCCGCGCAATCCTTCAATGCATTCAAACCGGATCAGCGCCCTGGCCCTGCCGCACTTTTTAACCACGCCCCAGAGCATCTTCACGCAACCGCTCTTCTTGTCCGAGCCCGATCCTTTTAAGAACGGGCAAGTGCCCGAGATCGCCTTCTTCATATCGGATAATTTCGGGTGGGGCTGTTCTACAAGCCACCAAATGGCTGAATTAAGACAGACCCCGAAGCACTCCTCTTCCCTCCTGAGGCTTATGCTCTTCTTAAGCCTGTCGAACAATTCCTTCTGATACTCTTTACTGTTTTTTATCTCGTCCATGGTCCAATTATAGTTTGCCGGGCGCCTATTGTCAATCTTTGTGCCATAAACCGCCGGTTCAATTTTTATCCCGCACGCCTCGTTATATCTTACTTATGGCCTTCGAGGACCCTTACTTTATATGCCATAAAAGTCTTTTCTTTGTCGGGGGACCCGTAACATACTGCAACCTCCCCCTCATGATCCTTCAGGTCCCTTATGATAATATTTTTGGTCACATTCATATCGTTTTCCGTGAATATCGTGGCCTTGGAGACATCCACCTTATTTCCGTTCACGATAATATAATACTCTTTTATGAAAACTTTTTCTATCGTGCCTTTAACCACACCGGCGTAACAACTACCGGCCATGAGTAAGGCAATGAAAGTAAATAATATGATTTTTTTCATAATCCCTCGATTCCAATCCGGAGATATCTGCACGATAAAGAGAGCCGGCAGACGCGCCGGGTAACTTTATCCTATTTTTTTCCCGCCCCGCCTTGTTTAGTCTTCGGTCTTTTCATCATATTTCGGCACATCGGGCAATTTACGCACATCTCATTAAGGATGCTATCGCATATCTCTTTATCGTTCGTGTTTATCTCCACTTCTTTTTTCAGATTAAGATTTTTATCATACTTTATCAGTTTATTACCTGCCATTACCACGATACTGCCGTCTTCCGTCGCTAACATCTTTCTTTCTACAGCGTTTCTCATTATCATATTGTGCATGGGGCACACTCTCGTCATCCTGTCCTTATCGTTATTGCCCGGCATGGGGCTCTTTGCGCTATCATCACCGGCAAAAGATATGGTTGTTATGCTCAACACCGATACCGCCAACAACACCACAGCAATATATTTACGCATTTTGCCGCCTCCTTTTTTTTAAATGCGGTTTCCAGGCCCTCAACTTTTCATTTCTGGATATTCCGGTCATATAATTTTCTATTGAGCGATTGTATGTTTTTTCAGCGGTTTTATCAAAATAGCATGCCGGCAGTTCTCCGCTCTTCCTGTGATATGCTATGCATTCGCAGCAGATTCCGTGCCTGGGACATCCCGGATAAGTGCAGTTACAATTTGAGTTATTCCTATCGCTATTAGCGCAATTTATCATTTTGCTTTTGTTTGATTATATCGGATATTTTAATGTCGGGATGATGATAATGCTCTTTTCCGGCAGTGCTTTGCTTGTATTGAATGGCCTCTACGGGACACCATTGCAGGCATGCCATGCATTGCTCGCAATGGTGCAGCCATTTCGGCCTGCCATTCTCCATGGCGATATTGGCGACCGGGCACACTTTTTCGCATAAGCCGCAACTCGTGCATTTGTCCGTAATCCAGAATCCGGCGTCGGCGGCCGGTATTTCAGAAGAGCCTTTTTTATACAGGAGAGCGTACAATATCGCGCCTATAGAAAACAGCTTTTCTTCTAATATGCCGGTGGCTCCTTCGCGTACCTTGCCCGCGATCTCTTTGATGCGGACCTTTTCTTTATCGAAGATAGCTTTCTGCTTGTCTTTGGCGGCGGCGCCGTAAAGTGGGGTATAATTTCCCGGCATCAAAATACCGAATCCGGCCGCCAGAGAAGCTCCCCTTTCTTTCAGTATCTTACGCGTAAGCGCCAGCGCCCTGCCGGGCATTCCCCCAAAATTTGTTACCGCGAAGTAATAGGTGTTATTAGATATATTGAGATTTTTGAGGAATCTTGCCACGATAAGCGGGAGGCCGGAAATATATACCGGGAATACAATGCCTACGTTATCATAAACGGTATCAACCGGCTTATCCAGCGCCTCGACCATCGCAACGACATCGGTATCTCCCAATTCTTTCGCCAGATCATTGGCTATTACGAGAGAATTCCCTGTAGCCGAAAAATAATATATAACCGTGCTCATGCTTTAACCTGCCTTATCAGAACTATCGCCATCCTGACTTCCGATCTTACTATCGGCCGGCTATCATTGCACCGATCATCGCTCCGATAATAGTGCTTATAATCGGATTACTCGTTAAAGGGCATGCGCCCGATGCGCATTTGCCGAAATACCCTATCCCGAACCCGATAACGCCGCCGATAACTATACCCAATATCATCTTCATAATTACCTGTCTATGGCTTATCTTTCTAATTTTTAACTAAAACAAGATATTTATCTATAAATTTTCCGATATATTGAATTGTTTCTTCCTTAGCAAGCGGTGGGCTCTCCGCTACCCACATTGCAAAATTATACATTACTTGAGTGTCAACCTGCAGCCATTTTTTATTTTTATATAGTACATACATAAGAGTAACCATTGCCACGCGTTTATTGCCGTTTTGAAACGGATGGTTTTTAACCATGAGGTAAAAGAGCATTCCCGTCTTATCGGCAAAAGACGAATAAAGTTCCTTCCCACCGAAAGTCTGCAGCGGAGTCGATAGGCAGCTTTCCAAAACATTTGGGAATCTTGTATTGAAATCCGGAATGGGTTCATTGAAAGATAGATGCTCTTTGGCAAGGCTGAAAATAATATGCTCGACTTCCGCTAATGTAATAAGCTGCGTCATTCGCTGCCCAGCTTCTTCAGCACCTCGCCATACTCTTCAACAGTTTTCCGTATAGCCTTTTCTATTGTATTCTTTTGTGCTTCGGTAAGCGGCCTGCCCTTAATATTGATAGTATTTCTGACTAAAACGCTGCTGGGAATAACATAATTCCTGCCGACTTTCATCGCCTTAATGTCGCCCTTCTTGACCTTTTTATAGACGGCTATTCGGCTTATTCTTAATATTTTTGCCAACTCAGCTATTGATATATACTTATTTTCTGCCATATTTAGCCTGATTACGGTTAACAATTGTTAACTAAAACGTATTGGTTAACAATTGTTAACTTAACTATACCATACGGTTGGATCCTTGTCAAATATTTGTTGTGCAAACGCTATCTCTTGCATTTCTTCACGAATTTTCTCCCGTATTTATTAATAATGGCGCCGGGCCTACCCACGAAAAGCGCCTGACCCCTATTTTCCCTTATTTGTAGACCTCTTTGCGATGTCTTATCCTGTAAATTATAACCTCTTTCACCATATCGTCTATACGATACAATATTCTGAAATCCCCC
>JAQTPE010000115.1 GCA_028748925.1 Candidatus Omnitrophota bacterium
CCCTGCACTCCGCCCCATGGCTGATGTATCATAATCCGCGAGTGCGGAAGCGCAAAACGTTTTCCGTCCGTGCCCGCGGCCAGTAGAAGCGCCCCCATGCTTGTGGCCTGTCCTACACAATAGGTATTGACATCGGGCTTAATGAATTGCATGGTATCATATATCGCAAGTCCGCTCGTTACGGATCCACCCGGCGTATTTATGTATATCGATATATCCTTATCCTGATCTTCCATTTGCAGGAATAGTATCTGCGCTATGATGAGATTGGCCACCAGATCGTCTATAGCTGTGCCTATAAAAATAATTCTATCCTTCAGAAGCCTCGAATAAATGTCGTACGCCCGCTCGCCTCTGCCGGTGGTCTCTATTACCATAGGAACAAGTATACTCATCGCATCCTCCGTTTTTCAGCTTTAAGATATAAGCTACGGTTTTTACAGCCTAAAACTTATAACTTACAGCTTTTATTCTTTCTCTTTTATTTCGGCGCTCTTAAGGAGAAAGTTTATCGTCTTCTCCTCTCTTATTCTCTCCAGAAGGCTGTCGACAAGACCTTCTTTCTCGTAATGCTCCTTAACTTCTTCCTCTTTTTTCCCGGACTGCATGGATATCGACTTATAGGCATTTTCGAGATCTTTCTCATCAGTTTCGATGCCTTCATTCTTGGCTATCCTGTCCAATATAAACAGGAGGCGAACCTGTTTTAGCGCGTCATCTTTAAAGCGTTCTTCCAATTCGCCGTCTTTTTTATCGAGATCTTCCTTCTTAAAGCCTTTTTCCAACAGTCGTGCTTTGGCGTTTTCGGACATCATGCGTATCTGCCTCTTTACAAGATTGGAAGGTACGGCAAAACTATTACTGTCTATAATCTTGTTAAGAAGTTGATTCTCCGCCGCTATATCATTATCGGATTTCATCTTATTTTCAAGCTCTTTCGCCACTTCCTTTTTAAGATCCGCCAGGTTTTCTTTGCCCAGATCCTTTGCGAAGTCATCATCTATATTGGGCAGGCTCCTTACTTTTATCTCCTTGGCCTTTACATGGTAGAGCGCTTTCTTACCTGCGATATTTTTATCGGGATAATCCTTTGAGAGCTCCACTTCGATATCGCGCTCTTCATTCTTGTTCATTCCTATCATCTTTTCGGTAAGGCCGCTCATGATAGACCCTTTGTCTATGTAAAGCCAGAGGTTCTCTCTCTTTTTATGCGCCGGCTTTGCGTCCACAATACAATCGAGATCGCTCACCACATAATCATCCATCTGAGCAGGCCTGTCTTCGACGGCCAGATATTTGGCGCTGTACTGCCGGAGATTATCCAGGGCCTTGTCTATATCTTCATCCCTCACTACGGCTTTCTTCTTCTCGACCTTTATCCCTTTATAATTTTTTAATTCGAATTTCGGCCTGGTATCTATCTTAGCCTTGAAAGACATTGTCTTGCCTTCCTCGAAAATAAGATCCGTTATATCGGGATAACCCACAGGATCTACTTTGTGTTCCTCTAAGGCCTTCTGGTAAGCGTCGGGGATGAGATGATTTATCACCTCTTTCCTCGCTTCTTTCGAATAATGTTTTTTTACAAGCTCCTTGGGAGCTTTCCCGGGCCTGAAACCCGGTATATTGGCTACCTTGGACATCTCGCTATACACTTCTTCAAATGCCTGATCGACAGTCTCTTTAGGGACTTCTATCTCAAAAAGAGTCGAACACTCTTCTAATTTCTTCGCTTTCGTCTTCACCCTGCACCCTCTTCTTTATTTTTTTTGGAAGCCGTAATTATATCACAAAATTGTTTCGTTTACATCGTAAATTTTTCACCAAGATATATTTCTCTCGCTTTAGGGTCGGAGATGAGATCTTCTTTTGGCCCGGATATGAGTATCCTTCCTCCGGCCATAATATAGGAACGATCGCATATAGTGAGGGTCTCTCTGACATTGTGATCCGTAAGAAGTATACCCAGCCCCTTATCGCGCAGATCTTTTATTATCTCCTGGCATTCACCCACCGCTATAGGATCTATCCCGCTGAAAGGCTCATCCAGCAGAAGGAACATCGGATTTGTAACGAGCGCCCTTGTAATCTCTACGCGCCTCTTCTCCCCGCCTGAAAGCGTATATGCCATATTCTTCCTGAGATGCGTCGTCTTAAGCTCGCTCAACAGTTCATCGCATCTTCTCCTGCGTTCGCGCGGGGAAAAGTCGAGCGTCTCGAGAACCGCCATTATATTCTCCTCGACCGTCAATTTCCTGAATATAGACGGCTCCTGTGAGAGATATCCGATACCTGAGCGCGCGCGCATATGCATCGGCATACCGGTTATATCCTGTCTGTCAAAGACTATCCTTCCGCGATCAGGGGTTATCAAACCCGTTATCATATAAAAAGTTGTTGTCTTGCCGGCGCCATTGGGCCCCAGGAGCCCCACGACCTCGCCTCTCTTGATATTGATATCCACGGATTCGACTACACACCTCTTACCATAAGTCTTCATCAAACCTGTTGTCTCTAGTAGATGCATATCATCTCCCTGTAAAAGCGTCCTTTATCGGGCTATCGCCTTCCTGGGCGATAACTATCTTCGGATTTCCGCTTATGGAAACCTTCTTATCCGCCTCACTATATTTCGCGTTGTCGCCGTAAGCGACGTTATCCTGCTGGGTTATCTTCACATGCCCCTCGGCCACAATATCATTTATCTTCTTTGTGCCCGGGTCCAGGTTGACGGTGATCTTGTCGGCATCTATATCGCCGTCCGCGCTCCTGACCTTCACATTATCTTTAAAGTACGCCAGATTCTTGGCATAGTCAAACTCAACCTCGCCATCGCATGTTATTACCATCTTCTTCTTCTCTTTGGGTTTCGGAGCCGTATTTTTCGCCGCGGCGTTCTTAGCGGAATCTTCCGGGAACGGGGAAAAACCCATCTGGTCTTTTAAAGTCGCTCCCGCATTTTCGATAGTCGCCACCACGTTCTTCTGGAGCCTTACATTATTTTTTGACTTATCATATATTCCCTCATCGGCTGTAATGACGGCGTCCTCATTACCATAGGTCTTTGCCACTATATTGCCAAGGCGGATCTCATTCTCCGATATCGATCTTGCCGTCCTGCCTATGACCTCCCATTTCTTCTCACCTTTTTCGGTCATCCCCTCAAGATTGAATGAGAGGATCTTGTGTTCAATGCCATCCGGCCGGCCCTTACCGGCGCTATCCTGTTTCTCGAACCCATCGCTTGGTGCGGAATCCGTTTTCGGCGGTTCTTTTTTTCCGCAGCCCGCCACGATAAGCGTCATCATAAGTAAAGAATATATCAGATATCTATTAAAGCTCAATTGAGTTTTTTTGTCTTCCATCTTTTATGCATCCACACCCATTGTTCCGGATAACGCCTGATATAAGATTCTATGACATCCGACCATCTCTGGGTATTGGTAACGAGATCCGCTTCTTTATTTCCGGTATCGGCAAGCTCTATGGGCGCTTCTATCTTAAGAATGTGGCCTCTTCTCTGCCTTATCACGAAACATGGTATCATCCTGGCATGACTTGCTCTTGCCAAAGCCACCGGTCCGGCAGGCGTATATGCCGGCTTTCCGAAGAAATTTATAAAAACGCCTTCCACCGAATCTACATCCTGATCGGCGACTATCCCGAGTATGCGGTTATCTTTAAGAGTCTTGAGCATCTTCCTTGGCGAGTCGTCGCGGTATATCACGTTCACGTCGTGGGACTTTCTCAATTTGTTAAGAAAATCATCGTACTTATAAAAGTATATCTTCCTGCCTATAGTAACTCCGGGATAGCCCTTCACGCGAAACGTCATCCCGAGGAGTTCCCAGTTGCCAAAATGGGAGGCCAGTATTATCGTGCCCTTGCCCGCCGCAAAAGACCTATCGACATGCTCTATACCCTCTATCCTGACAAAACGATCGATATTCTTCTCGTTTATCTTTGGGAAGTTTATTACCTCGCAGGCGCTCTTAGCCAGATTTGCGAATACCTGTCTGGCGATCCTTCGTATCTCGCCGGGTGATTTCTCATTACTGAAAGCTATCTCGAGATTCGCTATAGCCGTCTTCCTGTATTTCGGGAGAATGAAATAGGCGCATCTGCCCAATAACGCCGCTATCCTTACCCCGATACTCATAGGAAGCAGATATACTAAAAAAGCGAAGACCCTTCCGAGGTAATATAGAAAATACCTCCTGTATTTATATTTCATGGAAGATATAACTATATAATACTATTATATGCTTGTCAAGAATGTTGCTGATCACATACTGTCAAGAACTATGCTGACTTTCAAGAGTAACAGCGCTTATGTTGTTAGGCTTAGTCTCTATAAGTAGCGCATAGAGCCATCGTTTGCAGCTCCCCGAATTCGGGAAGCGTCTAAATACTT
>JAQTPE010000116.1 GCA_028748925.1 Candidatus Omnitrophota bacterium
ACCGATATCAAAAAGAACAGAAAAGTTTTATACAATCCCGCTCCTGAACAACTTTTCGCTTGTCTATAGGGCGGAACTTTTGTGTGTGCCGCCTGGAGCGACTGTTAAAAATTCTGACACCTTACAGCAATTTAGCAAAGGATTTTAGATTCCTGAATCCCGTTAGAAGCTTTTCTTTATCCCATTAAAAATAGCAGCTTCTAACGGGATGAAAGAAGCTAAAATCCTGTCAGAATTTTTCCAGAGCAAATTGGTATGCTTAATACCAATTTGCGGCAAGCGGAAGGCGGCCACCAAAAGTTACGCCTTCTGCTTGAAGAGAAAAAAATTAAAGAGCCAATACGTCCTTCATTGTGAACAACCCTTGCTTCTTGCCTACAACAAATTTCGCCGCTTCGAGAGCGCCTTTCGCGAGTATATCGCGCGTTTTGGCGCTATGAGTTATTTCGATAAGATCAAAGTCGCTTTCGAATGTGATCGTATGTTCGCCGACTATCTCGCCTTCGCGAATCGAATCTATCGGTACGTCTATATTATCGCTTTTGACGCTCTTCACAATCTTTGCCAGCTCTTTAGCGGTCCCGCTCGGAGCGTCCTTCTTTTCGACATGATGAGCTTCGACTATGCTGACTTCATAATCTTCGCCCAGAACTTTCGAAGCCTCTTCCACCAGCTTAAACAGGAGGTTCACGCCTACAGACATGTTCGGAGAGAAGACTATGGGGATGTGATTAGACGCTTCCTTTATCCTGGCATTATCCTCTTCGGATAATCCGGTCGTGCCGATAACCATCGGCTTCTTAAGCCTTTCACATAGGCCAAGATGCTCAATGGTAGCTTTAGGCGACGTAAAATCTATAAAGCATTCACAAGTTGCGATGCTAAGCTCCGCGTTACCGTCAAGATCGAACCCCGCAGTTACTTCCAGCCCGGGATCTTCCTTCGCGAGATCGATTATACGCGACCCCATCTTTCCTTCCGAACCGCTGACACAAATCTTGATCATCGTAGAACTCCTCTCTATATTAGACCGTAGTCCTTCAGGGCTTTCACGAGCTTCTCTCTATTCTCCGGCAGCATCTCGCACATAGGCAAGCGTATTTCGGGATCGATCATCTTCATCAGCCCCATGGCGGTCTTTACAGGGATAGGATTGGTCTCGACAAACATCGCTTTAATGAGATTGAGCATCTTATAATGGAGCTCTTCACACTTTTTGATATTGCCCTTTTCGAATATAGCGCACATGTCCGCGACATCGCGCGGAATAATATTCGCCACGACCGATATTATGCCGACCCCGCCTATCGACATCACCGGAAGCGTTAATGCGTCGTCTCCGGAGATGAGCAGAAAATTCTTCGGGCAGAGCTTCCTGATCCTGGCCATCTGCTCCAGGCTGCCGCTCGCCTCCTTCACCCCGATAATATTCTTAATCCCGGCCAGCTTCACGAACGTCTCAGGCTCGATATTCACGCCTGTTCTCGAAGCTATGTTATAAAGTATTATCGGAATATCTACCGCCTCGGCGATCGCCTTGAAGTGCAGGTATAGGCCCTTCTGCGTCGGACGATTATAGTAGGGGCTCACCTGAAGCGACGCTTGAGCTCCCGCTTTTAGAGCGTGCTTTGTCAACGCTATCGCCTCCTCCGTAGAATTCGAACCTGTACCGGCTATAACGGGGATCCTGCCTCCGGCGAACTTTATAGTAAGCTCTATAACCTTATCATGCTCTTCATAGTTCAGGGTCGCGGATTCGCCCGTCGTTCCGCATGGGACGAGAGCGGTTGTGCCGTTCGTTATATGAAATTCCACTAAGTTACTCAACGCCTTCTCATCGATCCTGCCGTCCTTAAACGGCGTAACAAGAGCAACCATCGATCCTTTGAACATATATTATCTCCTATATTGTATTGCGTATTGTGTAAAAAACTAAGGCATTACTCCTTCATAAACCAGCGCTGCCTTGCCTTCCAGATAGACGTTCTTAAAATTTCCTTCATGAGATTCAAAATATACCTTTAAAACCTCGCCCGACTTCGTCTCCACAGTGACCGGCGACAGGAGTTTCTCGGCCTCGGCGGATATTATGGCGCTTGCGACAGCACCCGTACCGCAGGCGAGCGTCTCATTCTCTACGCCTCTCTCATAGGTCCTGATCGCGATCTTGTTTTTTTTCTTATCCGTTATCTTTACAAAGTCCACATTTGCGCCGTGAGGCGAGAACTCTTCATGATATCTCATCTTTGGGCCGAGCTTATTCACTTTTATCGCCTCAAGATCATTGACGAAATGAATTACATGCGGAACCCCCGTATTGGCAAAATTTACTTTATACGGGCATTCGTGGATCATTAAACATAAATTCCACTGTATCTCCTTTGGATCCGTAAGTTTCACCTTAACATTTTCGCCCTGGACCTTTGCGCTCAATATACCGGCCATAGTCTCTATCTTCATATCGGCAGGCGCGATCTTTTTGATATAAGCGTAAAGCGCCGCGCAGCGTGAGCCGTTTCCGCACATTTCGGCTTCGCTGCCGTCGGAATTGAATATACGCATCCTGAAGTCGGCTGAATCCGACTTCTCCACGAGTAGAAGTCCGTCCGCGCCGACGCCATAGAATCTGTCACATAGCTTTTTCGCGAGTACCGCCGGATCGCCGCTCAAAACGGAGCTGCGATTATCGATAATGATGAAATCATTTCCTGTAGCTACGGATTTGGTGAACTTGATCACTTTAACTCTTTCGGTATAGATTCGCCGCGAACAAGATCGGCATAGTTCTCCTGCCGCCTTATGATGTGAACTTTGCCTTTCATCACCATTGCTTCCGCCGCACGCGGACGCGAATTATAGTTGCTCGACATCGTAAAACCATATGCTCCCGCGCCCATCACAGCGAGAAGATCGCCCTTACACATCATAGGCAGAAACCTGTCCTTGCCGAGAAAATCTCCGGATTCGCAGATGGGCCCTACAACGTCTACCTTTTCACATGTCCGGGAGCTATCCTGTCTTACTTTCACAGGCACTATCTTGTGATATGCCGTATAAAGGCTGGGCCGGATGAGGTCGCTCATACCGCCATCCACTATAACAAACGTGTTCCTCGGCGTTATTTTGGTATACAGGACCTTCGTAACGAGTATCCCGCTGTTTCCCGATATAAAACGACCCGGCTCCAATATTATCTTAATGCGCGACCTCTTAAGCATCGGCAGTATCCTCTTCGCGAAGTTCTTGGCTGTCTGCGGATTCTCCATCGAGTATACGATACCCAGTCCCCCGCCTATATTGAAATAATCCACCTCTATCCTGTACTTCTTCAAAAAAGAGAGCACTTTATTTATAGCCTCTTCGAACGGATCTCCGTCCACGATCTGGGAGCCTATATGTATATGGACGCCTCTGATATTCAGGTTGGGATATCTCCATTGTGAATTGAATATCTTATGCACCGTCTCGAAATCGAGCCCGAATTTTGTGTCGCCTTTTCCGGTCGCTACGTGAGAATGCGTCTTGGGGACCACATCGGGATTTATGCGTATGGCCGCATTTACCCGTTTCTTGAGCGACGCCGCTATCTTCTGTATAACATCCAGCTCCTCTTCGGATTCGACATTAAAAAACAGTATGCCGGCATTAATCGCATCCTCTATCTCGTCCGGCTTCTTGCCCACACCGGCATATACCACCTTCCTCGGATCCACTCCGGCAAGACGCGCCCTGTAAAGTTCCCCGCCCGAAACGATATCGAGTCCGGCGCCGGCCTTTACGAGCGCACGCAGTATGGCTATATTTGAATTGGACTTTACCGAGAAGCATATCAGCGGGCTTATCGCGCTGAAAGCCGATCTTATCTTCCTGTAATGGTCGAGAAGCGTCGCGTAGCTGTAAAGATAGAACGGCGTCGGGACCTTCTTCGCTATCTCAGATATCTTTACATCTTCGCAATAAAGCTCATTATTCTTAAATGTAAATTCGTGCATTATCTTCCTCTCAGGCGGACCTGTGGTGGCCGCCTTCCGCTTGCCGTAAATCGCATTAAGCATGCGATTTACTCTGGACAAAATTTGACAAAAATTTAGCTTCTTTCAGGAATCTAAATTTTTTTGCTAAACCGCTATAAGGTGTCAAATTTTGTAACAGTCGCTCCAGGCGATCCACCACAGGTCCGCCTGAGAGCAATACCCAGTCAAGTTAATTCCTTTTTATCGACTTCTTCGACTCCACCGAAACTTTCGGATCGAATAATCTGACGATCTCCTTGCTTTTGAACTTGTCCGAAAATCTGGAGAGCTCATGATCCGTCATGCTCTTTATCTCGTATGCCGTCTTCTTCGTGAATATAAAAAACTTACCCACTATCGCGTGAGCTGTCTT
>JAQTPE010000117.1 GCA_028748925.1 Candidatus Omnitrophota bacterium
TCACCGTTTGAGTGTGGCCGGGAGGACCTCCGAGATATTTACCGCCCCCGCGATAGACGCCATATGCGATTATTCCGGAGGCATACCCCGTAAGATCAACAATATCTGCGACATGGCGCTTTTTATGGGCTTCGGCGGCGAACAGAAGAACATCGATGTGGATTTCATGAAAAAGGTCGGTGACGATATGACGTTGGAGGTAGCGCAATATGCCCAGAATGGTTGATCTCATAGGCGGTTCAGGTTCCGCGCAAGACGGGGGAGATGATCCCAAAGATAAGAAGACGGACAAGGACTATCTTTCGATGTCAAAGAAGATAATATCCGCCATGAAGAACAAAGATCCGGAAGCCAAAAAAGACACGGCTGTTTTGTACGAGCGTATCGTCCGGGTAGTCTCCCAATTGCTTGAGAAGACAAAAGAGAAGGGGGGTGCGGCCTCCTGCATGCAAGATGCTTATGCCGTTTTTGATGAGCTCTTCAATAAGCTTATCACGGGAGAAGCCATACTGGAAGAGATATACGAGACGCGGGAAGGTTACTATTTGCCGTATCATATAGCCAACATGATCGTCCTGGCGTCTTTCTTAGGCATAAAAATGGGATTGAATAAGTCCAGGCTGGGACAACTGGGCCTTGCGGCCCTGTTCTGCGATATCGGCCTTGACCGGTATAAGGATATCATATCTAAACGGGGCAAACTGGACCAGGAGGAGTTCAAGGTAATAAGAAAGCATGTCGCGGACAGCATCGAGATCCTGGACGGGATCCCTCATATCAGCAAAATCGTTAAAGACGCGATAACAGCGCACCACGAGAGGACGGACGGCAGCGGTTACCCGGATGGTTTGAAGATGAATGAAATAAGCGATTACGCGAAGATAATAGGACTGGTAGATACTTATGACGCGTTGACGAACGACAGGCCGTACCGCGAAGGGGGGAACGCCCACGAGACGATAAAGCTCCTATTGGGTTCATTAAAAGGGAGTTTTGATCACGATACAATGAGATCTCTCTTAAACGCATTATCCCTCTATCCTATAGGAACTCTTGTTGAACTGGATACGGGAGAGGTCGCGCGGGTTATTGGAGCAGAACCGGGCTCACCGTTGAAACCTATAGTCATGATAGTCCAGGATTATTCCGGGAATCCCGTAAAAGAAAAGAAGATCATTAATCTCGCCGTCACCGACTCGATATCGATAGTAAATTCTAAGTGATATTATACATTCGCGGCCACAACACCGTGCCATTCATGACGCGGATAGGATATGGCCGCTCAGTATTACCCCGACAAAGACCCCGGCCTAAAGGCCGAGGATAACAGCAGGGTTTATAAGCCGGTCGTCAGCTTGCTAAGCCCCAATCCCGCGAGAATGAGAGAATTTGAAAATACGAGGACGCTTATCGCTTTAATTTGCGTGATGCCGAGGTTGATCATTTCGGTGCCTATAGTAACCCGCAATAATATACCCGCGACTAAACCGACCAGTCCTAAAAATATCAACGCCCGCGACGTCTTTATCATAATACGCCTCCTTTTTTGCGGTAATTTTTATACCATTCCACGGTTTCTTTAAGGCCCCGCTCAAATGATACCTTTGCCTTAAAACCGAATTCTTTTTTTGCCCGTGTCACGTCAAGGTGCCTTCTGGGTTGGCCGTCAGGCCTGGACTTATCCCATTCTATCTTTCCCTTAAAATCGGCCATATTAGCGATCAATCCGACGAGATTGCGGATCTTTATCTCAAAGCCCGCGCCTATGTTTACAGGTTCCGGACTGTTGTATTTTTCCGTTGCCAGGACTATTGCCTCGGCGCAGTCTTCGACATAGAGGAATTCTCTTGTGGGATTTCCGCTTCCCCAGATGACGATCTTTTTTTCTCCACTTTCTATTGCGTCAAAACATTTTTTAATAATGGCCGGTATGACGTGGGAAGACCCGGGGTCAAAATTATCGCCGGGCCCATATAGATTCACCGGCATAAGAAAAATGGCATTGAAGCCATATTGGGCGCGGTAGCTCTGCGCCTGGACGAGCAGCATCTTCTTAGCCAGGCCGTAAGGCGCATTGGTCTCTTCGGGATAGCCGTTCCACAGGTCTTTTTCCTTAAATGGAACAGGCGTGAACTTCGGGTAACAGCATATTGTGCCGAGGGCGACGAATTTCTCGGCTTCCCTAAGTCGGGCCTCTTCCATCATCTGTGTGCCCATTATAAGATTGTCATAAAAAAGCTCGCCCGGCCTGGCCTTATTAAGGCCTATGCCTCCGACCTTGGCCGCCAGATGTATTATTATGTCGGGCCGCGCCGTATCGTATGCCTTCCGGATACTGTCGAGCTTTCGCAGATCGTATTCAGGGACATCGGGTACGAATATCTCGGCACAGCGGCGAACTTTTAGTTTTTCAACGATATGCCGTCCCAGAAATCCGTTTCCGCCGCTTACCAAAATACGCTTACCCGAAATATAACTTTTCATATTTGTTATTATTCTGCGCCTTTTCGTGTCAAGACTACCAGGATCGTTTTTAAAAATAATGAAAAATCGAGATGCAGGGACCAATGGTCTATATATTCCAGGTCGAGCTTTGCCCAATCCGTAAAATCGCAGATCTTATTTCTTCCGCAGACTTGCCAAAGGCATGTGACGCCGGGTTTCATGCTGAATCTTCTCCTCTGCCATCCCTTTATCTGGCTCACCTCGATCATCGGAAGGGGCCTGGGCCCGACCATGCTCATCTCGCCTTTTAATACATTTATTATCTGCGCGATCTCATCCAGGCTCGTTCTCCTTAAAAATTTTCCGAACGGGAATACGCGAGGATCGTCTTTAACTTTGAAGACGGGCCCTTTCATGATGTTGAATTTTTGCAGCTCTTCCCGTCTCTGTTCGGCGTTATTATACATGGTCCTGAACTTGTAGAATATAAACGGTTTTCCATACAGGCCCCCGCGTTTTTGTTTAAAAAGTACGGGACCGGGGGAACTAAGTTTTATACCTATGCCTATCAGCAGGTATAAAAAACAGAAAATGGGGAAGAAGGTAAACGCCACGGTAAAATCGAAGAGAGTCTTGATGAATATAGGCCAGTCATAAGGCGGAGTGGTGCTGAATACGAGCAAATGGGAATTACCGATACGTCCGCTGTCTAGCCGGGCGCTGCGTAATCCAAATAGGGCAAGCCTTATCCAGCCCTCCACGCCTCTCTCGCCGCATAGGAACAGGATATTTCTCACATCGGCCTCAAACCCTTCATATGAGGCCGTTATGACAAGTTCGATATTGAGCTTTTCAAGTATATCGCCAAGATTTTTCAGGCCTTCTTCGAACACAGGTATTTTATCTTTACGCTCTTTTTCAGCGGCTTCACCATGACTAAAGTATATTACTCCTTCGATCTTTAATCCCAGATCCTCATTCTTTAATTCTTCCAGGATGCGATCTACGTCGTGGACCTTTCCTATGATAATGGCTGATTTAACATTGCCATATTTCATATAGATCTTCTTCGCCCAATATTCTTTCAGGCAGAAAGAGACGGGAAGTATGGCGCCGTACAATACTATGAGTGAACGATTGTATTGATATTCCTTGCTAAAAAATGAAAAGGCGACGAATATGATCACCAGCTCTACGGTTGATTTTATAGCGTCCAGGCAGACTTTCGAAAATGGCCTCAATCTGTTTGTAGGGTATAGTTTATTAAGCCGGAGAAGGATGGGGAAAATAGGAATCGATAACAGGATAAGAGCCGACCAGTTCTGGTGGCCGGTCAATCCCTTGAAATCGTACAGGCCGGCCTTCTCGATAACGTCTCTTAAAATGAACGCGGCGAACCAGGATAATGTCGCTATGGCGCTATCCAAGAGGATGTTTAGCGACGTTAATACTTTTCTTTGAGATGTGTACATGAGCTTATTTCAAAGTCCGGTTTTTTATCCAATTATATGTTATTACCAAACCCTTTTCATAAGCGATCTGCGGTTCCCACCCTAGAACCTGGCGCAATCTGGTATTGTCGCTGTTCCTTCCTCTCACGCCTTGCGGAGCGGAAAGATTATGTTTTTTGCATATCTTTTTACCTGATATCGCTATGATCATGTCCGCCAATTTATTAATGGAGATCAGCCTGTCTGATCCTATATTCAAAGGCTCGATATGGTCCGATTCCATAAGCAGGATGCATCCCTTAACGCAGTCATCGATATAGCAATAGGAGCGAGTTTGATCGCCGTCTCCCCAGATCTCTATTTCACCGGGGTTGTTTGCATCCGCCACTTTTTTACACAGGGCAGCGGGAGATTTTTCCCTGCCGCCGTCGTAAGTTCCCTCAGGGCCGTAAATATTATGAAACCGCGCTAT
>JAQTPE010000118.1 GCA_028748925.1 Candidatus Omnitrophota bacterium
AAGGCCCTGTTCCTTAAGAGCGCATCGAATCGATCGCGTAAGAATCGATTGCAGGTTCGTTTTCAGGCCCGAATTAACCTTTGCCGGAATCATATCTTTTATATTCATTATTAAAAACCTACTCTCCCCCCGCTATGGCAATAGTTTCATTTGTTACAAAACTATTTTTTCCGCTTCCCAAATAATAGATCAGATCGGCGACTTCTTCCGGACGACCCATTCTTTTCATAGGTATCATACTGATTCTCGCTTTCATGTCCTTAGGAAATTTTTTATGAAAATCCGTATCTATCACGCCCGGCCTGACCGTGTTAGCCAGGATATTAAACTCCGCGCCTTCTCTGGCAATCGTTCTGGTAAGACCTTCCAAAGCCAATTTAGAGCACCCGTAATGCATTGAACGGCTCGATCCGCCATATTTCGCGGCAATAGAACTTATATTGACTATTCTACCGAACATATTCTTCTTCATTGCCGCAAATACGGCGGATGTTATGCGAATCGGGGCAAAAACATTGACCATAAATGTCTTATCTATGTCATCCGTAGTAAGTTTCGTAAAGTGCTTACTCGCTAAATAGGAGCCGGCATTATTTATAACGCTATCTATTTTAAGCGTTTTTATTTTTTTAACCAACTTGTCAATACCAGATTTAGACGAAAGATCCGCCTTTACTAAAACGCAGCTTACGCCATATGCCATCATCTCTTCTTTGAGCGCCATAGCCTTCTTATCGGAAGAATTATAATGACATATTACGCCCCAACCTTCGCCGGCAAATTTACGGCTTATTTCCAAGCCGATCCCGCTTGTCGCGCCGGTTATGAATACGGTATGCTTCGATTTTTTTTGAATAGTCTTTTTCATCTTATACCGTGCCTTTCGGTTTATTCCTGATCCAGTACTCGACCTGAGGGATCTGCCATTCGTAATCGACGTCGAGTCCTCCCTCCTGCTTTAAAGGATATATCTTCCTGCCCATCCATTTCTGCGGCAATAATCCGTTCTCTATCTTCTCAAGACATCGAGGCCTTATTATAGATACCCCCATATCCGCAAACCATACGTCACCCTGGGAATCTCTATCGCAATTCAGCCTCGCGGGATCCCCGAAAGCATCGAACGGCACAAAAGGTTCGAGGAGACCGTCTCTATTTATCCGGCGCGCTCTGAGCGGACTCCACATATTATATCTTGAAACGGTAACGGCCGAATCGTACTCCGGATTGCGCTTCAGTATATCTATGCCCTCAGACAGAATATTTCCTGTTATCATAGGCGCATTACACATGAGCAAAACAATCATATCTATGGTCTTTCCCTTGTTTCTTGCCAGGGCGGTATTATACGCGTGCATATAGACATCTTCCCCCAAAGCGGCATCTGTACATAATTCCGGAGGTCTCGTCATTACCTCGAAACCGTTCTCTCCGGCTAACTCCATCAATTTCTCATCATCGGTGGAGATATACGACTTATCTATCGCTTTACAGTCCATAGCGGCCTTCATGGGATAATAAGCAAGCGGATTACCGTTAATAGAGTACAAATTCTTGCCGGGAAATCCTTTGCTGCCTTTTCTGCCTATAAGCACAGCTATTATCATTTTCACCTCTTCATTTAAAGTACTCTTTAAAATAGAGCTCGCTGAGCTCAGAAAATACCCTGTCGCCTTCCTCGTCCAGCCTCTCGGCAATTTTGATCGTATCAAAATACGATTCCGGCAGTTTGACATACAAGGGAAACGTCCTCACCAGGCCCTTTATCTCCTCCGGGCGCAATTGAGGCATCCTCAGTATCGAACTCTTTATCAGATTATCTGTCTTTGCCGCAGGATCCAAATATCCCTTATCTATACAATATTTTCTCAACTCTGTTCCCCTGTAAGGAGTAAAGAAGTAGGCATTTATACTATCCGCCTTTATATTCCTGTTCAACCTTATGGTATCAAAAACAAGCTCTCTCGTTTCATCCGGGAATCCTATTATATTATTAACCGTGACTTTCATCCCGTTATTATTTAAAATTTCAAACGCCGTCGATACTTCCTTATTTGTAAACGGTTTTCTAAGAAAGGATCTTCTGAATTTTTCATTTCCGTGCTCTATCCCCAGGGAGATCCTGTCGCATCCCATTCTCTTTAATACCCTCACCATCCTCGTGCTTATCGTTTCAATCCTCGTCTGACACCAAAACGGTAAATGAATTTTCGAGGCATATTCCTCTCCGAATTCCTCTATATCCTTTTCTTTTCTTGAGAAAAAGGTTTCACTGTTAAAATATATATAATCCGCCTTGTATTTACTTATATAGTGAGTCAGTTCTTTTAAGATACGCTTCGTGGATTTTATCCTAAAATACTGGCGTCCTCCCGTTTTTCTATAGAGATGTCTTATTACGGGGGCGGCGCAAAAAGAGCAGTTGAACAGACAACCTCTGTCTATAGCCACGGGCAGCATTCTATAAACCTTCCCCTGCATCGGCCTGAAAAATCTTTTGTCGTCAAAAACGCTAAAGTCGTCATATGGCAGTGTCTCGATCTCTATCGGTTCCCTGATGGGATTTTGATATACCTCCCCTTCTATCTTTGCCCAGATATTCTTCAGACCTGTCGGCTTTTTCCCTTTCTGGATATAGCGGCAAAGCTCAACCAGGGCATCCTCGCCTTCACCCATACATATAAAATCTACATTCTCATTATTTATAGCCTCATGAGGTTCAAATGTCGGGAAGACGCCTCCAACAACCACAGGTATGCCCCTGCCGCGCGCTCTCGACACTAACGACATGCCAAGATCGAATGTATCATCGGTTGCGGAGACTGCCATTAAATCAGGTTTATATCCATCCACTATCTTCAAAAAATCGTCAAATATATCCGTCGTATTATAACCAACCCCTTTTTCTTTAAGATTGAACGGTCTGAGCTGCAGATGCTCCACCCTTATGTCATCCACGCTCCTATTTGAAGTACGGTAGAGGGTCGTATCAAAAAGCGCAACGTCGATATCGTGTTCCTTCAGATACGCCGCGAGAACCGCGATATTTGTAGGCAGGAGATTGACCATCTGAAGATTGGGATATATTAAAAGGACTTTGAATTTAGCCATTCTTTTTTGTCTTAGCATTTAATTTGTTTATCTCGCTATCCCGCAAATAGCACCCGTTACAGGCCTCTATGGTATGGGCCGCGCCGGCCCGGTGCGCTTCTCTTATCTTATTGATCTTTTCGGATTTCCATACATCTCCGATGTTTACCCCGGATATATTCCCCAGAGAGAGCAGCCCATCATCATCATGGTTGCAGGGCAATATAGTGCCGTCCCACCAGATCGCCATCCTTTGCCATAATTGAGGGCATGCCCATGGGTAATTCATCCCTTTTCTCTTCTCTTTCATATCCTTGTAGTCCAGAAAAGCCACCTCATCCGCGCGCGTCTTCCAGAATTCTTTATACTCTTCAAGCCTCTCTTTGATCTGCGGTAAAAGCACCGTCTGGATCCGTAATCTGGGATGCTTAACATTATTCCGTTTTTTCAGCTGCTGCAAGTTCTCTATATTACTGAGCACTGTCTCATACTTAGCGCCTTTCCTCTGGCTCTCATAAAATTCTTTAGTCACTCCTTCAAAAGAGATTGAGATCCTGTCCAACCCGGCATCGATCAACTTCTGCGCCGATTCTCTGTTTAATAACATAGCGTTTGTATTAAAATATACGTCTATAAGCCCTTTCTTCTTGGCATACTCCACAAACTCATAAATACGCGGATGCAGCAATGGCTCCCCTCTTATATTAAATTTCACCCCGTATAATCCGGAGGAAGCGCCTTCATCAATTATCTTTTTTACCAGATCAAACGAAATATACCCCCGTTTTACCTTCTTACCACGATACGTAGTAGCGCAAAAAGGGCAATTGAGATTACAGGCGCTCGTTACCTCAATATCTATAAAAAGCGGGAACGGTCCGACATTAAAATTTTTAGGCCAATCCTCCCACTTCTTTCTGTACTCCTTAAACAACTTGCTCTCTTTAATAAAAAGATCCGACCCCGCTATGCGGTGAAAGTTCGAATTTACCTCAATCACTATCTTGTCGGTCATATATTGTTCGCCTCCGGATAATCCATACCGGCTTAATGTTTTTGCTGAATTATTTTCCTGAAAGCCCCGGAATTCGCCTTCAATTCATCGTATCTTCCGGCGCCTACTATATTACCATGGTCCATACAAAAAATCATGTCCGCATGTTCAAGAGCGCTGAGCCGGTGCGTTACCAGGATAATAGATAACTCTTTACCTAAACCCTTCA
>JAQTPE010000119.1 GCA_028748925.1 Candidatus Omnitrophota bacterium
TATCTCTGAGGTGTGTTATACTTAGTTATAGAAGAAGAGAGGAGCTTAACCTCTCGGGAGTTAAAGGCGGCGGTTCTTCAAAAGAGAAGAGCCGACCGAGGCTGCTCGATAAAAAGAACAGCCTACCGGGATCGGCCAACAGACCCGTAATGGGAGACGATCGAAAGATAATAAGGCCGGTTCTAAAGTGTCCTCTTCCGAAGAAGGTTAAGCGGCCCTTCTTCTTTTTTTGTGCAAAATTTTAAAGTCTGTTCTTAGGCTCTCTGTCGAGGACGCTCAATATGCGGGATGCCTCTTTTTCTCCGCCTTTTTTCCACGCCTCATATATCATGATAAGCATCTTGGTCGATTTGGCGTCCGTTATCCACTTCACACCTAAAAGCAAAGTAGCGGTGAGAAACTGTAAAAAAAATCGTTGAAAGACGAAAGACAGCATAAAAGAGATTACTGCCAATATAAGATAGACATTTATTTTTTTCTTCATAATCCCGTTCTTCCTTTTTTTGAATATTTTAACCGATTCGTACGCCGAGACAGCGTTATCGAGGCAGTCTTTACAACATGCCACATGATCTTCAACCCTCTTTCTCTGCTCACCATTCAAAGCATTGCTCAAATAATCGGCCAATTCCGATTCTTTAGGATGCGCCCTCACATCCTGTTTCAGATCTGTCATATTATACCCCCTATACTATTTAATTACTCTCGAGCGCCTTTTTAAGTTTCTCTTTTGCCCTCTTTATGTAGCTCGAGACCGTACCTTTCGGCACGCTCAAAAATTCGGCAATCTCATGATACTTCTTATCATGAATAAGGTGCAGCTTTATCACGATCTTCTCTCTTGCGGGAAGGGACTCTATCGCCAAACTTATCCTCTCCTCCGTTTCAGCTCTTGCCAATTCATCGTTAGGTCCGGGAACTCCGGAGGGAAATATCTCATTCAGTTCCTCCTCATCTATTTTATGGCGGAGCGGTATGGTATTTTTTCGTTCCCGCGCTTCTCTCGACCTGAAATATTCCACAGCCGCATTTCCCGAAGTGACGGCGATCCAATACGATATATCATTACGGTTTGTAATATTGGAAAGCTTGCCGTCTTTCCATATGTCGGAAAATATATTCTGTCTTATATCTTCAATATCATGTACGGACGCGGAAATGCCGTATTTGTTTAAACGGTTTTCGATGGATATGTAGACCAAGCCGGAGTACTTCTTTATAAGGTTTGACCACGCGATAAGATCTTTTTTAAGGCAGGCTTCTATGAGACGCGGATCATCTTTTTCGTCCATCTTCTTCCAGCTTCTTTATAGCGCTCTTAAGATCGCCGAGCTCTTTTTCCATTCTTTTGAAACGCTCCTCTATGTCCAAAAACTTGCGGGATGCATACTCGTCGGGGGTCTCGGTTATTATAACGTCATTTTCTTTACGCATACGCGCCCCTTTATATACCATCAGATTAACATCGCCCTCCTTAATCATTTCCATGTCCGAAGGTACCGCAATATCAACATTCTCTTCATCTCCTTCCCCGCCGCAAAGAGAACCCATGAAGAGAGCACAGATAAAACACAATGTGATTATAATTTTTCTCATATTATTCTCCCCCTGGTCTTATCTTAATCGCGCGACTGTTTAATAACCACGGTGCCGAGCGATACTCCGTCTTTCTCGGCGAGCTCCTTCGCCTTCTTTTCCAGTTCCTCTTTGGTCTTGATCAGATTTTCGAATTGAAATTCCATATTCAAATGATGTTCGTAAAGTTTCTCGAGATCCCTTGCGATCCCGCGTTTTTCTATTTTAATCTCTTCCATTTTGGCTCTCAGATTCTGTATCTCAATCTCCTTTTCCTGAATTTTCGCGAGATTCCTGCCACGCGCCTCTTTTTCATCCTCAAGTCCCTTGGTAAGCAGGTTTATCTTCTCCTCCTGGAACTTAATGCTCGCCGCCATCTGGATATTCGCTATCTCCGCCTCCTTTAATTTAACCTCAAAGTTTTGTCCTTTTATAGTCAATTCCTCTATCTGCTTCTGCAGGCTTATCCTTTTATTGCGCTCGCCCTCCTTCGTAACATACAGAAATATAACGGCGAATAATAGCAGGATTATAACTAATAATGATATGGCGGATAAGACCCTGCCTTCTTTAATCATATGCCATCCCCCTTTTTATAAACACGGTAAAAGATCATTCAAAGGCCACATCCATAACAAAACGCTTCTCCGCTTTGCCCATGCCTTCCGGAAACGCGGGAAACGGACCCGCCTTCCTCACGGCATTCAATGCCAGATCGTCGAGCGTGTGATTTGACGATTCTATGATATCGGGACCGCGCGCGATCTTACCGGCGGGAGTAAGGAAAAATGATATCTTCACCTTGCCCCTGATCCCGGAATACTTCGTATCTTTCGGCACCACTATGCGTCCTATTATCTTATTCTTAACATTATAATAGTATTCTCCCGATGTCGCGGCCACGTTTATATTTTCCGTCCGGGCTATCTTATCTTTTTCATCAAAATATTCTTTTGCGGATTGGTCTCTTCTGGGCTCTTTGAACATTCCCGGCTTCATGGGAGTGGGGGTCCTTCTCTCGAACGCCGATTGTTCGGATACGGTAAATTTATCTTCGCCTATAGTCGGAGTCTTCGGCTGTTCCAGATAATCGCTATCGCCGGTAATTATATGAGGCGTCAAAAATATGACGAGTTCCTGTTTCTGCACCCTCTTGTCCGTATTACTGAACGCCGATTTAATCACCGGCAGATCACCCAATAGCGGGATCTTATTAACCGTCTCGGTCCTCTCATCTTTTATCAGGCCGCCGATTATTATGGTAGTGCCGTCTTTGATGCTGACGCTCGTCTCCGCCTGGGTCGTCTGCACTATCGGAACTGTTGTTTGCGGAACAGGACCATATGAATAGTTGGATGAGGATGAGCTTACTTCGGGCCTTATCTTCATCGTTATATAACCGTCTTTGGTTATAGTCGGAGTCACATATAATTTTACTCCCACATCTATAAAACTTATATTTGTACCGGTTGTGGCGGTTCCCGTGGTCTGCGTCACTGTGTTAGTGGCATAAGGCTGGGAGGTACCTATCAATATCTTGGCTTCCTGGTTATTTATCGCGGTCACTCTGGGGCTGGACAGAAGGTTGGTATCGCCTATGGTCTTCAGCACTTGTATCATAACGTTCACATCACCCGACCCCATGGCTCCCAGCACCAGTTCCGCGCCCGGAGGACCGAAAAGACCGGGTGCGGCCAATTGGAACGCGCTCTTTAAGCTAAGTTCTTTCTGCAACTGTCTGATGACGCTATCCCATTCCACGCCGAGTTTGAACCGGTCATCGAGCGTGATCTGCACTATCTTGGCCTCGATCAGAACCTGCTGAGGTTTCTCATCAAACGCCGCCACCACCCTCTCTATATCCTTTATCTTTTTTTCCAGATCCGTGACGACAATCTTATTGGTCCTCTCGTCTATCTGCATGGTACCTATGCCTTTTGTAAGGTTCTCGGCTACTTTATCTTTCATATCGGCAACTTTTGAATATTCAAGCTCGAATATCCTGGTAACCGTAGGGATATCTATGCTCATGATCGCGTCATTCATCCGGACCAGCACCATGGGATTATCTATGGCGACGATGGTATTTGAGCCTTCATCCACAATTATCTTGCCCACCTTTGACTTCATCTGGTTAAGCGCCTTGCTCACCTCAACGGCCTTGGAATATTTAAGACGGAATATCATAACATCTTTCTTTTCGGCGTATCTCTCCCCATATATCTTTTCGTAATCCCGCTGGTTCATGACATATATTATATCCCCGCGCTTATCGTATGCCAGGTTGTTCGCTATAAGGATGATCTCAAATGCGTCCATAAGATTAACGCTCTTTAAAAATATGGTGACCCGCCCTTTAACATCGCCGCCCAATACGATATTGAGGTTGCCTTTTGCGGCGAGCATCTTTATGACCTCTATGACATCCATGCCTTTCAGGTCAAGAGAGATCTTCCCGGAGTCCTGGGCCGCCTGAAAACCCGCCCCTTCGGTAACCGGCAATAATACGGCGTCGGTCTGGATATCCGCGATACATTGCGATACCGGGCCTGCGGCCAGGAAATATATTAGAATAATGGAAAATATGGAAATGGCAGATCGTCTCATTTTAACCTCCC
>JAQTPE010000120.1 GCA_028748925.1 Candidatus Omnitrophota bacterium
TACAGGTTCTTGCTATCAAAAAAATCTTGTTGATGCCGGTATGTGGGGTAAAAAAATAAATGTTCAACAGCACATGGTTGAAGGATCTAAGTGGATCGAACTTGATGAAAGGCTGGCGAGACAGGATGATGAAAAGATTGTTTATAAGAATTATGCTTCGGCTTTCTTTGGCACCCCACTCCAATCAATACTTGTCGCTAATCGAATTGACACTTTGATTGTTTCAGGTTGTGTTACCAGCGGCTGCATTCGAGCTACAGTTGTTGACGGAGTATCTTCAGGATATCGCGTTATCGTGCCTAAGCAATGTGTTGGTGACCGCCATGAGGTTCCTCATGAAGCAAACCTATTTGATATAGACACAAAGTATGGAGATGTTGTCGATGTTGAAGAAGTAATAGGTTTCCTAAATGGTCTTACATAGGAAAGATAAAAGCTAGCAATACAACGCGTATCGCTAGCTTTTAAAAATATCTATATCACTGTATAAGTAAAATGAGGTAATTTAATGTTTATATTATCAATGTTATTATCATTTACATTAATACTATATCTATATAAGAAAAGAATAAACCTAGGATTAGCAGTTATGTCTGGAGGGCTTCTGCTGGCTCTCGCTGCTGGCATAACACCATTTGAAGTTATCAATATTTTCTTTTTTGCCATTATAGATAAAGGAACAATAGAGCTATGTATTAACGTTTTTTTAATAATTGTTTTAAGTAAAATGATGCAGGATTACGGGGTGCTTGAAAAGATGGTTTTTTATATAGATAAACTATTTGGCAACCCAAAGTCATTGCTTTTTATTATACCCTCCATACTTTCATCATTTGCGGTTATGGGGTCTGCTATTGTGGCAGCAAACGTTATCGACTCACTTGGGGAAAGTACAGGTATCAGTAAAGCCAGAAGAGCCGCAATTAACCTTTATATGCGGCACGCCTGGTGTTTTGTAATGCCTATATCCATCAGCTTATTAAATGCCTCTTATATTGCAGGTGTACCAATAATAGAATTGATTAAAGTGCAGATGCCAATAACATTTGCTTGTCTTATAGCAGGTTATTTCGTTTATATCTCACCAATAAAAGTTATGAAAGATCACCAAGAAACTATCAATAGAGGGGAAATAGCATTAAAAACATTATTATATTCATCACCCTTACTAATCTGTGTTCTTCTTGTCACCTGGATACCTTTTTATATAGCTCTTATTATTTCCTGCATTTTGATCTATTTCATAAAAGATAAAAATAAGAACTTTATTGCAGTTTTAAAAGGCCAGCCCCAAGCTTATTATCTGATATTAACTGTTGCAGGAATAATGGTGTTTAAAGATATCATTTTGAATATACCCGATTTGCAGCAATACATGAAAGATATTATCGGCCTGGGCATTCCATTTTGGCTCGTATGTGTAATATTAGGATTAGGAATTGGTTATATATCGGGTTCGACACAGGTTTTTACAGCCATGTTGTATCCATTACTCCTGCCACTTGTCCCGCCGGAAAATGTTATTGCTACAACTATGCTTATCTATACTGCAGGATTTACCGCATACTATATTTCCCCAATACATCTGTGTCAGGCCTTAACCAATGATTTCTTTACGGTTTCCTTAACTGATTTATACCGTGAATATTATTTGACAGTACCTGTGATGTTTATAAGCGGTCTACTTACTTATTTCTTGATAATATAATCAACTTTATTAATAAGTTATGTTTCGCTGGGGCTACCCCAACATTTGACACAAAGCCACATCAAACTTATACTTTCTGATAGTAGAGAAGAAAGAGGCTGCGCATTGCTGCGCAGCCTCTTTTGTTTATCAATTCAAAAAACTATCCCTGCTTTGAACTATCTTTTGACAATCAGTGCGGTTCCCATGCCGCCGCCGATACAAAGCGTGGCCAAACCGTATTTGGAATCGCGCTTCTTCATTTCATGCAGCAGGGTTACGAGTATCCTTGCTCCGCTCGCGCCGATCGGATGGCCTAAAGCTATTGCGCCCCCGTTGACGTTGACTTTGCTCATATCAAAGTTCAGGTCCTTCGCTACTGAAAGCGATTGTACGGCGAATGCTTCGTTAGCTTCGATCAGGTCGATGTCTTTTATGGTCAGGCCCGCTTTCTTCAACGCCTTCTGTGTCGCCGGTACAGGTCCTACTCCCATGATCTTCGGATCTACCCCGCCCGATGCCCAGGAGACGATCTCTGCCAGCGGCTCTATCCCTAATTCTTTGGCCTTCTCGGCGCTCATGATGACTAAGGCTGCCGCTCCGTCGTTGATCCCGGAGGAGCTTGCTGCTGTCACTGTTCCGTCTTTTTTGAATGCTGTCGGCAGTTTCGCTAATCCTTCTTTGGTTACTCCGGCCTTCGGATATTCGTCGGTGTCAAATATTTTCGGATCGCCTTTCTTCTGCGGGATGATCACCGGTACGATTTCGTCCTTGAATCTCCCTTCTTTGATGGCTTTTTCGGTCTTTTGCTGGCTCGCTGCCGAAAAGGCATCCTGTTCTTCTCTGCTAATCCCGTATTGCTCTGCCAGGTTCTCGGCGGTCACGCCCATATGATAGCCGTTGAAGGCTTCCCACAGTCCGTCATAGACCATGCCGTCGACTACTTTGGAGTCTCCCATTCTGAAGCCCCATCTGCCTTTGGGCAGGTAGTACGGGGCATCGGTCATGTTCTCTACGCCGCCGGCTACTACGATATCGTTATCCCCGGCCATTACGGTCTGAAAGGCCAAGCTTACGGACCTTAAGCCCGATCCGCATACTTTGTTGACGGTCAGCGCCGGTACTTCGACAGGAATCCCAGCTTTTATCGAGGCCTGTCTCGCTATGTTCTGTCCCAGCCCTGCCTGCAGTACGCAGCCAAATATTACTTCATCTACCAATTCCGGTTTGACGTTAGCTCTTTTTAAGGCTTCACTTATAACGGTTTTGCCCAGTTCGGCAGCTCCGATCCCGCTTAATGAACCGCCAAAGGATCCCAGCGCGGTTCTTACGGCGCTCGCTATTACTACCTTTTTCATTTTCATCTCTCCTTACACGTATATATATTATTTTTACAGGAGAGATATTAAAACAGCCGTGAAACGCCTATTCATATCTCTCCTGAATTTTCCCCCATAAAATCATTATATAAATTATTCCTCATATTTTTCTATAATTCTATATTTCTATATTTCTATATGTTCCATATCTCTTACAATGCTTATAAAACTACTCCGCCGTCAACACTTAAGACAGCGCCGGTCACGTAGGATGCTTCATCGGATGCAAGGTATACGAAGGCATTAGCGATATCTTCAGGGGTTCCGAGTCTGCCGAGCGGAACTTTTGCTTTAATCGAATCCAGAACTTTTTCAGGCATTTTTGCCACCATCGGAGTAGCAATAAATCCGGGAGCTACGGCGCAAGCCCTTACACCTTTGGGGCTTAATTCCTTGGCCCAGGTCTTGGTCATGCCGATTACGCCAAACTTAGCCGCGGCATAGTTGGTTTGTCCGAAGTTGCCGTATAATCCGACTACCGAGGAGGTATTAATGATAACGCCGCTGTTTTGCTCGACCATAATCAAAGCAGCTTGCTGTCCGCAAAGGAACACACCCTTGAGGTTGATATTGATAACATTGTCCCATTGCTCTTCGCTCATTTTAACAAAGCGGCTGTCTGCAGTGATACCGGCGTTGTTAGCCAGGATATCTACCCTACCGTATTTCTCCATGACGAATTTGAACAGATTGTCAACATCTTCTTTTTTGCTGACGTCAGCGCGAACAGCTGCGCCTTGTCCGCCGGCAGCCTTGATGTCATTGATGACTCTTTCTACTTTTTCGAGAGTTCTGGCGCAGCCGATTACGATAGCCCCTTGCGCGCCGTATGCCTTGGCGATAGCTTCGCCGATACCGTCACCTGCTCCGGTGACAACTGCAATTTTACCTTTTAATCTCATTTTTCTTCCTCCTTTTTCTTGTTATGCTGAAAATATCACCACATTGATTCGGAATTGCAAGTGCCCGCAATTAATCTTTTATACCCATCGGACCAAGTTTAAAAATAGCCGGATCCATTTCTTTTAAGTTTTTGGATATAAGAGGTTTATACTCCATTTGCTGCAGGATATCTTTTTCCA
>JAQTPE010000121.1 GCA_028748925.1 Candidatus Omnitrophota bacterium
GCTCTACCATCAGGAGCGTTACGACGGGAAAGGGTATCCATCGGGGCTTGCGGGTGACGATATACCGCTGCTTTCGCGCATAGTTTCGATAGCCGATGCGTTCGATGCTATGACGAGCGAACGGCCGTATAAAGCGAAGATGACCTTTATGGAAGCGATGGACGAAATAGAGAAGAATTCCGGCACCCAATTCGATCCAAAGCTCTGCGCTATATTCCTTAAATACAGAAACTCGATAGAAGAGATAGCGAATAAACATTTCGAATATCCCGCCGAATGAAACGTCCCCATATCATGAAGATATTGAAGGTTTTGAAAAGAGCGTATGGAGCGCCTCCCGGGCGGCGCAGGTCGGATCCGATAGACGAGATCATACGGACGATTCTCTCGCAGAATACATCCGACAGGAATTCATTGGCGGCATTTGCCGTATTAAAGAAGAGCTTTAAATCGTGGGAAGCTCTGCTCGATACGGATACCGCAAAACTGGCCCGCCTGATAAGACATGCGGGGCTTGCCAATATAAAAGCGAAACGTATAAAAGAGGTTCTTTTAGAGATAAAACGGCGTGAAAGAAGACTGAGCCTTGCATCCTTGAAGAATATGGATACGGGCGAGGCTATACTATATCTTAAATCGCTAAAGGGGATTGGTCCCAAGACGGCCGCTTGTGTCCTGTTATTCAGTTTCGGGAAACCGGTGATGCCCGTTGATACGCATATATACAGGGTTACCGGAAGATTGGGTTTGATACCAAAAGACCTGAGCGTAGAAGAGGCTCATCGGCTCTTATCCGATGCGGTTCCAAAGAACTTGATATATGATTTTCATTTAGGTATAATAGAGCACGGTCGAAAGACCTGTAAAGCGCAAAACCCCAAATGTGGGGTTTGTTTATTATATAGTTTGTGCAGGTTTAAAGATAAGATTTTCTATAAGGGAGAGTAAAGAATTGATCAGGAAAGCTACCACGGCTGATGTAAAGAAGATTCAAAAGCTGGTTAATTTTTATGCCAAAAGAGAGAGGATGCTTCCACGTTCTTTGAATGAGCTTTACGAGAATATAAGGGACTTCTTCGTATATGCCGAAGGCAATAATATATATGGATGCTGCGCTTTACACGTGGACTGGGAGGATCTTGCCGAGATAAAGAGCCTCGCGGTAGACAGCAAAAGATGCGGCAGGGGGGTGGGGAAGAGACTCCTGGAAGAGTGTCTAAAGGACGCTAAGAAGCTGAAGGTGCGCAAGGTATTCGCCCTGACCTATATTCCCGGATTTTTTGAAACTTTTGGTTTTCGTATCGTCGATAAGAAAGAGCTTCCCCATAAAATATGGAGCGAATGCATAAGATGCATGTATTTTCCTAATTGTAAAGAAATAGCAATGGCGAAGGAAATATAAGATGGGACATACTATCACAGAGAAGATATTATTGAAACATACGAAGTTGAAATATATCCATCCCGGCGAATTCATAAAAGCGAAGATCGACCTGGCGTTGGGCAATGATATTACCGCGCCTTTTGCGATAGAAGAATTTGAGTCTCTGGGCATCAAGAATGTATTCGATAAGAATAAAATAGTTTTAGTCCCGGACCACTTCGCCCCGGCGAAAGATATGAAGAGCGCCAACCAGTGTAAGGTGCTCGCGAAATTCGCCAAAAAACACGGTATAAAGAACTATTTCGAGGTGGGCAGAATGGGTATAGAGCATGTGCTCTTGCCCGAGATGGGGTTGGTGGTACCGGGTGACCTGGTAATAGGCGCCGATTCTCATACATGCACTTATGGCGCTCTCGGCGCTTTCTCTACGGGCATAGGTTCTACCGACCTTGCCGCCGCCTATGCTACCGGCGAATGCTGGTTCAAGGTTCCGGAATCGGTAAAATTTATTATATCCGGGCGGTTAAATAGATGGGTGGGCGGTAAGGATCTGATACTGCATATCATAGGCGATATCGGAGTGGACGGCGCTCTTTACAGGGCCATGGAGTTTGCCGGAACGGTTATTGAGAATCTGCCTATGGATGACAGGTTCACTATGTGTAATATGGCCATTGAAGCGGGCGGAAAGAACGGTATCATAGCCGCGGATGAAATAACCAAAAGATATGTGAAAGAGGCTTTAAGGTTCGGTAAGAGGTCAGGGATATCCCAGAAGAGAAGCGGCAAATATTATTCAAGCGATCCGGACGCCAAATATGCCGAAGTCCGTGAATATGACGCGCGAAAGATAGAACCTGTAGTTGCCTGTCCGAATCTGCCGAGCAATGTAAAACCGGTAACCGCGTTAAAAAATATTTCTATAGATCAGGTAGTGATAGGTTCCTGTACCAATGGCAGAATGTCTGATTTAAGGTTAGCCGCGAAGATACTGCGCGGCAAGAAGATCAGTTCTACGATAAGGCTGATAGTCATACCGGGAACGCAGAATGTGTATAAACAGGCGGTAAGAGAAGGTTTGGCCAGGATATTTGTGGAGTCCGGAGGGTTCTTCTCTACGCCTACCTGCGGTCCCTGCCTTGGAGGGCATGTAGGAATATTGGCCGAAGGCGAAAGGGCCATATCTACAACCAACAGAAATTTTGTCGGCAGGATGGGGCATGTTAAGAGCGAAGTGTACTTATCAAATCCGGCGGTTGCGGCGGCGAGTGCCATAAAAGGCAGGATCGCCCATCCGGGAGAGGTATTGTAGATATGTCTTATAAAGGAAGAGTTCATAGATTCGCGGACGATGTCAATACCGATGAAATCATACCGGCCCGTTATTTGAATACGACCGATAAAGCGGAGCTTGCGGGCCACTGCATGGAAGACGCCGATAAGGATTTTGCAAAAAGGGTAAGACCGGGCGATATAATTGTGGCGGGCAGGAATTTCGGATGCGGCTCATCCAGAGAACACGCGCCCATAGCCATTAAAGCGGCGGGCGTATCTTGTGTTATAGCCGGCAGTTTTGCGAGAATATTTTCGAGAAACAGTATAAATATCGGGCTGCCCATAGTCGAGTCGCCCGCGGCGTCAAAAGATATTAAAAAAGGTGATGTAGTTTCGGTAGATACGGTCAAAGGCGTTATAAGAAATATTACCAGGAAGAAGAGCTATAAATTCGAAAGGTATCCGCCGTTTATGCAGAAGATCATCAGGGCGGGCGGACTGATGCAGCAGTTAAAGAGGCGCGTATAACGCAATACTATAAAGATTTGGAGGTTATTACAAGTGGCTAAAGAAAAGCAGTATAAGATAGCGGTGATAGGCGGAGACGGGACGGGCCCGGAAGTTGTGCGCGAGGGATTGAAAGTCATGGAGGCCGCGTCCAGGAAATTCGGATTCAAATATTCTTTCACGATGTTCGATTATGGCGGAAATAGATATCTCAGGACCGGAAAGATAATATCGGATAAAGAGGTGAGGGATCTGAAGAAGTTTGACGCCATATATCTGGGGGCCATAGGACACCCCGATGTGAAGCCCGGCGTGCTTGAGACAGGTTTACTGCTAAAACTGAGGTTTGACCTCGACCAGTATATCAATTTAAGGCCTGTGAAACTCTATAACGCGGACTTCTGCCCGTTGAAAGACAAAAAGCCGGAGGATATAGATTTTGTTGTGATTAGAGAGAATTCGGAAGGCCTCTATAAGAGTATGGGAAAGTTCCTTAACAAAGGCAGGAAGAACGAAGTCGCGACCCAGATCTCTTATAATACCCGCAAAGGCGTTGAGCGTTGCATTCGTTACGCGTTTGAGTATTGCAGAAAACGCAACAAGAGAAAGAAGCTGACGCTTTGCGGCAAGACGAATGTATTGACCTATGCATGGGACCTGTGGCAGAGAACCTTCAATGAGGTTAAGGAAGAGTATCCCGACATAACTACGGATTACGCTCATGTTGACGCGACTACGATGTGGTTTGTGAAGAATCCGGAATGGTTCGACTGCATTGTTACGGACAATATGTTCGGTGACATCATAACGGATCTTGGCGCGATGATACAGGGCGGTATGGGTATAGCGGCCGGCGGCAATATCAATCCTGAGGGCGTCTCTATGTTTGAGCCGATCGGCGGTTCCGCGCCTAAGTATACCGGTAAAAATGTCATAAACCCGCTTGCGGCGATATGCGCCGCGGGGATGCTGC
>JAQTPE010000122.1 GCA_028748925.1 Candidatus Omnitrophota bacterium
TTTATTTTATACTCTTACAGCTTAATTGTCAAACTATTTTGACACAGCAGGCTGCGGGTTATTTTTCTCTTTCTCTATTATCTTAATATATTTTGCGGGATCTTTTTTAAACTCCCCGATACATGATTCACAACAGAAATTATAAATCTTACCTTCATATTCATAGGTAACTTTTGTATCTTCATCTATCAGATTCCCCATAACCGGACAAATCTTATTTCCAACATTCTCTACTGCATTAGCTGTAGAATGTATGGCTGCATCATGTATATATCCGTGATCCTCTGACTGCGCCTGCCCCTGAAACCCAAAAGGGAAAACGAAGAAAATCAGAAATAAAAATAACTTCTTAAACATTTTGCCTCCTCTCAATTAATAGCAATCTCGTGATAAAACATTTCTCTACCGCGTTTCTACATGTTTTGCATACTTGGCATTCAAGCAAATACGCCTATTATTTATTTCCATCCACTACTAATTTCTTTAAAGAAGACTCTCTCCAGATCACGTAGAATGTCGGTATGGCGATAAGAGACAAAATTACTGCGCTAAAAAGGCCGAATATTATCGGAGCGGTGTAACGCTTTAGGAATTCCGCGCCTATTCCTGTCGCCCACATGGCCGGCATTAAACCTAGTATGTCGGCCGAACAAGTCATCATCGCCGGCCGTAGCGCGCGGGTGGCACCCTCAAGAGATAACGCGCGTATATCTAAAGATGATTTTATCTTTCCGTCTTTGGCCCATCTATCGTAAGCTTCATTCAAGAAGGTCATAACCAAAGCGCATAAAGCCGCGCCTATGCCTATGACCTCAATCATACCAGCCCACACCGCGATGGACATATTAAAGCCTAAAAGCTTTATCCCCAAAATACCACCAATGGCCGTGAATGGCATAGCAAGCATGATAAAAATAGTGGCCGGGACAGATTTAAAATTAAAATGGTACAGGATAAAAATAAGCAGTAACGCCATAGGAATAAATATACCAAGCCTTTTCTTCACGCGTTCCATATATTCATACTGGCCGCTCCAGCTAAGCGTATATCCGGAGGCAAGTTTTACCTTTTCTCTAATGACTTTTTTAGCATCACGCACATATCGGCCTATGTCGCGGCCGGCCACATCAACATACACATATCCAGAAAGCATGCCGTTTTCATCCCTGATCATAGCTGGGCCAAGCGCAACCTTTATATCCGCCAGCTGTTCCAAGGGTACTTGTGCGCCTGTCATCGCAGGAACCAAAACGCGTTTCAGTTTATCAATGTCATCCCTCAGCTCTCTCGGGTAACGCAAGTTAACCGGATAACGCTCCCTGCCCTCAATAGTAGTGGTAATATTCTCTCCTCCAATCGCAGACATGATAACCGTCTCCACATCATCCACAGCCAAACCATACCGGGCAAGCTGTTCACGCTTAAGATTAAAATCAAGAAAATACCCTCCTGCTGTTCTTTCCGCGTAGATACTGCGGGTGCCGGGAACTTCTTTAAGTACCATCTCTATGTGTTCACCAATCTTTTCTATTTCTTTTAAATCAGAACCGAATATTTTTATCCCGACAGGGGTACGCACGCCTGTTGTTAACATATCTGTACGCGCTTTTATCGGCATAGTCCAGGCATTAGTGACTCCGGGAAACTGCATAACCTTATCCATCTCTTCGACAAGCTCTTCAAAGGTAATCGGTCTTTTTAAGAAAGGCAAAAACTTAGAAAACGGCTTTTTTCTCCATTCATTCTTTGATCTCAATATAACTGTAGTCTCCATCATCGAAAAAGGTGCCGGATCCGTTGATGACTCCACCCTCCCGGCTTTACCAAAAACCCTCTCAACCTCAGGGAAGCTTTTTATAATTTTATCCTGATTCTGGAGTAACTTATGCGCCTCTGTTATGGAGATACCGGGAAGGGTTGTCGGCATGTAGAGAACACTCCCCTCGTAAAGAGGTGGCATAAATTCTGATCCCAAGCTCAGGAAGACTGGGATTGTAATCCCTATAGCTGCGATTAGTATTAAAAGCGAAGACTTTTGGTGAACGAATGTCCACTTCAGCGCATTTTTCAGGTAACCGGCCAACGCCATTGATGGTTTATGATCTTCAAGAGATTTTCCTTTAGTTTTACGCAGAAATATCATAATTAATGGCGGAATCAAAGTTATCGATAGTAACGCGGCGCACAATATTGTGAATATCTGGGTTGCGGCCAAAGGCCTAAAGAGCCTGCCCTCTTGCGACTCAAGAGTAAATAGGGGAGTAAGACCTATGACCGTAACAAGGAGGGCCGAAAATATGGTCGGACCGACTTCCTGCATCGCTTTAATCATTATCTTGCAACGTTCGCCATTTATCTTTCCCGTAGACAGCTCATGAAGTTTTGTGTGAACATTCTCCACCATGACAACGCCCACGTCTACCATGTCACCTATTGCCAGCACAACGCCGGTTATCGACATTATATTTACCGTAAGACGCATACCAAAAAAAGGTATAAAAGCTATAAGCGCCGCGATAGGAATCAATATTATCGGAATAAGAGCAGATGGTATATGCATGAGGAAAAATATGATCATGGCCGCAACTATCAAGAAATCTTCTAATAATACTTCATTCATCGTATCTATTGACCCTTTTATCAATTCGGTACGATCATAGGTAGTTATTATTTTGACGCCTTCGGGAAGGCTCGGTTCAATCTCTTTGATTTTCGTCTTTACCCTTTCTATGACATCCAGGGCACTCTCTCCATAGCGCATGACAACGATACCGCCTACGACATCACCTTTCCCGTCCAAGTCAGCTACGCCGCGCCGTATATCTGGACCAAGCGCTACAGTAGCGATATTCTTTATAAGGATCGGTATGCCTGTCTTTTCGTCCAAGCCCACCACTATATCCTCTATATCCTTCACAGACTTAGCGTAACCTCTTGCCCTTACCATATATTCCACGCCTGTAAACTCAACAAGCCTGCCGCCCGCGTCATTATTTCCTTTACGAATCGCCTCAACAACTTTCATTATCGGTATACGGTAGGCCGATAACTTATTAGGGTCGACATTAACCTGATATTGCCTCACAAATCCACCGATGGGCGCGACTTCCGCTACGCCGGGGATACTTTGCAGGTAATACCGCATATACCAATCCTGAAATGTCCTTAAATCCGATAGGGAGTTCTTTCCTGTCTCATCAACAAGCGCATACTGAAAAACCCAGCCGATTCCAGTAGCATCCGGTCCCAGCTCTGTCTGTACTCCTTCAGGCAACCGGGGAGTTATCTTCGAGAGGTATTCTAACGTGCGTGACCGGGCCCAATAGACATCCGTTCCGTCTTCAAAAATGACATAGATAAATGAGTAGCCAAAATCGGAGAACCCCCGGATCGCTTTAACCTTCGGCGCTCCGAGAAGCGAGCTTATTATCGGATAGGTTACCTGGTCCTCAATGATATCGGGTGAGCGATCCCAGCGAGAATAGACGATAACCTGCGTATCTGAAAGATCCGGAATAGCATCAAGCGGTAAGCTCCTGAGCGCCAGTACGCCGCCGAAGACAGCGACGCCTACCAATACAAAAACAATGAATTTATTCTTCGCGCAATATTCAATTATTTTTTCTACCAATGTTCTCATAGATTATAGCTACCTATTGGCCATGCTGATGAGACTGATCAGTCAAAGCAGATTTTAGCCTTGACTCCGAATCAACCAGAAAATTTCCGCTTGTTACCACGATATCCCCTTCCCTTAATCCGTTTAGCACCTCGTAGTAACCTTCTGCTTTCTGTCCCAGGACAACTTCATGAGATTCCAGAATATCGCCTTCTCTGGAAAGATAAACTATTTTCCGTAAACCCGTATCCATAATAGCAGTTTCAGGTACGGCCAGTTTCTTCCCTAAGCTAACTTTTATCTTCGCGTTAATGAACATCTCCGGCTTCAATTTGTCACCCGTATTCACAACTTCAACGCGCATTTGATTCGTCCTTGTGTTCGAATCCAATACAGGATTAATGGAAACAACTTTACCTGTAAATTCCTCCCCGGGATATGCAACGGCTTCGATATCCACAGAGTCGCCAATTTTAATAAAACTAATTTCATATTCATATACCGAAAT
>JAQTPE010000123.1 GCA_028748925.1 Candidatus Omnitrophota bacterium
ATCTGATCGCCCAGGATGTCGAGAGCTCCAACCAAAGGTATGCCGGCGTCTACCATCGTGGCCAATTGCCGCGAGAATATCACCAGATCATCTATCTTAATCTTCTTCTTGCCGAACGACATAGCCAAAGCTTTCGTTTTACCCGCTTCCTTAACCGACACTATTATCAGTCCTTGCTTACGAAGCATATCAACGGCAGCGGCATAATCGACAGCCTCAAAAAATCCGGTCAACGTACGTCCTGCGTTATCCTTCGCGGTATATTTGAAATTTTGCATATATGAGCAATCCTCCGAAGTAACTCTTAACATTTCCTCGATCGATGTAATACCCTTCATACAATTCTCAAGCGCATTATCCCTCAATGTCATCATCTTCTTCTCTTTGATAGAATACTCTTTTATCTGATCGCTCGATGCTCTCTTCATTATAAGGTTTCTTACGGGATCATCTATCAGAAGGGTCTCGAGTATACCTATTCTTCCGTAGTACCCCGTATCGTTACAACGCGAGCAACCTCTGCCCTTATAAAAACTTTTTACGCCTTTCGCTTTAAAAATCCTGTGATCTACTCCGAGCCTCTCCAGCACATCAGGAAGGATCTCCATCTCCTCCTTGCAATTCTCGCATATCTTTCTCATGAGCCTCTGGGCCGAAGACATTATAAGGCTCGACGCCACAAGAAACGGCTCAACGCCCATATCTATAAGCCTTGTTATCGCGCCGGCGGAATCATTGGTATGCAAAGTGCTCAATATGAGCTGTCCCGTAAGAGACGCCTTTATAGCTATATCCGCTGTCTCGAAATCACGGATCTCTCCCACCATTATTATATCGGGACTCTGTCTTAAGATACCTTTCAAGCCTACAGCGAATGTCAGCCCGATCTCGGGCCTTGCGGGTATCTGCGTAACTCCTTCGGTTTCGTATTCGACAGGATCCTCGAGCGTTATGATATTGCGCTCCGGCGTATTGAGCTGGCTTATTATGGAATAGAGCGTTGTGGATTTACCGCTTCCCGTGGGACCTGTTACGAGTATCATCCCGTAGGGGCGGTCAAGCGCCGTCTTAAATGTGCTTAACGGCCCCGGCAAAAATCCTAATTTATCCAATCCTATGTTTATACTGGACTTGTCGAGGATCCTCATAACGACTTTTCCGCCTGAAGTTATGGGAAGAATGGATACCCTGAAGTCTATCTCCTTTCCTTCAAAGCTTATTTTGAAACGTCCGTCCTGCGGCATCCTCGTCTCGGTTATATCGAGCCTGGACATTATCTTCAAACGCGCTATTACGGCATTCTGGTTCTTCTTCGGCAGCGTTAAGACGTCATGCAGGCTGCCGTCTATCCTGTATCTCACTTTCAGAAATTTTTCGCACGGCTCTATATGAATGTCCGAGGCCCTCTTCTTTATGGCCTCGTTCAATATGAGGCTCACAACCTTCACTATCGGAGCTTTCTGGCTCTCTTCGGTAATTTCGCTGACGTCTATCTTCTCTTCTTCGATCACCTCCACATCATCTTCCGCATTGGCGCCTTCGAATATCTTCGATATCTCCTGCACATGCTCGATACCGCCATAATAGGAATTTATAGCTTCCCTTATATCGCTTTCAGGGGCCATGGCAACGTCCACTTTAAAATGCGTTATCAACTTTATGTCATCTATGGCAAATATATTCAAAGGATCCGACATGACGACCGTCAGGACGTTTCCTATTCTCGATAAAGGCAGGACGCAATATTGCTTTGCCACCTTTTCAGGAATGAGTTTTAATATCTCCTTATCTATCTTATACTTGGATATATTTATGGGGGGAATGTTCAATTGCGCGCTCACCGCGATCATAAGAGATTTCTGGGAGATAAGATTTTGATCGACAAGTATCTTGCCTAAGTTTCCTCCCGATATCTTCTGTATCTCTATGGCCTTATCGAGATCCTTCTTCTTTATGAGATTGCCTTTTATAAGGATATCGGTAAGCTTCTCTCTCAGGGATTCAGCCATATTCTATTCCGCTCCAAGATCCTGGTCGCCGACAGTGACGCGGACAACTTCATCCAGGGTTGTAATGCCGTCTAACGCCAGAGCGATACCGTTCTCTCTCAAGGTCCTCATACCTTCCGCTCTTGCGGTATCGGATATCTCATATTCCTGGGCGCTCTTTAATATGAGCTCTTTTATTTTTGGGGTGAGTGTTAATATCTCTATCAGGGCAACCCTGCCTTTATAACCTGTTTTGCGGCAAACCTCACAACCTTTACCTTTATAAAGGGTAACTTTCTTGCCGAGCGCCTTTATGCCGTAGCTTTCAGCTATCTCAGCGTCCAATTCATACGGTTCTTTACAATTGGCGCATATCTTCCTGACTAACCTCTGCGCCCCCACAAGTATAATGGAAGATGTCATCAAAAACGGCTCAACGCCCATGTTTATGAGCCTCGTCACGGATCCGGGCGCGGTAGTAGTATGAAGAGTGCTTAAGACAAGATGTCCTGTGAGCGCGGCCTTGATAGCTATATCCACAGTTTCAAAATCACGTATCTCACCTATCATTATTATGTCGGGATCCTGTCTTAAGATAGATCTCAAAGCGCTCGCAAAAGTGAGCCCTATGCTCGGCCTCGCGGTCACCTGGTTTATTCCATCGATAATATACTCTACGGGATCCTCAACGGTTATCACATTATCTTCGGGCGAATTTATATATTCGAGTATCGAATAGAGCGTCGTGGTCTTTCCGCAGCCCGTCGGCCCGCATATGAGTATCATACCATGCGGTTTCATGGCGCCTTTACGTATCTCTTCAAGAGACTTCTTGTCAAATCCCAGCTTGTCCAGATCGAGAGTCGCCTGGGACTTATCAAGGATTCTCAATGCCACTTTCTCGCCTTTACTGGACGGTAAGACCGATATCCTGAAATCGACTTCCCGGCCGTGAAGCCTCACCTTGAACCTGCCGTCCTGAGGAAGCCGTCTTTCGGCTATATCGAGCGAGGCCATGACTTTCAGGCGTGATACGATGGGATTATGAAAAGCTTTGGGCGGGCGTTTGGCATCCTGCAGTACCCCATCGACCCTGTATCTTACACGAACCTCATTGTCGAGCGGCTCTATCAGGATATCGCTCGATCTGCAATTGACGCCTTCCGCCAAAATCAAGTTCGTTATCTTTACAACGGGCGCGTCCTGCGCCACATTCGCAAGCTGGGACGCGCTCTCGAGGTCCTGAGACGACCTCTCCTCGATCATACTTATGCCGCCGGAATCCTTCATATCATCGACTATCTTTTCGATAGCCGTATATGCGCTGTCCTCATAATACTGGTTTATCGCTTCCTTGATATTTCTGTCTGTCGTTATTATCGGGCTTATATTGAATCCCGTCATAGCTTTGATATCATCTATGGCAAATATGTTAAGCGGATCCACCATGGCCACTACCAGAGTATTGCTCATCTTCGATATCGGCATTATCTGATAACGTTTCGCTATCTTTTTAGATATCAGTTTTATGACATTGGGATCTATCTTGTACCTGGAAAGGTTTATGGGAGGGATGCCGAGTTCCTGACTCAAAGCCACCATCAATTCATCTCTTGAGATAAATCCCATCTCTACAAGTATATCGCTTAACGATCCGCCCTTCTCTCTCTGCGCCTTAAGCGCGGTCTTGAGGTCGGCCTCTTTAAGAAGATTCTTGTCTACAAATATCTTCAGTATCTTTTCTTTGAGCGAAAGGATCATCTCTTAAGTCTTACCGTAATACTTTTTTATAGCGTTGGATATATCGGTCATGGTGCTTATAAAGACCTGGACATTGCAGCCGGAAAGCATCTCTACATCCTCGATCGCCTGTATATTGAGAGGATTCGACATCGATATGGTGAGGAGGTTCCCTATCTTATCTATGGCGATAAGGTTATACTGCTTGGCGACATTCTCCGGTATGAGCTTTATCATATCGGCGCTTATTTCATAGCTCTCTAACGGCAGATACGGGAAACCGTATTGAACCGTCAACGCCTGGGCTATCTCCTCTTCTTTTACATAACCGAGCATGACGAATATCTGGCCTATGAGCCCGCCCTTATCTTT
>JAQTPE010000124.1 GCA_028748925.1 Candidatus Omnitrophota bacterium
GTATAACTCGGCGTGGATATAGACTGTTTCGGACTCTTTCTCATCGATAAAATGATATATGAAATGCCCGGTCTGGGCATGCTTCCACAGGCCGGGTTTGATCGCAAGCGCCGCTCTGCCTTCGGGAGAGATATCTTTGTCGGGGATCTTTTCCCACTCGACCGCGGGAATCTCAGCCGGCAGGACGGACGGGTTAATGAGAGCCCACCATACCAAAACCGCTCCGGACAATATCACGCATCTTCTGGCCGCTATACGCTTAATTTGTCCCTGCCTCTCCTTATATGAGTCGGGTACCGAAAGAACGTGAAATCTTAAAAATTTTCACTGAAGATATCTTCGTCCGAAATTTGTTCTTTAAAATCTGTATCCTGTTTTAAACCAGTGTCAAAATTCAAGCCTGGATCCAATTTCGTATCTGTCACCGGTTTAAAACCCGGCTCCAGATTTGGCATAGAGACCGAGTCAACAACGCTTAACGGAGAATGAATCTTCTGTGTACGACTTCTATATTCCATTCTATATCCGAAGAAAGAGAATATGATAACGAATAAGACTAAGAGAATAATGTTTATTATAAGTTGCAGCACTTTCTGATTTGGCGTCATCTTGTTTCCCCTTTCTTTCAGGTATTTCAGAATAAACTATATTATACAGAATATACGCTATTAAGGCAAAACAATTGCACGCGTCGGGATTAACGCCGGATCTTTTGGATCGTGTCTTCTATAATTCACCATTGCCGTTTTAACGCTGGATGTCGCATAACAATACCTGCAGCCAAACAAGCATGTATTATTTGCTCCTATATCTTTTGAAATTACGCATCCGCACAGCTTTCTTTGAGAGGGATCCTTTCTTTTAGATACGGCAGCGTCCAGGAACCTGCCGATAAGATCATTATCGACGCATTTCCCATGCTTTATCCCAAACCGTTCCAGGTCGACCCCCTCAGCGCAGGTCTGTATCTCGAGTCCCGCGGCGGCGGCTTTCTTTCCCATCCATCCGGCCAGTCGATCATATGCCGGTATTTCGAAAGCGTCCGGCGCGAGATGAAGACCGCTCCCGGCCCCGCGGGCCATTACGATCCTTGTCTTCCTGTATGGATCGATAAAACTGATGATCATCCGCTTCGTATGAGACTTTAACCTCTCAATTAAATAAGATATCCGCTTAATGTGCCATCCTAATGGGGTCTTGTTGGAATATAGAATAGGATCATAACGCCAAACAACCTTATCTCTTCCGATCAATTCGCTCAATTCACAAAAAGTCTTCACCGCGGAGACGATCGGGGGGCTTTTGGGATCGATCGACTCGGGATACCCTATAACCGTATATTGAAAATAATATTTATATCCTTTCCGATCGAGTTCAGGAAGATATTTGATAAGAGGTTTTGGGTCGCGCGTCCAAAAAACGATCGCGTGCACATCCCGGGGACTGAGGCTCACATATGATACCTGATTCGCGTTAAACGGATTAGAGACAACGCAGTGGCCCGCTCTTATCCTGTTCATGAACCATTCCGAATAAAAAGCGGGGATATCCGTCCTTCTGCTGGCGCTTATAATATTTTTTATAATATTTTTTCCCGTTTTTTTCATTATGGTATATATTGCTGTCCTGCGGAAGAATTAAGCGATATTATACAGGATATTCCCGGTCATGGCAAAAATAATCGCGTATGCCGGGAGCGAAAACATCCCCGTTTATTAAAATTGACATTTTCTGCCCTGTAAATTACAATTTCTGTATGAGTACCATACTTGATGTTTCCAATCTGACCGTGCGTTACGGCAAAGGTCCGGATCAAAAAACAGCCGTAGACAATATAAGTTTTTCACTTATCAGGGGAGAGATATACGGTTTTTTGGGCCCAAACGGCGCCGGCAAGACGACTACAATCAAGAGCCTGATAGGGATACTCACGCCTTCCAGCGGATCGATCTTTTTTTCTGGGAAACCGGCTTCCGCTATATCCAGGACATCGCTGGGATTCATGCCGGAGACTGCCGCATACTACTGGTACCTTACGCCGAAAGAACTTCTCTTTTTTTATGGAAAACTATGCGGCATCGATAAAAAGACTCTTTCCGACCGTGTCGAAAAACTTTTGGATTTCGTTAAACTTTCCAGGCATAAAAACTCTTATCTGAAGACCTTCTCCAAGGGTATGCTTCAAAAAGTAAGTTTCGCGCAGGCGCTTATAAATGATCCGGAGATCCTTATATTAGATGAACCTACTACGGGACTCGATCCCATAGCCAGAATGGAAATGCGCGACGCTCTTCTTGATTTTAAACATGCCGGAAAGACCATATTATTTTCGTCCCATGAGTTATCTGAAGTGGAGATAATCTCGGACAGGATATCGATAATCAAGAATGGAAAGATACTGAGAGAAGCGGCTCCCGGAGAATTGATTAACGATAAAGGCGAGCGCATGTCGCTGGAAAAATATTTTTTTGACCTCGTAAAAGAATAGTTGTCTATGAAAATACTGACTATAGCGTTATTCTCTTTTAAGGAACTCGTCAGAAAAAAGGATTTTTATGTTCTATTCCTGCTTCTGGCGGGGCTTTTGGTTTTTCTTTTTTCCGAGTCTTTTTTCGGAGTGTCCGACATAATAAGATATCTTAAGGACATAGGCCTGTCCGCGGTGCTTTTTCTTTCGATTGCGATAGCCCTCCCCTTTTCATCAAGACAGCTGCCCGCTGAAATAGAATCAAAAACCATATACCCGTTGTTGAGCAAGCCGGTTTCCAGGGCCGATGTCGTTATCGGAAAATACGCGGGGAGCCTCCTGATCTCTTTTGGCGCGTTTACCCTGTTTTACGCCGTTTTTCTTCTCGCCATAATCATGAAAGGCGGCCATATCGGCGTATTATTCATGCAAGCCTATCTCTTCTCGCTTCTGCTCCTGGCGGTATTATGCGCTTTCTCTCTTTTATTTTCTATCTTTCTGACAATATCGGCCAACATAACTATCACGCTCTTTCTCTATATCCTTACATACTGGTTCAGCGCGCAGATCAAATCGCTCTTATTATCGGAAGACCTTAATAAGATATCCGGCGCGCTGCTTAATGGCGTATATTATCTTATACCACACTTCGAATTTTATGATTTAAGGGTACGCCTGGTTCATGGCTGGGAAGCTCTTCCGGCGTGGATAGTCTCATCCATCGCCCTCTATACGGTAATATATATCGCGGCTATACTCTTCCTGGCGGTACGCATATTTAAAAAGAAGAATCTATAATATGAAAGCCGCCCTTGTACTCGCTATTTTTGTCTTCTCCGCCATAAACCTCTCCTCAAATATAGAAAAGTATAATATCGAATCTCTTGAGAAAGAAGGATACGGGGATTTTGATAAAGATGTTTTGAGCAGGGTATTCGGCGAACTAAGAACGTATCTATCCTCGTCCTCTTATACAAACGCGGATATATATTTCCATGGCGGTTTATACGATTTTCACGAAGAATGTTCTCTCTTTACTCCCGCCCATATAAGTTCTCACCATGAAAAAGAAGGCGGTGATCATGACGATCATGCCGACGGCCATCATCCGCAAAAAAGAACGCTGAATCCCCTTCTTAAAATCGCCGAAAAAATATCCATTACCCGGCACAGGCATCTTTCCGGCAACGAAGAGAAAGAGCTTCTTCCGTGGATACTATATTCGGTCAAGCTGAACCCGAAAAACGAGAAAGCATATGTCATAGGCGGGTATTGGCTCGGGATGAGACTGAATAAAATCGACGAAGCGATAAATTTTCTTAACGAAGGCATCAAAAATAATCCCGCGTCATGGGATCTATACCTGATGCTCGGGGAGATATACCTGGTTAGATTGAGAGACTACCAAAACGCCAGAATTTATCTTGAAAAAGCTAAAGATCTCGCTGAAAGCAAAAAAGCGGATAGGTTTGACATGAGGCCCATTTACACGTTTCTTGCCGAAGCGTGCGATAAAACGGGTTCTCCCGAAATATCCATAAGTTTATACGAAAAACTCCTGAAGATGTTCCCCGATGATGAAACTGTCAAAAAACGCGCGGTCTTTTTCAAAAACGCGGTCCTGTAGCGCGCA
>JAQTPE010000125.1 GCA_028748925.1 Candidatus Omnitrophota bacterium
TGTGGAATCAGGACGGCTCGCAAACATCCATGCGTTTCCTGGATAATTTCAAACTTTCAAAATACTTCAATATAATAGGCTATTACGACAACTATCCGGTCATGGAACATCTCGTTGATAAGGGAAAAGCCATGATCATAATGGTCATACCCAAACATTTTTCGAAGCAGATACAGTCTAACGGCATCGCTCCTCTTCAGGTGATAATCGATGGAAGCGACTCCAATACGGCGCAGATAGCCCTCGGCTACGTCAATAGCGTCGTCTATTCCTACAACCAGAAATTCGTTAAAGACGCGCTCGCGGTAAACAGCATAGCGAATGCCACGCCCGTCGACCTGCGCTCGAGGATATGGTTTAATCAGGACCTTGACAGCAAACTCTTCATCGTTCCGGGCCTCATCGCCATCATTATGATGATAATCGCGGCGCTCTTAACATCGCTTACCATAGCAAGAGAGTGGGAGCGCGGCACAATGGAGCAGCTTATATCGACTCCTGTGAGGAGCATAGAGCTCATCATCGGAAAATTCGCCCCGTATTTTGTCATAGGTTTCATCGATCTCGTTATATCCGTCGTTGTGGGTATAATGTTATTTGGCGTTCCTTTAAGAGGAAGCACCGTCTTGCTGTTTGTCACCAGCGGAATATTTTTGACCGGCGCTCTCATGCTGGGCATATACATATCCGTCGCGGCGAAGAGCCAGCTGATGGCGAGCCAGATGGCCATACTGACTTCGTTTCTACCGACTTTCATGCTCTCCGGGTTCACGTACGAGATATTTAATATGCCCCAGTGGGTGCAGTATATTACTTATCTGGTCCCGGCGCGTTATTTCATAGTGATATTGCGCGGGATATATTTAAAAGGCGTCGGCATAGAGGCCCTTTGGCCGAATATCATCGCGTTATTTATATTTTCATTCATAGCGGTCAGGTTGGCGATAGTGAAGTTCAAAAAGAAAGTGGCATAGAGAATAATGTTTACGAGAATAGCGGCTCTGATCGTCAAAGAGTTCCTTCAGGTTTTTCGCGATCCCCGCATGAAATTTGTTATGTTCGTCTCTCCGATCGTTCAGATCATGATATTCGGGTACGCGGCTACGATGGATATAACCAATATCCCGACCGCCGTATACGATATGGACAATACTAAGGAGAGCCGCGACATAATAAGGGATTTCAGCTATTCAAAATATTTCGATATTCAGAATTATTTACAGAAAGAGGAAGATATAAAATACGTGATGGACCGCGCCAGAATAAAGGCGGTCATAAAATTTAACCACGGGTTCGCTCAGGCGCTCACCGGAAATGACAGCGCGCCAATGCAGATAATCGTCGACGGCACGGACTCCAACGCGGCCCAGATCATCCTGAGTTATTCCGGAACCATCGTCAATAATTACAATGCCAGGGCCTTACAGGACCGCGCCAATATTTTCATAAAACGCAAAAATATATACCCGTCGGTAGAGCTCAAGGACAGGCAGTGGTTTAATGTAAATCTTTATTCCAAAAATTTTTATCTTCCGGGCGTCGTAGCGATGATCGTTACGTTGATGTCGCTCATCCTCACGTCGATGGCCATCGTGAGAGAAAAAGAGATAGGCACGATGGAGCAGTTGATCGTGAGCCCCATCAGGTCTATAGAGCTCATACTTGGCAAGATCATTCCTTTCGGCATAATAGCGATAGTGCAGATGGTAATGGTAGCTACAGTAGGAGTGTTGTGGTTTAATATACCGTGCATAGGCAGTATCCCGCTTCTCTTCGGCGCTACGCTGATCTATCTGTTGACGAGCCTCGGCATAGGGTTATTCATATCAACCATATCATCGACGCAGCAGGAGGCCATGATGGCGGTCTTTCTCTTCTATTTTCCGGCGATCCTTTTGTCGGGATTTGCGTATCCTGTCGCGAACATGCCTCAGTGGGTCCAGGTCATAACGACCGTCAACCCGTTAAAATATTATCTTGTTATCTTAAGGAGCATATTCCTGAAGGGCGTGGGTATAAACGTCCTATGGGACGAGATGCTTATCCTTCTGGTAATGGGTGTGGCCGTCATTACATTAAGTTCTTCGCGTTTCCAGAAAAATCTCGGATAGAGAGCGCTCTTACTTGCAAAAGTCAGATCTTGTGGTAGACTTACGAGTAAGCGGCAGGACTCATTTGAGTCAATCCTGTTTACCTTAATGGAAGAGGAGTCTCTTTGAACAAGGTTAAGTGGCCGGTTTTTTTAGCGCTTTTTTTTCTGGTTCAGAGCATAGCGTCCTCATCCGTCTCATCATTTGAGAATAATCCTTTAAATCCACCTACCAATATAGATATAAATTATTCCGATCCGGCAGTGAAGAAGATATACGATGCGGTATGCGTCGGCCTATTCCTATATGAACTCGATACCATCTCAAGATCGTCCAAAGAAGAGATAGAGAGCGGCTATTGCGGGTTATCGCTCGATTCCGGGGTGAGCTTTGACCTCGCGAACATGGATATTGGCAAGAAAGGATGGACGAGATATTATCCGTTCTCCATCGGGAACAAAGCTTTCATCATGAGGATATTTCTAACGTCCGAAAGAGCCTATCAGCCATCCGCGCCCATCCTGTACGAAGGCGCCATCACCGTTCCGGCAGTAACTTTCCAGGTATTACCCTCGCTTAACGAGATCCTCTCAGACTGCAAGATCAAACCGCGTCAATCTTACTCCTCCTCCGAAGTCGACCGCAGTTCATAGTTAATCGATGAAGACGGACAACGGAAGTTCCGCGAGCTTCGCCGGCTGAGGTTTTCGCTTGGGATTTGATGACGCAAGTTGTATAATATATTAATAACGGATCAACTTAATGGAGGAGAAAAATGGCTAACGTATTCAGTGCGGCTGAAATTATAGATATGGGTATAGCGAAGGAGAAGAAGCGCAGGGATTTTTACGGTTATGCGGCGGATAAATTCAAAGAGAAGGATATGAAAGACCTATTCTCTAAGCTGCGCGACTGGGAAGACGAACATGTAAAGAAGTTCACGGATATACGCAAATCGACCGAGACATATGAGGTCCAGGAGTCCTACCAGGGAGAGTTCGCGGCATATATGAAGTTCGTCGTCGACGATATGCAATATACGCAGATATCCGCAGAGTGGTTCGCCGGTAACGTAAAGGAGCCGCTCGCCGCCATACAATACGGAATAGGGTTCGAAAAGGACGCGATACTCTTCTTCTCGGAGTTGTTAAAATATATGATGGGTCCGAACAAAGAAAAGATCGAAGAGCTTATAGGCGAAGAGAAGAAGCACCTTATCTATCTTTCGGAGCTTAAGGTAAAATATATAAAATAGGGGATGATGGCTATAGCAGACAGCGGCATATCCTATAAAGTATGGATTTCTCCATCGCCCAGGGCCAAACTTCTTCTGATCCACGGCTTGGGCGCAAATTCCTCGTGGTGGGAATCTTTCGCTTCCGAGTCTCTAAAAAATGATCTCTCCTCATATGCTATAGATCTGCGAGAGAAACAATCTTTCGCCGAATTTTTCAGTTCTATAAATAATCTCCTCATAAAAATAAGAGCGGATAATCCGGGAAAGAAGATATTCGCCGTCGGAGAGAGCATGGGCGCGCTCATAATATTATCGATGGCGCTGAAGGATCAGTCTGTTTTTAACGGCATCATATGCGTCGCTCCCGCCTTTAACAGCAAAGCGCCTTTGAAATTAAGAGATTATATCGATATATTCCTTCCGTTATTCTACGATCGAAACAAGAGATATTCATTGCCCGTGAGTTCCGATATGTGCACGCGTGATCCGGCTTATTTAAAGATGATAGAGACTACTTATGATAAGGATGTAATGTCAACTTCGCAGGTGCTATTCGATATATTTGTCGCTCAGCTTCGTATGAGGCTGCTGAAAATACGGATAGATTCTCCGCTTCTCTTTCTCGTTGCGGGGAGCGATCTGCTGGTCTATCCTGAATCGAGCGTAAAGGTCTTCGGCAAATTACAATGCAAAGACAAGACGCTGATCGAATATCCGGGAATGTATCATGCGCTCTCGATAGAACTCGGCAAAGAGAAGGTATTCCAGG
>JAQTPE010000126.1 GCA_028748925.1 Candidatus Omnitrophota bacterium
TCGGGGCCGCGTATTTTGCCTCGATGATAAATAATTAAAGCTTATGAAGATATTGTATTTCGATTGCTTCAGCGGTATAGCCGGAGATATGGTGCTCGGCTCTCTTATAGACGCCGGGCTCGATATACGTGTTTTATCGGGAGAGCTTAAGAAGCTCAAATTAAAGGGTTACGAGCTTAAGGCCTCGAAAGTGACGCGCAAAGCGTTATCCGGAACAAAGTTCGACGTTATAGTGAAGCATTCTTCCGGCGCGCAGCCCCACAGATCTCTTTCCGGGATATTAAAGCTTATAGACGGGAGTTCTCTAAAAAGCACAATAAAAGAGAACGCAAAAAAGATATTCGATATAATAGGCAAAGCCGAGTCTAAGATACACGGTACAGGCGATAAGAAGAAGCTCCATCTCCATGAGCTGGGCGACATCGACTCGATAATCGATATAGTGGGCGCGGCGATAGCTATAGACGCGCTTGAAATAGATGAGGTATATTCATCCACAGTGGATTTCGGCAGGACCATCCTGCACACGAAGGGAGGAGTCCTTCCGGCGCCAAGCCCCGCGAGCCTCGAGATATTAAAAGGCGTGCCGGTTAAAGTGTCCGGCGTGGATTCGGAACTTGTAACTCCTACAGGGGCAGGTATATTAAAGGCTCTATCTAAAGGATTCGGCGATATGCCCGGGATGAAGGTGTCCAATATAGGCTATGGCGCGGGGACGGATGAATCGGGCGGAGTGCCTAATATGTTGAGGGCGATTATCGGCGAGAGTGTCGTGGCTTTTGATAAAGATAAAGTCTTTGTGATCGAGACGAATATAGATGACATGAACCCGCAGAACTTCGAATATCTATTTGAGAAACTTTTGGATGACGGCGCCCTGGACGCGTATACGACCACTGTACAGATGAAGAAGTCGAGGCCCGCTTTCAAACTTACCGTTCTGTCGGACCGGCCGAACTTAGAGAGGCTCTGTTCCATAATATTCAACGAAACGACTTCCATCGGCATAAGGTACTATGAGGCCGGGAGATTCAAGTTGAAGCGCGAAATAGTGAAGGTCGATACGAGATACGGAAATATCAAAGTAAAGTTGAGCAAGGGGCCGGATGGCATATTGACCGTATCGCCCGAATACGATGAATGCGTGAAAGCCGCCAGGGCAAAAGACGTGCCGTTGAAGAGAGTCTATGAAGAGGCAAAAAATGCGGTTGAGGTATAAAATGAAGAAACTGTTATTTATCTTTCTCTTTCTAACTCTCAACTCCCAACTCCCAACTCCCAGCTTATTTGCGGATACCATCTACATGAAGAACCAGAAGGAGCTTAAAGGCATCGTGATAGAGGACTATAAGGACAGGATAGTATTCTCCACGATGGACGGCCAGATCACCATTATGAAATCCGATATTAAGGAGATGTATTTCGATACCGAAGAGCAGAATCTGATAAAATTGGCCGAACTGGCTAAGGACAAGAAAGATTATATAAAAGCTTTTATGTATTACGATAAAGCTTTTAAATTGAACCCTGCCTCCAGGGCCGCCAAAGACGGGCTCGTATTTCTACAGGGATATCTCTTTAAAAAAGATATTTCACATAAGGAAGAGGTTGTTAAGCGCCATAATGAGTTTGAACAGAGAGGTACGGTTCCCGAAATCAAAAGCGATGAAGAGAAGCTGAACGATGACCTGAATAAGCTGCGAACGGAAACCGGCATGATTTTGATGACATCCGATGGCGTGACCCGGATCGAAAACGTCAGGCCCGGTTCACCGGCCGCCGCCGCGGGTATTATAAATGGCGATACGCTCGTCGCTATATGGGGCAGACTTGTCGGATATATGTCCCTAAAAGAGGTCGTCCAGGCGTTACTGGAAAAGAATTCTATCGAGACCAAGATAACGGTAGGTCGCGATGTCGATGTTAGAGTGGGCCCGGATGGTTCTATCGGCGCCACTTTGGCTATAAAATTTGACGGTCTTACGATAATAGCGGCTCTCAAGAACGGCGCCGCTTACGAGGCCGGATTGAGGCCCGACGACCTGATCATGGAGATAAACGGCGAATCGACGCGCTATATGCCGTTAAAGAAATCCATCGAACTCATTAAGAAGTCTAAGAATGGCAGGGTTAATTTAATTATAAGAAAAGACGTGATCATGTGGGGAAAAGGAGGGGTATAAATATGCGTCAAGGCGCTGAATACAGCAGGAAGCGGTATCTTGTAGCGAAGAGATTCCAGCTGAAGTATGTAGGCATGATATTGGCGATGGTATTTTTAACGGCTATCATGTGCTCGTATTTAATATATTACACTATGATGGTTACCATGGGAGATAAGCTCGCCAACATATATCCCCAGGGCCGCCTCATGTCTATAGTGAACACGGTCAATATCAGGATACTCGCCAGTATGCTTTTGGCGGTGCCCCTGATAACGATTATAGGTATATACGCTTCGCACAGGATAGCCGGTCCTATCGACAGGATCGAACAGTTCCTGGGATCCATGGCCGGCGGAGACTTCTCTCAAATCCTGGCTTTAAGGAAGAAGGACGAATTGATACATCTCGTCACCGGCATTAACGGAGTGGTCAACAGCATGAAGGCGACCGTAAAGAAAGAGAGGGCCGCGATCGGCAGTATATCCGCCTCTATGGAAAACATCAGGAAACTCGGCGCGTCAAAACCCGTTAACCACGACGCGCTCGATCAGGCGCTCGATAAACTTAACGAAGAGGTCTCCGTCCTGAAGAAGCAGGTGGAAAAATACAGGATTTGATAAAAAATCAAATTTAACTTGACAAAACCGGAAGCGCATGGTATACTTCCTGTAATACTTATTATTACAGGAGGGAGCCATGTTCTTACCAAAAAAATTCAAAATAGCTTTCAAAGTTATCTCAGCCGCAATGGCTGGGATTTTTTTATGGAACCAGGTAGCCTGGGCAGGCGACCTGATCGGAACCGCTCTTGAGAACCAGTATAAAGAACAATCCCAAACCTTCGCGCCCGCGTATTTAAAGAACCAGCAATCCGCCGTAGAAAGCCTGATCAGCCAAAAACAGGATATAAGCGATGCCATAAACGCGCAGAGCGCGGGCCTTTCAAAGAGTATCCAAAATTCCTCTTCTGCCGCCGAATCTCTCGATCTTAAAGGGCCGCGAGGAGATTCCGGCAGCCGAACCGCCGCTGCGCCGGCCGCCGCGGAAGGAGAGTCAGCGCCTGTGGATGATGGGGCAATCTTATCGGTAACTACACAGGACGGGGACATCATCCGCTATAAAGGTAGTATTATAGACTCAATAGAGAAGAAGGACGGTACAGTTTTACGGGAACTTACGCTGGATGAAGACAATAATCTGATCGGCGCCGAGATAACATATGCCGATGGAACGATCCAAACTGTTGCCAATGGTAAGGTCTCTCAGGCCATCAGACCGGACGGCACGATCCTAAATTATAATGATGATGAGTTAATATCTTCCATAGTCTATCCCGGCGGCCAAACTGCCGATTGCTTCTATACAAAAGACGAACAGGGCAGTATTATCGAAACGATCTTAACGGATCCGGAGAAGACCTCTTATTATGATTCCGATAACCGCCTTACGAAAGTCGAATTCGGCACCGGTAAGACGATCGAATACGATAATGGCGTGCTATCAAAAGCTATAGATACGGATGGAACGGCTTATCTTTATGAAACGACGGAAGTGACCCAGGATGATGTTACCGAATATGTGGCGAAATTAAAGACGATAATATCCGTTTCGGGAGTCAGGTACGATATAAATGACAATAACATTGAGAGCATTGACCTGTCCGATAGATCGCTGTCCAATTTCAGCTTAGATGGCAGCGGCAGGATCATAAACGGAGAGATGGATTATCTGGATGGCACAAGAATTTTAGTGGAAGATTATAAGATAAAGGAGCTAACGGATACCAACGGCATAAAAACTATATATCAATATTCTCCCGATGGTTTGATGTGC
>JAQTPE010000127.1 GCA_028748925.1 Candidatus Omnitrophota bacterium
CGATAGGTTCGCCAAAGCGTATCCCGCGCGTTTTTACGATCTAGGAATATCGGAAGAGCATGCGGTTGGATTGAGCGCCGGCCTGGCGAGGGGCGGGCACAGGCCCATCGTCGCTATATACTCGACATTCTTGCAGCGCGCATACGACCAGATAATACATGACGTATGTTTGCAGAACCTTCCTGTGGTATTCTGTCTGGACCGGGCGGGCCTGGTAGGAGAAGACGGGCCTACGCATCACGGAGTTTTTGACATAGCGTATATGAGGAATATACCCAATCTTATAGTTATGGCGCCCAAAGATCCCGATGAGCTAAAAGATATGCTTGGCTTTGCCGTGCAGCAGCATAAGCCTGTTGCTATGCGTTACCCGAGAGGCGGATTGCCCATTTTGACAAACGACGCGTCACTCATATACGCAAAGCACGGGCTTGGAACGGAGCCTGTAAAGATGGGGAAAGCCGAAGTCATTAAAGATGGCAGGGATATCGCCATTATAGCCATAGGCAGCATGGTCTCAACCGCGGTAGAGGTTTCGGCGATCCTGCTCAAGAAGAAGGTAAATGCCGCCGTAATCAACGCAAGGTTCGTCTGTCCCATAGACGGCCAGATGATAGAGGATGTTTGCGCATCCTGTAAAAGCATAATTACGATAGAGGAAGGTGTGCTTGGAGGCGGATTTGGTAGCGCGGTGCTGGAATTTATCGAGAGGGAGAACATAAAAGGCGTCAGAGTGAAGAGATTCGGTCTTCCGGATAAATTTATAGAACACGGTAAGCGCGATGAGCTTTTTAAGAAGTATAACTTGACACCCGGCACGATTTGCGATGTAATTATGAGAGAAGTTGTGCTGAAAGCTAAGAATGGCTAAAATACGAATCAATAAAGACAGGTGCAAGGGATGCTACCTTTGCATAGTGAACTGCCCCAATTCTCTTATTAAGATAGAGGATGAATTAAATGCAAAAGGGGTGAAGCCCGCCGTATTTTCCGGCGGCAAATGCACGGGTTGCGCGATGTGCGCTCTCATATGTCCGGAATTTATAATAGAGGTATATAAATAATCATGTCACGAAAGATACTAATGTGCGGTAATGAGGCATGCGGGGAAGGCGCTATATTGGCAGGGTGTAAGTTTTATGCCGGTTATCCTATAACTCCCCAGAATGAGCTCATAGCATATATGGCTAAGAGGATGAGCGAGATAGACGGAGTATTCGTCCAGGCCGAATCGGAGCTCGCCGCTATAAATATGGTATTCGGCGCGGCGGCGGCCGGCCAGCGGGCTATGACATCCTCGTCCAGCCCGGGTGTGAGCCTTAAGCAGGAGGGGATATCCTATATAGCGGGTGCCGAACTGCCGTGCGTGATAGTTAATATGCAGAGAGGCGGCCCGGGATTGGGAAACATCGCCCCCGCGCAAGGCGATTACTTTCAGTCCGTAAAAGGCGGCGGGCATGGTGATTATAAGGTTATAGTATTTGCGCCGTCTTCGGCGCAGGAATTATTGGATTATACATTTCTGGCGTTTGACGTTGCCGACAAATATAGAAATCCTGTGCTTATACTGGGTGACGGCATGCTTGGGCAGATGATGGAGCCTGTAACTATAATCAAAGAGAACTATAAGCCTCATATAACGGAAAAACCATGGGCCCTGACCGGTTGCAAGGGCAGAAAACCTAACATAGTGAGATCTTTCTTTTTAGCTGAAGGCGCTTTGGAAGAACATAATAAAAAACTCCAGGAAAAATATAGGACCATCGCCGATTCTGAAGTCCGCGCCCAGATCTTTAATCCCAAAGACAGCGAAATAGTCCTGGTTGCGTACGGTTCTGTCGCCAGGACGGCTAAAGCGGCAATGGAACGCGCCCGCGCCAAAGGCATCAAAGCCGGGCTTATAAGGCCGGTAAGTTTATGGCCTTTTCCTTCAAAGATTATCAAGGACGCGTCATCCAGAGTTAAGAAGTTTCTGGTGATAGAGATGAGTTCCGGCCAGATGGTGGAGGATGTGATGCTCGCCGTCAATGGCAAGAGCGAAGTGGATTTTTATGGCAGGATGGGCGGCGGAATACCTGGTGAGGAAGAGGTCCTGGCACGGATAGAGGCATTAGTTTAGTTCATAGTTGATAGTTAATAGTTGAGAGTTAGTGGTTGGCGGCTGTACATATGAAGAAGAAAAATACAAAAAGAACAAGACAGGTGTCGGACAAGAAGGCGGAAACGAAACCCCGGGAGACGCTTGTCTTGTCAAGGACGAAGAGTTTTCGCGACGTCGACATGCATTATTGCGCCGGATGCGGGCACAGCATTGTGCATCGTCTCGTCTGCGAAGTTATAGATGAATTCAATATTCGCGAGCGCGTCATAGGCATAGCGCCTGTAGGGTGCGCGGTGATAGCTTATGATTATTGGGACTTCGATGTGAGCGAAGCCGCGCACGGGAGAACTCCCGCGGTAGCCACGGCCATAAAGAGGGTGAGGCCCGATAATATAGTATTTACGTACCAGGGCGATGGCGATCTTGCCGCGATAGGAACGGCGGAGATCGTACATGCGGCGAACCGCGGAGAGAATATAACCGTCATATTTGTGAATAACGGAGTTTACGGCATGACCGGCGGACAGATGGCTCCTACGACGCTTGCGGGGCAGAAGACATCCACCAGTATGGCCGGCAGAAGCCTGAGAAATGACGGATATCCTCTAAAGATATTGGAGATGCTGGCCGTATTGCCCGGCGCCAAATATCTGGAGCGCGTTTCGGTGCACTCGGCCCAGGAGATATTCCGCGCCAAGCGCGCGATATCCAAAGCATTTAAGACGCAGATCGAAAATAAGGGCTTCTCGATGGTAGAAGTATTATCTATGTGTCCTACATACTGGGGTATGGCGCCTGTGCAGGCGGCGGAGCGGATAAAGAATGAAGTGGCGCTCTTTTACCCGATAGGCGTGGTCAAATCATATTAATTATGAAAACGAGTAAGATTGAAATTTTGTTGGCGGGTTCCGGCGGCCAGGGAATAATGCTGCTTGGTAAGTTGTTGGCCCAGGCCGGCCTTGCGTCGCGCAAAAACGTGACCTGGATGCCTTCTTACGGAGCGGAAGTGCGCGGAGGGACCGCCTATGCCATGACGAAGATATCGGATAAAGAGATAGCCAATCCGATAATCACCGCTCCGGATATACTCGTAGCGATGAACGAACCTTCGTTGATAAAATATGAGAATAGGCTAAAGCCAAAAGGCCTGTTGGTTTTGAACAGATCGCTTATAAAATCTAAATCGAACCGTAAAGATATCTCGGTAGTCTCTATACCTATGACTCAGATAGCTTCAAAACTGGGAAGCGTGCGATCGGCGAACATGGTGGCGTTGGGGGCTCTCTTAAAACGGTCTAAGCTGTTTCCTGTGAAGATAGTAATAAACGCGCTGCATGAGATGCTTGGGCCGAAAGAGGATATATTCATGCTGAATAAGAGAGCGGTCGAGGAAGGTTATAAAAAGGCTTAATTTTATGGTTAGAGTCCGTTTCGCGCCGAGTCCGACCGGGTATTTGCACATAGGCAGCGCCAGAACCGCGCTATTTAACTGGCTTTACGCCAGGCACGAAAAAGGCGCTTTCATAATAAGAATAGAAGATACCGATAAGGAACGTTCCAAACCCGAATACCTGGACGAAATCCTCGCCTCGCTTAAATGGCTCTTCATGGCATGGGATGGGGAACTCACTTTCCAATCACAGCGATTTGATATTTATAAAAAATACGCCAATATGCTCGTTGAAAAGAGCCTCGCTTATCTCGAAGGCTCAGCTATAATATTTAAAGTGGAGAAGTCAAAAAAAGTGGCTTTCAATGATATGATACGCGGGAGGG
>JAQTPE010000128.1 GCA_028748925.1 Candidatus Omnitrophota bacterium
CTGAAGATTTAAGTTTGTGGGGTGTCTCTTTTTAGGATGGCCCCAAATTGGGATAATGGAAAGAGAGAATTGTGATATAATATACATAACAAAAAAGTAAGACCAAATATTTAAAAAAGTTACAAGAATTAAATCTTTTTTGTGCAGCGCCATTTAGGAGGACAGAGATGCCGTTGATGAAAAAAATTATATTTAGCTCTATAATTATAGCGTGTTTTTTTATTTTTTTAGAATTATCCGCAAGAACCTACCACTTTATCAAATATAAGGACCCTTCTGTCTATTCTTATGGTTTTAATATATTAAAAAGCAGCATTCGGGAGTTATTCCAAGGCCAGATAAAAACGGATATTTATAAGTATAAAGATATAAAGGATAAGGGGGATGAGGCATTTGCCGGACGCGGCAAAATGACTGATGAAGTAGAGGGGAGGAAGCCGTTTACGACTCTGGTATGGGGCTATATGGACCGTATAAATAATTTCGGGTTACGCGGGTCGGACGTATCCTTGAAAAAGCCGGAAGGGGTTAAGCGGATAATGATGCTGGGGGGTTCCTTTGTTTTCTGCGTCGGCGTAGGCGATGAGGATACGTGGGAATCGGTATTGCAAAGAAGGCTGGATAAGGAGGCCGACGGCCGGTATGAGGTAATAAACGCCGGTCGCGGCAGCAGCACCATCGATCATATATTTTTAAACCTTATAGAGCACGATATAAGATTTGATCCGGACTATGTATTCCTTGTGAGCGCATACAATAACCACACCCTGTTAAGGTCCGAAACGAGATTGTCTGTCTCATGGAGGCTCAGTAAATTCCTGTATAATATCAGTCAGTTCTATGCCATGCTCCGGGAAAAGATAGCCATCCGTGTGTATAAAGAGGGCAACTATTTTTTATATAACTATAATATACATGTCAAGCCCGAAGAAGTGGATAGATTACTTAAAAAATACAGGGATCAGCTTTCCCGGATATTGACCATATGCGAAGAGAACAATGCGAAATTAATAGTGGGAACGCAGCCGGAACTTATGCCGAGAGGCCTTACCGGCCTGCAGAATATGCTGGATGAAAATAAGGTAAATAGTTTAAATGCCAAACTGCGTAATAATGAGGAGTTGTCTTATTACGAGTTTGAATATTATTTACAGGCCATGCTTAACAAAGAGATGGAAAAATTTGCTTTAGATAACGGGCTTCTTCTATTTGACGGAGTCGGCATATTCCCAAAAGACAAGCATTCTTATTTCGTAGACGAGATCCACCTTAACCAGAAAGGGACCGTTTTATTCGCCGACAGGCTGTTTGAATTTTTCGTCAAAAATAATATAGCAAAAGTGAAAGCGAGATAGAGTTAATTATGCGATATAGCAGCAAATTCCGGAAACTTTACACCGAAATTTACCTTTTCTAAAGGTAAGGTTAAATAGATTTGTAACTAGCTCATTTTATTATAGTTAGGAATCAAATTTGTTAGTAATACAAAATGTAACTTGTATTCTTGACAACCTCAAAAGATATGGTATAATTATTAGGCATTTAAAATCCGACCGTTAGATATGCATTATAGCTTGGCAGAATCAAAAGGCGGAGGGCTCAAAGGGTGTGTCCTAACATCTTAATAGCCAATACGCTCATTCCAAGCTGGTATCTATTGCTTGCAATCGGAGCCATAATTTCCGCATTTCTTGCCTTTTACGCGTGCCCTTCAGATTTCCCGCTTGGGCGGAGCGAGATCCTCATGCTTAGCGCGCTTCTTTTCGTCACAGGCCTGTTAGGCGCGCGGGTCTTGCACCTCATATTGAATCCCGGGCACTTAAATATAAAAGCCGCAGATATCATATCTCCCAGCCGCGGATTCGCGTATTTTGGGACGCTTGTTTTTGCGCTATTGACGCTTATCGTGTATGCGCGCTTAAGGAAGGTAAGATTTTTGGTATTAGCTGATTATGCGATGCCTTTTTTATTGTTGAGCCAGGTATTTGTGAGGATCGGTTGTTTCCTCGCGGGGTGCTGTTATGGTAAGCCGACCTCCGCGCCGTTCGGCATAGTATTCAAGACCGGAGATGGTCTAACGCGGCATCCTACGCAGATATACGAAATTATTGTCCTTCTCGCGGCCTATATCACGGGGCGTCTTATATATAAAAAAGCGTTTCAAAGACAGGGCGAGACTTTCTCGATATCGCTTGCGATATACGCTTTAGGCAGATTTTTTGTCGAAAGTTTAAGGACGGATAGTCCTATCTTTATACTGGGTCTCACGGTTGCTCAAGTCACGTGCCTGGCGGTGCTTTCATTGGCCGCCTTCCTCTATATATATGGGAGGGCTAACTATGCGGCGGAATAACATAGCATTCAAAATAATCTCGACCATATTGATCTTCACCTTTACCTACCAGCAGATCCTCTTCGCGGCGGACATGTCTTACGGCATACCGGCCGATAATGAGGAGAATCGCTCCGGCTTCGTATCCAAGGATGCCCTCCAGAAGGCCGAAGCCCGCCAGGAAGCCCTCATAGATAAGATGAACGACTATCTTGAATGGAGGCTTTCAAGCGGATATTACACAAATGATGACTGGAACCTTAAGAAGAAAAGCGGCGCGGGGGATAGCGGAGCCGCTAATGGAGGAGGAGAGGCTTCAGATACCGTTACTTATACCCGGGAGGCCTCTTCGGGTACCGATAGCACTGCGCCAAAAATGACCCTTACCACAGAGGCGGGCGACATAATAGATTACGGCGAGACGATAGAGCGCGTTACCCAGAAAGACGGTACAATAATAGAAGATATCACGCTCTCTTCGGACGGCAATATCTTAAATGCGATAGTAAGGGACCCTGACGGCACGGTCCTGGCGGTGGAGGGCGGTAAAGCGGTATCGAGCCTCGCGTCGGACGGGACCGCTACCCACTACGATGCGAACGGCCGCATAGTATCACAGGTCGCGCCTGACGGCCTCGTCACCAGCTATACCTACTTATTGGACGCCTCCGGCAATGTGACAAAGACGACCGTCACCACGCCCGATGAGATTATTGAATATGACAAGGACATGGCGCTCCTTAAGACGGCTAAATCGGACGGCGCGGTGATAAAATACGTTGGCGGCGTAATATCCGAGATAACAGGCTCCGACGGCTTACGGTATATATTCGAGAAGGTGGAGAATGAGCAATCGGTCGAAGTGAGGATGAGGAAGGTAGTCGATAAGGACGGTTACACGGTTACCTTCGATAACTCCTGTAACGTCAGTTCGGTCACATCTCCCTCCGGCACGATAACCGCATACTCGAGTTCCGGCAAGCCTCTCTCCACCTATAATAGCGCCTGGGGCGGCGTCACCTATGATGATAAAGGCAGATACTCGTCATTTGAGTATGGAACGAGCAAGCTTCTTTTCTCTTACCAGGAGGACAAAAACGGCGCGATAATAACTACTTTCGTAGAGGATAAGAATGCCGGCGCCGTAGCGAAATACAACGCGAGCAACACTCTCGTCTCCGTGAGGCAAAACGATTCTACGGTGGATGAAGCGACCCTTACAGCGCTTAAGTCTCAGGTCGATACCTTGCAGAAAGAGCTCGATGCCGCCACAAGCGATTGCGCCGCCAAGCAAACCAAACTTAACGCGGCTAAGACAGCGCTCGATAATGCAGTAAAACTTAAAGATACAGCCCTAAAGAGTTATAACGCCGCCCTGACGGCGCTTGCGAACGCCACCCAGGCGCGCCAGACCGCGGAAGCGCGCCTTCCTGGAGAGGCGAATAGCGTCGTCACCTCTTACGTCTATTCATCCGGCAAGATCTCACTCACACAG
>JAQTPE010000129.1 GCA_028748925.1 Candidatus Omnitrophota bacterium
CCGTATAGCCATGCTTTTTGGTATGAAGATCGAGCATGAAGTTTATGAGAGCGCGCTCAAGCCTGGCGCCTAATCCTTTGTATAGAATGAAGTTCGAGCCTGTGATCTTGGCGGCTACTCCGAAGCATATGATATCCAGTATTTCAGCAAGCTCAGTATGTGTCTTGGGCTTGAACTCAAAATTTGGCTTTTCACCCCAAGATTTGACGATTTTATTACATTCCGGACCCCCTACAGGTAGGGATTTATCTGGTATATTTGGGATTATATACTTAATTTTGTCTATTTTTTGGCTTATTTCCTCCACTTTTGCCCCAAAATCGGCTATTTTTTGGGATATCGGCTTCATTCTGGCGATAATCTCTTTTGGATTGCCTTTAGCCTTCATGACGCCCGTAATCTCATCGTTGGCCTTATTGCGCTGAGCTCTCAAGTCTTCTAACTCGGTAAGCATCTTCCTGTGCTCCTCATCGAGTCTAATAAACTCATCTATATCTAATTTATATCCGCGGTTCTTGATGGCCTCTTTTACAACAGCCTTATTATCCCGTATAAACTTTAGATCTAACATCTTCTCTCCTCTATCCTTTAATAACGCCCAAGGGCTTCATGCGGCAGACTCTCTTTGATATGCCCGCGCCGGTAACGACGTCCACGACTTCATTAACATCCTTATACGCTTCGGGCGCTTCCTCCGCCAGGGTCTCCCGGCCGCTCGACATAACCAGTATGCCCTTCTTTTCAAGCTCTCCCGCTATAGATCTGCCGCGGCAGGCTTTAATGGCGGCTGTGCGCGAAAGCCTTCTGCCCGCGCCATGGCATGTACTAAAAAACGTCTCTTCGGCCTCTTTTGTCCCCGCCAACAGATATGAGCTCCTGCCCATATCTCCCGGTATTATAACAGGTTGTCCGGTTTTTTTATACTTCTCCGGTAAATCCGGGTGATACGGAGGGAATGCCCTCGTTGCGCCTTTTCTATGAACGCACAATAGTTTCTCTTTACCATCAACATTATATTTCTCTATCTTGGCTATATTATGCGCGACATCGTAAATTAAGTCCATCCCTAAATCTCCCGGGCTCATGCCAAAGACTTTTTCGAATACGCCGCGCGCCAGATGCATGAGACACTGCCTGTTGGCCCAGGCGTAATTTGCCGCGCTTTTCATGGCGCCCAGATACGCTTTGCCTTCTTCGGAATTCACCGGAGCGCAGGCGAGCTGCCTGTCGGGCACATCTATATCGTATTTAGCGAGGCATCTTATAAAACTCTTTGAATAATCGTCGCAAACCTGGTATCCCAGGCCGCGCGAACCCGAATGGAGCATCAACACGACCTGTCCTGCTCCCAATCCAAATGCCGCGGCGGCCTCTCCGTCATAGATCTCGTCAATAACCTGTACCTCGAGGAAATGGTTGCCCGAGCCAAGCGTGCCGGATTGGTGCTTGCCTCTCTCATAGGCCCTGTCGGAGACCCTGTCAGGGAGAGCGCCGGCTATAGCGCCGCGTTCCTCGGTGTATTCGAGATCTTCCTGTCTTCCGTAGCCATGATCTACAACCCACTTCGAACCCTCGACGAGAAGCTTGCGTTCCTCTTTTTCGGTTACCTTGATATCGCCTTTAGAGCCCACACCCGCCGGAATTTCATTATAAAGAGCGTAGACCAGATCTCTTAACTTCGGCTTTAATTCAGTTTCTTTCAGATTCGTCCTGACTAATCTGACGCCGCAATTTATGTCAAAGCCCACGCCGCCGGGAGATATTACGCCTCCGGCTTCAATATCCGTGGCCGCGACTCCGCCTATGGGGAAACCATAGCCCCAATGGATATCGGGCATCGCAAGCGAATGTTTAACGATCCCCGGCAGAGACGCTACGTCCGCGACCTGCTGGGCGGCCCTGTCATGCCGCACGTCCCCTATCATCTTTTCGTCGGCGTAAATGACGCCGTCAACGCGCATGCCCGTCATGTAGCTTCTGGGTATGCGCCACCTGTACTCATCTATACGTTCTAACGGGCCGGTCCAGTCTGGCATATTAAATTGTTTTCAATCCCACCGCCGCGGTGGGATTACACATCGAATATTATGTCGACTTCGTAATAGTCGTCTCTCTTTATTATCTTAAGATTATAATATGTAGCGGCCTTTATCTCTGTCTTTAACCTGTTCCTGTTTTCGCTGACCGAGCGTCCAAACGCTCTGGCCCTTACCATATCTTCGGACAACTCCAAAACCTCAAACCTGTAAAAGATGATCTTTTTCGAGTAGAAATTATAGAGAAGTTCGTCGAGCCATGAGATGAGGAGCTCTTCGTAATTTGGAGCGGTAAGCTCAAAATCCTGCGTGATCTCGCCCTTAAGGCCATCCAGGTCGGCGAGAATATCGAACATGGCGAAGGCGGCGTTCTCGAAAAGTTCTTTAAGCGTATTGCCGAAAACCCTTACGCCGATATCAGCGGTATGGGAGAATTGTTCGTAGCGCTTTTCCATATATCACGATCCGGACATATTGTATCATTTGGGACGGGGATTTTCAACTAACGTCAGCTTAGAGCCTCCAAGATGGAACTGGCGACTGATCCCGAGGAGGAGATGACGGCTTTGGACATATTCCGGCCGAAACCGATAGACTTGGGCTGGATGCCTATGATAATGATCTCGCACTTTAATGAGTGAGTGAAATAATCGATGAGTATCTTGGGCGGTATCTTGTGGGTGGAGAATGATATCCCGCGGCCCACTTCATCGGCCCTTAATAATAGCACGGAGCCGGGCGATTCACCGATATCGGCGGTATCTACAATTATAAGATGCGTGGGTTTGAAAACCTTTATCTCTCCGGTGAGATTTTCCGGGGCCGTGGAGCCTTCGAAAGTCTTTAACCTTATCGAAGGTTTTATCTTTTTGCTCTTTTTGAGCGCTTCCAAGACCAGTATCCCCGCGATATCGTCGCCCCTGAGCTCGGAGCCGACTCCCAGTACCGCGACGCGTTTGGCGCCCTTAAGCCTTGCTTTCAGTTCCCTCTTGAGGCTTTGCACGAAATGTCACCTTCAATTTTTCGCGGTCGAGCACGGCGAGTTCGAATTCATTGGTCACTTCAATCGCTTTTTTCATACAGGAATCCGCGCATTGGCCGCAGTATATACATTTGCCGAGATCGATCTCGACTTCGAATGCTTTTTCACCCACTTTTTTTATATTGATGGCGTTCGACGGACAGTCGCGCATACATAATTTGCATCCGATGCATCTTTCCGGATGGAACTTCATCTTGCCCCTGAAACTCTTGAGAGTATCCTCTTTAATATAAGGATACATAAGAGTCGCCGGTTTCGCGAAGAACGACTCCAGGACCTGTTTTATCATCTTGCCCGGCCTGATCATCTTGGGAGGACCCCTTTCAACAGAAGGTTCAGAAGCAGCTGCAGAAAAGCCAATGGCGCGATATATTTCCAGCATAGCCTCATCATCTGGTCTATCCTCAGACGCGCAAAGACGGTACGCGAGAGAGACATTATGGAGATTATGAATAGAACTTTTAATATATACAGAATAAATCCGGCCGCGGGGGCAAGGTTGAGCCCAAACGGTAAGAATACCGCCGCAAGGAGCGACGCTCCGACAATGGTCTCTATATCAAGAGCGAGTTTAAATAGGCCCAAAAGCCTGCCGGAATATTCCGTCAGGGTACCGGCGACTATCTCGGTCTCCGCTTCGGCAATATCGAATGGAACTTTCTCTAATTTTCCGAGCATCGCTACGAGCGCTATTAAAAATCCCAGAAGATTAAACAGCCAATACCACGGATGGGCCGTATAAAAAACC
>JAQTPE010000130.1 GCA_028748925.1 Candidatus Omnitrophota bacterium
TGATAAATTTCAAGTCGATCGTCTGCGGATCCTGAATATTCGTGGATGCCGTCTGCTGGGCGAGTTTATATGAATTACCGCTATAGAGCGATTGGCCGAACGCGAGGTCAGATAAAAGAGTATTAAAGAGGAAGCACATCAGAACTACCGACGAAATTATGCGATTAATACGTTTCATTTACTATTCTCTCCGTTTTTTCTTAACTAAATAAATCATTTTACTTTGCAAATAAAAATGCCTGGCGTTTGCGCCAAGCATTTTTTGGTTTTTATTTCACTATTACCGGTTTAATGCAAATTGTTTATGTATTTTACCATACAAAGAGATGGTGTCAAGCGGTCTTGAACTAACTTTTTGAAATCTTTACAAGAAAAGGGGTCAGGCGCTTTTTCTAAAAAGGTGCCAGGCTTGGTATCAAAAAGCGCCTGACCCCTAAGTTTCTATGCGGGGGAAGAGCGGGGCTGACTTATTAACTTTTGTACCTTCCTTTAATAATCCCCAACTATTCACATCGGAGAATTTCATTTTAGAAGGATCTTCTTCTATGCCAAGCTGTCTCATAATACTCTTTGAAGTCGCGGGCATAAATGGATATATTGAGAGCGCAACTATCCTTAAACCCTCTAAAAGGCTATAGAGCAAAGAGCGAAGTTCGTCCGTCCTCTTTTCTTTAGCCAGAGTCCATGGTTTTGAGTCCTCGATTAATTTATTCGCGGTATTCACCACTTCCCATATCTTTGACAAAGCGCCCGCGAAGTCGAGCGCCGGCATCCTCTTCTCGAGTTCGCCGGCTAAAGCCACTGACTTATCTTTAAGTGCCTTTATGCCTGCACCGGCCGGAATTTTGCCTTCAAAATATTTTTCCACCATCGTCAACGTGCGGTTCAACAGGTTGCCGATATCATTTGCCAGATCGCTATTATATCTCGATATAATGGCCTCCTCGCTGAAGGCTCCGTCCAATCCAAACGGGACTTACCTCAATAAAAAATACCGATATGTATCTATACCATACTTGTCTATCAGGGCCACGGGATCAACGATGTTACCCCTGGACTTTGACATCTTTTCGCCCTTAACTATCCACCACCCATGGGCAAAGATGGTCCTGGGCGCCTTGAGCCCCAACGCGTGCAGCATGATGGGCCAATATACGGCATGATGGCGTAATATATCCTTACCTATAATATGGAAGTCGGCCGGCCAGTACTTATTCATGCGTGAAACATCATCGGGATAACCTATACCGGATATATAATTTATCAGCGCGTCAAACCAGACATAGGTAACAAAGTTCTTATCGAACGGCACTTCTATCCCCCATGACATGCGCGCTTTGGATCTCGATATGCAGAGGTCCTGGAGCGGTTCCCTGAGGAACCCCAGCACTTCATTGCGGCGAAAGTCGGGTTTTATGAAATCCGCGTTTGAATTGATATGGTCTATGAGCCACTGTTGATATTCGGAAATCTTAAAGAAGTAATTCTCCTCATCCAGCTTTTCCAGCCGCCTTTTACAATCGGGACAGAATCCATCATCGCTTTGAGCTTCCGACCAGAATGTTTCGCACGGCGTACAGAACCAGCCTTTATATATCTTTTTGTATATCTTGCCGTCTTTATACAGCTTATCCAATACCGCCTGGACCGCCTTTATATGATCGTCATTGGTAGTCCTTATGAAGTGGTCATACTCTATGCCTAATCTTTGCCATAGCTCTTTGAATACAGGCACTATATCATCCACAAACCTCTTCTCTTCTCCGGCCTTAAACCCCTGAGCAAGCGTGGCTTTCTCTATCTTCTCACCATGCTCATCGGTGCCGGTCATGAAGAATACGTCATAGCCCTTCATCCTATAGAATCTCGAGACCGTATCTACGGCGATATTGGTGTAAGAATGTCCTATATGGGGCTTGGAGTTTACGTAATATAGCGGTGTCGTAATATAGAATTTATTCATAATTAACTGGGGACATACCCTATTTATATGGTACCTCTATGAGGCTGCCATCCTCAAGCTCTACGGTCACTGATCGCTTGATCGCGTTTATGCCTATAACTTTACCATTACCCTTTTCAGTCTTCAAAATATCGCCGTCTTTCGGCGCGCCTCTCATCAACTCTTTGTAAGTCTTATGCTCGTAACTCAAACAACACATTAGCCTGCCGCAAAGCCCCGATATCTTCGTAGGGTTAAGCGGCAGATTCTGTTCTTTCGCCATCTTGATAGTGACCGGCTCAAAATCCTTTAAAAAAGTGGCACAGCAGAGGATCCTGCCGCACGGCCCAAAACCTCCGAGCATCTTAGCCTCGTCGCGCACGCCTATCTGTTTAAGCTCTATCCTGGCCTTAAAAGCGGTGGCCAGGTCCTTGACCAGGTCTCTGAAATCTATCCTGCCTTCCGCCGTGAAATAAAACATGATCTTGGAGCGGTCGAAAGTGAATTCGGCGTCTATAAGCTTCATCGGGAGGTGGCGTTCACGTATCTTCCTGGAGCAAGCGTCCATAACCTCTTTGATCTTCTTCTTGTTCTTATCTATCTGATGCATATCCCAGGGATTGGCCTTACGAATAACTTTCTTGAGCGGTTCCGCTACGTCGGAATCGAGTATAACTTCGATATCGGAGATCGCCTGACCATAATCCTGCCCTCTGTCGGCCTCGACAACACAATAATCCCCCGCCTTAAACTTCATGCCGTTCGTAGAATAGTAGGATATCTTACCGGCATCTCTCAGTCTTATCTGGATCACTTCGTACATACGCCCACCTGCCTTATCTTCATGCCGAGAACGCTCATCGCCAGTTTCTGGTTAGCGTTCCGGTCCATATAGATCATAGTGGATATCACGCTGTTTATTATATCCTCTATATGATCGAAACTTAACCTTGCGGCTTCGTTAGAGATTATATCTTTTTCATCTATATTTACAAGCATATAATCTTCCGCTCCGGCTTTCATATTCAATATATCGCTGTACCATGCCAATATCATATCGAGATATATCCTTATATCTTCTTTCGGTATATCATCGAAATCAAAATCCGCTCTGGAGCCCGAGACTATTTTTTTGATAAGCAACGACCTCTTTGTAAATATATCTTCCTCTTTAAATTTAAGCGCTTCTCCCAGCCTGCCGCCCGACAGATGCGCCAGCGTATGAGCCTGGGCCTGGGAGAGCGAATGCTCTCCTGTCAATATCTCCTCTACCTCTTTCAGCTTAAGAGGAAAGAACTTCACTACGCGGCAGCGCGATACTATGGTGTGAAAGAGCTTTTTTGTATTTTCGGCCAACAATATGATGACGGAATCGGCCGGCGGCTCTTCCAGCGTCTTCAAGAGAGCGTTTGCCGCTTCGTGCTTCATATATTCGGCGCCCTCTATAATATAGACCTTCTTACATGCTTCGAATGGCTTAAGATACGCGTCCTTAATAAGGGCGCGTACATCTTCTATCTTTATCGAATCCCCCTCTTTTCCGCGTCTCAGTAGAAATATATCGGGATGCTCCGACGAGTCTACCCTTTTACATAAGGCGCATTGATCGCACGGTTCGCCGGATTTAACGTTGCCGCAGTTAAGGGCTTTTGCAAAATTTATGGCGGCGAGGCGCTTGCCTACACCGTCGGGTCCTGAGAATATGTAGGCGTGCGATACCCTATTATTCAGCAATGAAGCCTTCAGATAACCGACGGCGCTATCCTGGCCTTTTAAATTTTTGAAGGACAATCTCCACCTCGTGCCTTATCTTTGCCTGGACTTTCGAT
>JAQTPE010000131.1 GCA_028748925.1 Candidatus Omnitrophota bacterium
ATTCTGGAACACATCTCCTGGATGATTACCAGGGCAAGTATCATAGGAATAAATATCCAGAGAGTGGAGTACCCGAAATGCGCGCCGGCCACAGAATACGTAGTTATACCGCCCGCGTCATTATCAACGTTAGCGGTTATAATACCGGGGCCCATTACGCTTAAGAATATGAGCAGGCTCTTCCAGTGGCTCGGCTTTCTTAATGTGTCATGATTATTCATAACAAATCATAATCCTTTTGTCTTCCGCGGCCGCTTTCTCCATGCTATGGCTACAAGCTGGTTCAATATATCGTCCATGGTTATTATCCCATGCAGAAGCTTATTCTCATCCACCACAGGAATCGCGGATATCTTATATTTATCCATAAGAAAGGCGACCTCTTTAACGCTATCATGGAGATGCACGTATATGGTGGTCGGAAATACCGTCCTTAAGACCGTATCTTTTAGATCCGCGAAGAGAAGCCTTCTTATAGTCGTCACTCCCTGCAGCTTATGTTTATCATCCACTACATATATATACGGAACGGTATCGAATTCACGGGTCTGGTTTTTGATAAAATCTATGGCGGCTTCTATCACCATGGTATTGGGCATAGATACGAACTCCGTAGTCATGAGCCCGCCCGCCGAGTCGCTGGAGTAGCCCAGGAGCGTCGATAGTTTCTTCGCCCTGTCCGATTCCATAAGAGTGAGTATATTCTCCACGGTCCCCCGTGGAAGGTTGGAAAGCAGATCTGTAGCTTCGTCCGAAGACATATTGGTAACGATCGAGGCGGCTTCTTTTTTGTCCAGTTCCTTTAATATAGCCTCCTGATCCTCAAATTCGAGATTTTCGAATATCTTGGCCTTGGTCTTCATATCCAGCGCCCTGAAGAGGGCCATGCGCTGGTTCATGTTGAGATCGAACATGATCTCACCCAGATCCGCCGCCGGAATGCCCTGGAGCTGTTTTTGCGATACGGACAACTTCATCGTCATGCTGGCTGGATTTATGGCCACCGGCTGGATAAACTTCCAGGAGACTATATCATCTTTTTTTACAATAAATTTAAGCGCATGTTCCCAACCCAAGCGGCGTAAGAGACCCCGCAGGCCTATATCCACATGGGCAACCATGAGTTCATGGCCTATCTTCAGAAGGTGAATATCGTTAACGCGTATAACCTTATGATTGAAAGTGTCCACAACCTGTTGATCGAGTATATTGCGGCGCAGAAGAAACTCGTAGTCTTTCGGAGCCGATTCGAATTTCACGTCTTCCGATTTTACATTTAAAATCACATCCTGGTCTACTTCTGAAACGTTTGAAAAAGGAACGCTTGCGTAGTATCTCTTTATGAAACCTTTGAATATTATAAGCTCATCCGATTTCGGATAGACTTCGCTCGTCTTGGCAGAAATATCCCAGAGCCTCCCGATAAATTTGCGGTCACTGTCCAATACATCCTTCCCTAAAAGGTCCGAGAAGTTAAGGAACATTGCCGCCGCTTTAATTTTTGCTTCTTCAAGATTTGCGTTTATCATATCCGTCGATATTTTTCTTTAGAGTCTTTTTTTGAAGATTATGGCGATGAAGAATAAAATTGTAAATAGAATTATTGAGGACTTTACGCTTTTGGTATCTATGACCCTGTCTACAGGATATCCGGATTTTACAATCCTGACTATATCGGCGTGGATATCGAGCTCTCCGTTATGGGCAGAGCATGCGCGATTGAATGTACCGGTAACCTCTATTATATCTCCGCGGTTCTTATAATCACCCGCGAATTTTACCCCGCCAAGCAGCGAGCTCTTACACCATACGCCTATGGCATTAGAACCGTCGTTAAGATTCATCCATGAGTATTCACCTCTGCCCAATATCGTAGTAACGAGTTCGCCCCTGTAACTGAGTTTTCGCCCATCGAGCTCTTTTGATTTCTCTATCAATTCATTGCTCGACCACACTGCTGCATAACAATCAGCCGCAAAAAGAATCATTAATAAAACAACGCTATACGTTATACGCTGTACGCTGTACGCTGTACGAATCGTCATCTTTCTACTCACTTCTTCCCCCTGAAACTGGCTATTATCATACCAAAAAGCACTATAACCGCTACGAACTCAAGTCGTCCGGCCCACATCTGGAACATATAAACCACTTTAAGCGCGGACGGCATAGACGGCGCTGTAATACCGCATGAGAGGCCGACATTTGCGGCCGCGGATACAGACTCAAATAACGCTTCGCTAAGAGAATATCCGTACAGCATTCCCGCTATAGTGCCGAATATGTAGAGATTAACATATGATATCAGGATGATCGCCGACATCCTGACATATTTATCTTTGAGTATTATATCTTTTATGTGGTGTATCTTCTGAATATATATTGCCGTCTCCGGAATAAGCATTCTCTTTATCTCCTGACGGAGCGCCTTGTATATGATCCCGATCCTGAATACCTTAATGGCGCCCGTTGTGGAACAGACGCTTCCGCCTACCGCCATGGCAAGGGTCACTCCTAACATCGCCAGAGTCCCCCACTCGTTGACGAATTGACGCGGATATATGGTAGAATAACCTGTTCCGGTATGTCCCGATACGAGATGATAGAATGTCTTGCTGGAAAACGGCAGAGACTGGGCATATATATTATTTTCGATCACCCCCCATGCCGTGATCGAAAGAGTAACAATGATGGAGACAAAGAGAGTTACTATCTCTATATTCCTGTAGAGCTCGCGCCTGTTCCCGGTCCATACCGCGTAGTGAAGAGCAAAATTCATGGCTCCCAGGAACATCAGAGAGACGGTTATGATCTCAAGCGGAAAGTTATGATAAAAAAGCATATTCTGCGAATGCGGCGTAAACCCTCCGGTATCCCATGCCGCTATAAAGATACAGACGGAATCGAACACCGCCTTTAAAGGCGGCAAACCTCCCCATATCCCGGCTATAGACAGAGCGCCGCTGCCAAGCACCAGATAGACCATGCTGACGAGCCATATGAAACGCGCGGTCTCAACGACATTAGGCATTATCTTTTCGTCGCGCGCCTCCCCCACGTACATCCTGAAAGCGCCCGCAGTCCCTCTGACAAGAAACGTGAGCGCTATCACCACGATCCCCTGGCCGCCTATGAACATGATAAGATGCCGCCAGAAGTTATAGGAATTTGCCATATGATCGAGATCCACCACGAGAGACAGGCCGGTGGTGGCATATCCGCTCATCGCCTCAAAAGAGGCGTCGAGATACGAACCATAATGTCCGCTAAGATATAAAGGCACTGCCGAAACTAACATGGCGATTATCCATGAAAGCGCGGCCACCGACATCGCGTGCATCGTGGCGAGATCCTTTTTGGTATGACATATTATAGAGAGGATGGCTCCTATCAGAAGAGTGAAAGATATGCTGAACAAGAAATCGACCGCACCCTGCCATTCCGCATACGCTATCGCGATGATGAAAGGTATCATCATCGCTACCCCTATGCTTATGGTGATCTTTCCGAGGTAATGGCCTATTATCTTATAGTCGTCCAGGTGAGGTTTTAATATCATCTGAGCAAAACCCACCATATGAAACATACCGCAAAGGCTGTAAAGATAAATACATATACGAGCGCGAGCTCAACCGATATGCCTAAAACCGCGTTCCAGATAGTCTTAAACGGCGTCTTTATACTCTTCATCCCACATTACCCATCAACTGATCAAGAAGCTGTTGTTCATTCTCTATTGTAGTAAGAGCTATCA
>JAQTPE010000132.1 GCA_028748925.1 Candidatus Omnitrophota bacterium
TTTACCTATCAAACTCGATCCGAACGGTTCGATAGATTCGCCTCGGCTGTCCTTAGGTCTTTATTCGCTCTCTTTATTTGACACTCTATCTGTTTGAAATCGGGCTTTTCTTTCTTTATCAGATTATCTTTTAAGAACTTTTCGTAAATCATTTTCGTATCCTATTAGCATTATTTTTTTGCCATGTACTATATTTGACAAAAAAGGCTCTTTTTGTTTTATATTTTTCTTAAAATCATCGAGCAAATAAAGCTTATAATTAATTTCCCGCTTTAAGAGCTCTTCTAAACGATCAAAATCTTTTATAAGCTTATCTTCATCACAATCGCCGATTACGACAAGATCGATATCTGACAGATAATTCTCTTTTGCTTTAGCATATGACCCATATATAAAGGCATAATCAACATCTTCTGTCCTTTTCAACACATCTTTTATACTACCGACAATACCGACCGTCTTAAACACTATGTTTTTAACTTCTTCGTAAAGCGGATAATCTTTATTTGCCTTGAAATATCGCGCATTAGCTCTGCGCTCACTTATAACAACTCCTTCTTTTTCCATATTATTGATAACTCGCTGGAAATTCCCCGGCTTTTTTCCCAATATCCTTCCTATTTCCTGCATGTAAAAGGACTGCTCGGGATTGGTAAAAAAAAGCCGTAACAACTCGGCTCTATTTTTGGTCAATTCCTTCATCTTTTTATCTCCTATATGCGTTACGCATACAATTGTATACATTTTGCATATAAAAATCAACTACAAAAGGGTAGTCCTGTACAGCTGCACCCATCGGTCAGCCAAAAGTCAGTACCTGCTCTATATCCCTGCTTTCGCCCTTGCCAACTTTTATAAGGTATGACGCTATACTAAGATTCGCGCGCAGTTTAAATACCCTGACCGCGACATCAAAATCCGCGGATAGACCTTTCGAAGCCGCCTTATAAGCCCTTAGAAAATCATCTTCTTTATACTCTCTTATGACTTCCAGCGAGGATCGAAATTGATAGGCAAATTGCGAAAGGAAATACCCGACATCGAATGCCGGAGGCATGAATATAGAATTATCGAAATCTATTACCGATACGAATAACGTGCTGAAGTCGCGCGCGCGATCCTGGCCTATAAGTATGTTCTTGGGATGATAATCGCCATGACATTGGACGAATCCTCCATCGGATTCGCGCAAGATCGCGCCCTCTTTTTCGCGGATGGAATTTACTATGGCCCCGACCTTCTTAGTATGAGGGTTGTTGGTCCTGGTAAAATAATTCACATAACCATCCAGCCTCTTCTTCTCGCGCGATATTGCGGCTTCGGCGGTCGTTATGCTTAATTTCATATTATGAAGCGCCGCCAGCCATTCCGCGGTAAGTTTAAAATACTCCATGCCTATATTATGGTTCACATAACCCAAGACGTTAAAGAGAGCGGCTCCCCTCTGCCCTTCTTCTATTATAAGACGGCTTTTTTTCTCAATGTCTATGGTTTTCGGAACGCGGAACTTCCCCGAGCCGAAACCCCTGTCGTAAATAGCCTGCCTTATATCCAGCGAAACAAGCGCCTTCTCCCACTTCTTGTCATCTTCGATCTTTTTTACTATAAGACGCGCGCGCACCTCATCGTTACCTTTCGTACCCATGGTTATTTCCGTAACGCTCAAATTAGAACCCGATTTGGGCACCTCTTTAAGGAAAGGCTTGCATCGGCCTTTTTTAATCTCGTAAGCGACCTCTTTTATGCCGGAGACCGGATGATAAAACTCGGTGGGAAAGATCGCCGCCGCTTCTTTGGAATGCGCGTCGCTGCCGGACACAGCCGTAAATTTGTAATCGTGCCATTTACTAAGAGCCAGGTAGTTTTCCTTGGCGCTGTGGTTCACATTGAATATCTCTACGGCATCCAGCAGAGGATTAGCGAGATCTTCTTTCGAAGGAACCCTGCCCTCCCTGAAAGGGTGGGCCCAGACGAGCGCGGCGTCAGGGAAACGGTCCTTGAGCTCTTTAAGGGTAATATCGCCGTCGATGGTCTCATCCGCGCCGTAAACGAGCACATGGCCTATATCGGTTACCGCCTCCTGGCCCGATAATATAAGGAAGTTATCGCTCACTTCGCTTTTTATTCTCAAGTCCTTAAGCTCATCTTCCTTCCACTGATACCTGTGCTCGGTTATTATGATACCCTGCATGCCCTTGGCTTCGGCCTGTTTTACGAGAGCTACGGGATCTACGTGGCTGCATTTCGAATATCGCGATGAATGCGCGTGTATCTCTAAAAGCATTTCATCCCTTCTTTTTTATCTCTTCCTCTACCTCTTCCGCTCCTTCATCGTAGAATTTCTGTTCATCGGGAGCGAGCTCTTTCAACAATCTTAAGAATTCTCCGGCATGAACCCTCTCTTCATCCGCAATATCTTTCAACACTTCCTGCGCGAGTTTATTATCCGTCGACTCCGCAAGCTGCATATAAAGCTGTATCGCTTCGTATTCCGCCGCGATCATAAAACGGATCGCGCGCACCAATTCCTCCTTTGTAATCTTGCGTTCTTTAGCTAACCCTGAAAACGGATTCCCAAATTCCGGCATAAGACGCCTCCTTTCCTATTTTAGTTTTGTTCGTTTCGGTATTTTTTCATGTCTAAAATGTTCTTCAAGCCATCCGTTTAACTAAAACGTCACTACCTTATCGGATTCTTTCACTATATCGTACATCTCCTTCATCGTTGAGATCGGGCACATATCAGAGGTCTCCTGTTCTTATCTCTCCGCTCTCCTCATTTTTTGATTAAAACCAACAGCATTTTAAATCTTTCTATTGCTTGCACGGAATGTGGCCTGTTAGCAGGCATAATTATCAACTCTCCCTCTTTTACGATATACGGCTCTCCGGATATCCTGACCTGCGCTTGTCCGTCAAGCACATTAACTAAAGCGTCGAATGGAGCGGTATGCTCGCTCAAACCCTGCCCTTTATCAAAAGCAAACAGCGTAACTGTTCCTGATTCTTTTTTAATTATTTCTTTGCTTACGACAGAACCGTCCTGATATTCAACCATTCCTTTAAGTGACAAAGCTTGCATATGCGGCGTCCTCTATTTTTTCTCGCATTTCTCCACTACTTTGTTATATTTTTTATGTCCGTATAAAATCGATTACTGTGTCAACAAAGACAGGGTCAACCTTTTCCTCTTTACTGATCGTCTCCAAGTTAGCTTGCATTACCCGTATCATCCGCTCTATAAGCCTGTGTTCAATCATTAAAGGACCGACCGGCATCATATTAAATACCTCTTATTTCACTTTTCCGCGACGACGAGCATTTCGAAAGCGTCAGTGGTCAGTTTGTCGTTTCTTGAGAATGCTCCGAGCTTCGCGCCGAAGATGTCGATCTTCTTAAATCCGAGCGTCTTTAAAAGCCACGTTATCTCGCTGGGCACATAATAACGCTCATTACAGGTTAATTCCTTTTTAGTTCCCGCATCGTCCTCGAATACGACGGTGTTGTGATCCCGGAATGTCATCAGATCGAAAGAACAATTTTTACACGCTGAATTGCCTTCTTTGGCCGCGGACTCATAAAATTCTTTGACGGAATGAAAAAGCGGAAATAACCCGTTCAATGTCGTGAATATAAACTTGCCCT
>JAQTPE010000133.1 GCA_028748925.1 Candidatus Omnitrophota bacterium
TGAGAACTTTGCTCTTGTAAAAGAGCTTGCCTAGGTCCTGAACGCCGCAGTTGGATCTCCCCGAGCCGCTGTTGATGCCGGCTGGATGCCGTATTCGCACCAGGTCGGCCAGACAGGTAAGACCGTATGTCCGAAATTATACATTGCCTGCGGCATAAGCGGACAGATCCAGCATTTGATAGGTATGCAGTCCTCTAAGGTTATAGTAGCTATCAACAAAGACCCCGATGCCCCGATATTCAAAGTCGCCACATATGGTATAGTAGGCGACGTCTTCGAAATCCTACCAGCCCTTACCAAAGAATTCAAAAAAATCCTCAAAAAGTAGTACGAAAATTTTTATTTCACAGGAAGAATGTGCTGTGTCGAGTGGTTCGCTTAGGACGCTCGGCCTGCTCCAGCGGCAGGCCTCGCTCCGGTAAAATTTTTTATGCCGCCGCTATCTAGCAACAGCGGGCCAAGCCATAAAAAATTTTAAGGCCTAAGCTCACCACATCGCCACATCACATTTCTGACGTGACGAAAAATTTTACGATGGAGAGAGCAGGCGGAACTTTTGTGCCATCCGCCTGGAGCGACTGTCAAAAATTTTGATACATTGGGGCGATATAGACAGGACAATGAAACTGCACAATAGATACCGCTTTATTGGCAGGTTCATTGGCCATCAAAATTTTTCCACAGCAAATTGGCATGCCTAATGCCAATTTGCGGCAAGCGGAAGGCGGGGGCAAAAAGTTCCGCCTCTGGGAAGAGCGAAAATTATGTTGTTAAGCTATAAAAAAGCTTGATTTAGGCTCTTGTCAGCTATAATATTATAGGGTAAACTAGATACAAGACGCTAGGAACGAGGTTACTTGCCGCATCAAAGGCGGCAGGTAAATTTTTTTCACCGGTTAATTTAACGGTTTAATAAGTAAAAAAGAGGATGCTATTGGATATGTCAGACGCTAGATCTAATAGTTGTGCCATAATAGGCCATAATAGGCCATTCAAGGTGGCGGTGTGTGCCGTTACTTTGGTGGCCTTTTTGTTTAATGTTGTATCATATGATTTAGCCTGGGCTGCCAGAACGCCCTCAGAGCTTACTAGCGTCAGCCCTGACAGAGCTGTCGGTCCAGGTGCTTTAAAAGAATTGAACACCGCTACATTCACTTTGCCGCAGCATCTCGGCACAATCAAAGACTCCTGGTTTTCCAAAAATACTCGAACTGTAATTCATATCCAGGATGCCCACTGTAATTATTATGCGCAGAAAAAGATATCTGAGATAATAAAATATTTAAACGATAAATATGGCGTAAATACGGTTAACCTGGAAGGCGGCGCGAAAGATTACGACATATCAATATTTACCGATATTAAGGACAAGGCGAAAAGGGAAAAGGCTGCCGATTATTTCGTTAAAGAAGGCGTCGTAAACGGCGCCGAATACTTTGCCATCAACAACCCCGAGAAAGTCAACCTCTGGGGTATAGAGGACGTTGGGCTGTACGTTAATAACCTGAAGACCTACAGGAATTCTCTGAAATACAAAGATGAGGTCGATAAGTACTTCAAGAATTTAAGCTATATCCTATCCAACCTTAAGCTCAAGATATATTCCAAAGAACTATTGGAGCTCGATTCAAGATATAACGCCTATAAGGTGAATAATGCCGATTTTAAGGATTATCTCTCTTACCTCATACGCAAGTCAAAAGAGAGGCTGATAGATATAAAATCTTACACCAATATCTATCTCTTAAGCCAAACGCTTGGTCAGGAAGGTGAAATCGATTTCCGCAAAGCGAATAACGAGCGCGATGAGTTGATCGACAAGCTCCAGAAGCGCCTTTCGAAGAATGCGCTCGAAGATCTTATCTTAAAAACTGTCGAATTCAAGGCTGAACGCATGTCGCAGGGCGATTACTATGAGTATCTTGCCGGCAGGGCAAGATCGATCGGCCTGAAACTCGACGATTATCCCCAGCTTCAGCGATATATCATCTACATCTCAACCTACCAGGCGACAGATAAGGCTAAGATAATGGACGAGGTGACTAACCTCGAGAATAAGCTAAAAGCCTCGCTATTTACGAACGATAAAGACAGGGAGCTCGATATCCTTTCCAAAAATTTAGCTCTCATGAAGAATATGTTCAATATTTCTCTTACACGTGACGATTATAACTACTATCAGAAGAACAAATCCTCATTTAATATTAGTAATTACGCCAAATTTATCGAGCGTGAAGCGCCACTTTATAAGATCCAGGCAAAGCTTGATGACAATATCGCCAGGCTTGACGACTATCGCGAGGATATGTGCAAGTTCTATGAATACTCGTTCCAGAGAGATAGGGCTTTTCTAAAGAACATTAATCTTAAGAAAACCTCTATCATCGTTACCGGCGGCTTCCACACCGAAAATCTCTGTGACATGTTCAAAAAACAAGGTATCTCCTACGTATCGATCACCCCGAATTTCAAGAATTGTGACGGCTACGACTGCCCGTATTTCAAGATCCTATCAGGTGAAAAAAACCTATGGATAAGAGATGCCATGCCAACCGTGTTAAACAGATCTCTCGCTACGTTAGCCCAAATGAGTCCTGAGATGGTAAATGGCGCCAGGGATGTAGGGCTGCTGCCCGCACGAGGGGATACCGCTGCACCGATTGTTGCAGATGTAAAGACAACTTCGAAAGTCCTGGTGGAGCCATTACCGCTTTTATCACAGAAACAAACGCCTTCCACCGTTATTGATAGGATAAAAATATTCTTTGGATTAAAATTCAATAATATTCAGGAGCAAATAATAAGTGAAAGTGCCAAAGAGGCAGTGGATATTTTATTGCAAAATATGAGCTCTGAAAGAAGGGCAGATATAGCAAAAGAGCTTGTCGAAAAGACAGATGTTAAAAGCAATAGATCGATAGCTTTGCGCATATCTTCATTGCTTGCATCTTTTACTTATTTAATACTAGGTGTAATAAATTTGATCGAGGCGGCTTTGGGCGTTATGCCATTCGATGCGCTACCCTCAATTCTTGGGCTTACCTTCGTGATAACTGTTTCTTTTAACTTGGTAATGTTCCCAATAATATGTTTCTTTATGCAAGATAACTCGTCATTCTATTTCCCTCCCTCAGATGAACTATCATTAAATACGAAAGCTCGTATGGTGTTTTTAGTGTTTGGCTGGCGGCCAGGCCATACCTTACTTTATCCGGGCCGTGATTATAGGTTGTTTAAAGAATCAGCGATGCACGAATATACTCATTACCTTAAGTATCATAAATTCATAGAGAATGATGTGTTGCCTCCGGTTGCCTCTGTTATGGGTGCGCTGGCGATCCTTGGATCGGCTCATTACCCTGCAAATATAAAAGAATATAGGGAACAATTTGATTACGGAGTGACTTTAATGGGCGATACTTCACAATCGATCACCGAACGATATCAAAACGCTGAAGCAGAGGCGAAACTGAAGGCGAAGCCGTGGCTAAATCCGGATGGAATAGAGCCCGCATACACGTATGCGCTGGGTTATATATTATTAGGCATGGCGTATGCCCTAAGCCTACAGACAGGAAATGGAAGCGATATTCAGCGATTTATTTATCTAATGGCTCATGGCAAGACGCCGGCT
>JAQTPE010000134.1 GCA_028748925.1 Candidatus Omnitrophota bacterium
TTTGGCCCAGACTCCCGAAAGAGGGTTCAGGCCGTTGGTGAGAGCCTTGGCAAAAACAATTATATCGGGCGTTATCCCGAAATGTTCTATGGCCCAGAGCTTCCCGGTCCTGAAAAATCCCATCTGTATCTCGTCGTCCACTACCAATATTTTATAACGGTCCAATATCTCTTTGAGGCCCGCGAAATAACCCTCGGGAGGTATCGTATATCCGCCGGTTCCCTGGAGCGCCTCGATATAGAACGCGGAGAACTCGCAGACTCCCGTCTTCTTATCGACAACCCCGTAATATTCGGTCTCGAAAAGCTTCTCGAACTGCTTCAGGCAGTACATGCCGCAGCTCTCTCTCTTCTTTCCGTAGAAACATCTGAAGCAGTACGGGAAGGGAATGAACATCGCCCTGTCCCCGAAATGGCCGAATCTCTCCCGATAGCGGAAGCTCGACGTAATGGCGGAGGCCGCGAGGGTCCTGCCGTGATATCCGCCCATGAAAGCGAATACGAGATTCCTGCCGGTATGGTTGCGCACAAGCTTCATAGAATCTTCGAGCGCCTGCGCCCCTCCGACGTTAAAATGTATCCTGCCCTTCTCCTCAAACGTCTGTTCCATCCTTCCCGCGAGACGGGCGGCCAGGAGTATCTTCTCTTTATGGATATACTGGCAGGCGAGCTGAGGCAGGCGGTCGATCTGCCTCTTCAACGCCGCGTTAAGGCGTTCGTTCGAGTATCCGAAATTTACGGCCGAATATATCATCTGCAGGTCCAAAAATTCCACGCCTTTGTCATCGTACAGATAAGAGCCGTTCCCGCGCACAAATATATTGGGATTCTGCACATAGTGGACGGTGTCGCCCCATGAGCAGTACCGCGACTCCAGTTTTAAGAGCTCCTCTTTTGACAGGTCTTTTTTTACGCGGGCGCTATTCGTCTTTTGCGCCTTTTGGGTCTTCTTCATCACAATCTCCTCACATAATGCTCATACACATCCTTGAGAGAGTCGATAGCGATATGCGGCCGGCCCTCTTTCTTAAATAATTCCTTCAAATAATCTTTCGCGAAGACGACGTCCGATACCCTGGACGCGCAGACGTCGCTCCTGCCGTCTCCTATATAGACCGTGCTTACGCCGTCTCTCTTCTTTGCCAATAGATGCGTCTTCTTGCAGTTCGCGCAATCGCCGCATTTTTTGTTCGCGTAGGGAAAGCTCGGATTAAGCTTATCGCCGGAAAGATCGGTCCTGTTGCAATAGACTTCGATATCCGTAATATCATTGCTCTTCAGTACGCTCCTGACCATATAATCGAAGTTATCGCTGACTATCAGGGCCGGGATCCCGCGCGACTTGAATAACTTAAGCAATCTCTTGAAATACGGATCGATCGAAATAGTCGAAAGATATTCGTCGAGCTTATCCTTATCTATCCTGATGCCTTCGATCTGCCCTTTGAGGCATTCGCGCGAACCGATCTCTTCGCGCTGCCATCGCTCTTCAAGAGCCTTCCACTCATCGTCCTTTGAAAAACGCGCCAGCATATCATCGATAACATCGGTCGTAGTAATGGTATTGTCAAAATCGAAAAATACCATTATATTATCCTTATTCTCTTTAGCCATAAATCAATCTCTAAGACGGTCGAAGAAACCCGTCACTTTCTCGGCAACCGTCTCCCGTTCCTGGTCCGCCGTTATCACATGATAGGAATTGTATAATAGCACAATCTCCTTGATTTTTGAACTTATTCTATCATAAATGAACTTGGAATTCTTTACGCTCGCCACATCGTCGTCCTTGGCCTGTATAAGCTGGACCGGGAAATCCATATCCGGAAGCTTCTTCGTAAGATACTTTACCATAAGCTGCAACTGGTGCAGGAGCGTAACGGGAAAGAAGGGATAGCCGTACTGTTCGGCGCCTTCCATATCTTCGAGCCGGGCGAAGCTGTAGTATTTGTCTATCCTCTGCTGGATTATCTCGTTCTTTATCCCGTAAGGCGGCGACTCTTTAAAATAGGCTATGTGTCTTAACGGGGTATATGCGAACGGGAAAAATAATTTGGATAGCGGCGTATTCCATCCGTCGTAAAAGAGCGTCGGCGCCAGGCAGGCCGCGCCCTTCACTCTGGATCTGAACTCCTGCGCCAGCAGAAGCGCGAAGAGCGACCCCATCGACAGGCCAGAAACGAAGATGGGACCCTTGAATTCCGATAATTCGCCGTTGACAAGGACTTCTCTAATAGACGCGTAGAGCTCCTGCCAGGTGGTCCTCTTCAAAACCTGCATCGACTCACCGTGGTTGGCTAATCTCGGGCAGACGACGGTATATCCGCTTTTGTTGAGATAGTTCGCGATATACTTCATCTCGTTGGGAGTGCCTGTGAGGCCGTGGATAAGAACGACGGCGCTGCCGTTGGTGCCTTCGTAGAATAGCCCTTTGGCTATAGGGCCGTTAACGCCTTTTTTGGTCTTCTGAAAATCGCTGAGTTTTACAATAAAATTTACGGACATACCCCACGCTACCCCGGATAGGATTCCGGCAGAGACACCGTGAATGTCGACCCCTTGCCCGGCCGGCTCTCTACCGTGATCTTGCCTTTATGCGATTCGGCGATAGATTTGGCGACGCTCAATCCGAGGCCGAACCCGTTCTTGCCGCTTCTCGATTTATTTACCTGATAGAACCTGTCGAATATATACGGGATCTCGTCTTCAGGTATACCGATGCCGGTATCGGTCACCGTGATATTAGCGAAACCTTTGCCTTTATGAGCGGAGACGATAATCTCCCCGTTCCTGCGCGTATATTTTACGGCATTATCGAGCAGGTTCTTAAATAACCTCTTGAGCCTCTCCTCATCCCCGTCTAATATTATGACATCCTGCAAAAATGACGAAAGGACGATATCTTTTTCTTCGGCGGCGGCTTTTGCGCCCTTGAGCGCTTCTTCGATAGTCCGCGTCAGGTTCACCTTCTTTATCTCGATAGGCATCTGGCTGTTATCGAACCTCGCCAGGACGATAAGATTATCTATTATTCCCGAAAATTGATCAAGCTCTTTCAGGCTTTTATGAAGCATCGCTTCATACTCTTCTTTCGGGGAGGACTTATTCAATATCGACGCGATCTCCCCCCTTAAAACAAATAACGGCGCCTTAAGCTCATAGGATATATCCTTTATGAAGCTCTGCTGGGAAGAGAACGACCTGTCGAGGCGCTCTATCATGTCGTTAAATGTGTCGGCCAGGCGCCGCACTTCGTCTTTGGTATCCGGTATATGTATCCTGAGCTTGAGATTTTCGGCGGTGATATATTTTAGCGTATTTATCATGGTGGAGACAGGTTTAAGCGTAAGGCCCACAAGGAGGATTCCTGGAATCCCGGCCAATACTACGGTGAGCGGCAGAAGGATGAACAATATCACCATGAGGCTGCCGGACGCTATCGAGATAAGCTCTATGGGGCCGGCCGTCTGAACCACATAGACGACTTTGCCGTCTTCTATAACGGGCCTCGTATAGACCCTGAATTTCGCTTTCTTTCCATCGGCAAACGCGCCGCCCAATGAATTAAAACTTTCTTCCCCGGCCAGC
>JAQTPE010000135.1 GCA_028748925.1 Candidatus Omnitrophota bacterium
CTCGAGTATCTGAAAGCGGAGGAACTGAAGGATCTGATGGATCTGGTGGTGAAGACGAAGAAGGTGCTCGATAAAAAGATCAGGCCCCACGGATATAACATAGGGATAAATATAGGTAAGGCGGCGGGGGCGGGTTTTGCCGGTCACGTACATATACATATAGTACCCAGATGGACGGGCGACACAAATTTTATGCCGGCCTCGTGCGGCACCAAGGTGATATCCGAATCACTCGATGTGATGCATAAAATTTATAAGTCGTCATTGCGAGGGCGATAGCCCGAAGCAATCTATTTTTTGGTGGTGACATATGCTTAAAAGGCTGGATTTTGAAAAGAGGGAAGAATTGCTCGCGCCGTACGCGATGACGAGCAAGCGTTCCAAAGGAAGGCATTATAAAGAGAGTGAGCATAGCTACAGGTCCTGCTATCAGCGCGACAGAGACAGGATAATATATTCCACCGCCTTCAGGAAGCTGGAATACAAGACCCAGGTCTTTGTAAACCACGAGGGGGATTATTACAGGACGCGCCTTACGCATACACTCGAAGTTGCCCAGATAGCCAGATCGATAGCCAGAGCGCTGGGACTCAACGAAGATCTTGTCGAAGCGATATCATTGGCGCATGACCTGGGACACACGCCGTTCGGCCATTCGGGCGAGGACGCCCTGCATGAGCTTATGAAAGATTACGGCGGATTCGACCACAACGCGCACGGGTTAAGGGTCGTCGATTATCTCGAAGAACGCTATCCAGATTTTCCCGGTTTGAACCTTACCTATGAGGTGCGCGAGGGGATCATCAGGCATTCCACCGCATATGACCTGCCGAGACCGATCCTGCCGTTTGAGCCCACACCGTCTCCCTTATTGGAGATACAGGTAGTCGATATCGCCGATGAGATAGCTTACGATAATCACGATCTTGACGACGGGATAATGAGCAAGCTTATCAAGGAGGAGGACCTTAAGGCTCTTCCCGTATGGACCGGAAAAGACAGGGAGATCCGTAAGGCCTATCCCGGCGTAAAAGACGAGATACGCAAGTATCAGATAATCCGTTCGATAATCAATGAGCAGGTTACCGATGTCCTCACTCAGACCGAGAAGAATATAAGGCACTATAAGATCCGTAAACAGCAGGACGTGCTGAAGCTTCCCGTCAGGCTCGTCGCTTTTTCCGGGGAATTGGAGAAGGCTCGTAAGCCGATGCGGGAGTTCCTGAAGAACAATCTATACCAGCACTACAGGGTCATCCGGATGTCGAACAAGGCCTACAGGTTCATCACCGCTCTATATAATGTATACCTCGATAAACCCGAACAACTTCCGCCGTCGACTCACAATCGTCTGAAGAGTGAAGATAAGCACCAGGTCATCTGCGATTACATCGCGGGCATGACAGATAGATATGCGCTCGATGAGTACAAGAAATTCTTCGAGCCTTACGAGCGAGTATAGTTGAGTGTAACTGGGGTCAGGTCTCGGGTGTAACTGGGGTCAGGTCTCGTCATTCGCCAAATGAAAAATAGGGGTCAGGCGCTTTTTTATGGAAACCATGGTGGAGGTATAAAATGAATGTGAAAAAGGTAGGAGAAAAATATCACTGCAATGTTTGCGGCAACGAAGTGGTGGTAACAAAAGTTGGCGGTGGAGAACTTGTTTGTTGCGGTAAGCCAATGGAAAAAATCGAGGAATAGAGGGACCGGGTGCTTTTGGGAAGAGACCCGGCGCCGACATCAATAAATATAGGAGAGAGTTCGTGAAGAAATGCAAGAGATGCGGAGTACCGTTGGAAGGTTTCATGTATAAGATAGTAGCTTCTAAAATATTCGGGGTGAAGCCGTCAGGAAAAGATCCGGATATATGCAATAAATGCATCGATAAGCCGGAAAAGAGGAACTGCTGCTGTTGCAAATGAATGGACCATGGAAGCATAGATAGCATATGAAGAAAGTTGTTTTTTGTAACAAAAGAAAATAGTTGGGGTCAGGTCTCGCCATTCGCCAAATGAAAAATAGGGGTCAGGCGCTTTTTGGGGGTAGACCTGGCGCTTTTTGAAGAACTGGAGGTGGTTATGTTTGAGAAGATGAATGAGCGGATAAAGAGATTAACCATTATCGATATCGGATTAATAAAGTGGTCGGTCTTTTTTGCCGCGATCATTGTAGTAAAAATATTTCCGCAACTATTGAATATAGGCTATCCTATTCTCATAATTATGGTGCTTACATTGGCGACAAAGCCGATTTATGTAATATGGGTTAAGAAGTAATATGGAATATGGCTTAGGCCCGATAATAGAACGATCATCCGGCATCTTAATACTGGGCTCTTTCCCGGGTCCGCTATCCTTAAAGAAGAGGGAGTATTACGCTCATCCTCAAAATCAATTCTGGCATATATTGGCAAATTTACTCGGACAGGAAGATACTCCAAAAGATTATAAAAAGAAGAAAGCGCTATTGGCAAAATTTGGAATAGGCCTGTGGGATATGGTGGCATCGTGCAAGAGGTCCGGCGCCTATGATGGCAATATAAGAGATATGACACTAAATGATATCCGTGGCCTTTTAGATCAATATCCTAACATAAAGGCGGTATTTCTTAACGGCAGAAAAGCTGAGGCATTATTCAAAAAACACTGTAAGCTATCGGTTTGCGCCAAGTATCTACCCAGCACATCTCCGGCCTATGCCGGGATATCTAGAAATAAAAAGCTGGGAGCCTGGGAGAGCATATTAAAATTTATTAGTAATAGATAGCTGAGAAGATTGTAAGATTGGGGGTCAGGTCCGAAAGGGACGTGATTAAAAAAACCGTATAAAACTTTTCTGTTCTTTGTGATATCAATGCGGGTGACAAAAGTAATATTTTACTTACTTTTGTATTGACAAAGTAAGTTTTAGTATGTATACTTGTAGTGGAGGTGTAAAAATGAAAAGCGTATTATCCATAAAGATTGAGAAGTCTTTAATACAGCAGATTAAGGATTTCTGCCAGCTGCATGGCTTAAAGCAGGGTTTCTTCGTCGAAAAGGCTCTCAAGGGCCAGCTCGAAAGGGAAGAGTTGATAGAAGATATCGTTGAGCTCAAGGAGCTTCGTTCCCAGGAAAGAGGCTCGGTGCCCTTTGAAGATTACCTCAAAAAAAGAAAGTCATGAAATACCGCATTAAAATCATACCAAAGGCCGAAAAAGACCTTGATGCGGTTACGGGCCGTGATTTTGACGCCGTTAAGAAGAGGATTCTACTTTTATCAGAAAACCCCAGGCCGTTCGGAAGTAAAAAATTGACTGATGAGGGTGGCTACAGGATACGGTCGGGGGATTTCAGAATATTGTATCGTATAGACGATATGGTGAAAGAGGTTATAATTTACAGGATAAGACATCGCAAAGAGGTCTACAAATAAGGGAAAATAGGGGTCAGGCGCTTTTCGTGGGTAGACCCGGCGCCATTATTAATAAATACGGGAGAAAATTCGTGAAGAAATGCAAGAGATAGCGTTTGCACAACAAATATTTGACAAGGATCCGACCGTATGGTATAGTTAAGTTAACAATTGTTAACTAA
>JAQTPE010000136.1 GCA_028748925.1 Candidatus Omnitrophota bacterium
AGCATGGTGTACTGATGGATCTTTGTCATCATGGCGATAACATCTTTTGGGCCGCATGCGTAACCTATCCTCCAGCCGGTCATAGCGTACGATTTTGAGAAACCGTTCAGGTAGATCGTCCTCTCTTTCATTCTTGCCAGAGTAGGGAAAGCCGTGTGGTCGAAATCATATGTAAGGTCGCCATATATTTCATCGCTGATCATTATGAGGTTCTTCTTTAATATGACTTTGGCTATAGCGTTCAACTCCTTCCTCGTGTATGAAACACCGGTAGGATTATTAGGGTAATTCAGTATTATAGCTTTGGTCTTATTATCGCAGTATTTTAATATATCCTTAGGAGTCAGCTTAAAACCGTTCTCAGGACTTTGCCGTATGAATACCGGATGGCCCCCGGCTAATGTTACCAGAGGGCCGTATGATACATAGTATGGCTCCGGGATGAGTATCTTATCGCCCCTGTTAATTATTGCGCGCACAGCCAGGTCGAACGCTTCGCTTACGCCCACGGTTATGAGGATCTCATCCGAGGGATCATATTTAAGGCCGTGTTTATTCTCAAGATAGCTTGATATATCCTTTCTCAGCTCTGCTATTCCTTTATTGGATGTATACGAAGTATAGCCCTCTTCAAGAGAAAATATAGCGGCTTCGCGGACATTCCACGGCGTAACGAAATCGGGCTCACCGATGCCGAGAGATATTACATCCTTCATACCGAGTACAAGATCAAAAAAGACCCTTATACCGGATGGAGGGATATGTTCTGCCAGTTTAGATGTTCTCATATTAAGCCTTCAGTTTTCAGCTTTTATAATGAAATCGCTTCTCTCTTGTCTCTCTTTGCCTGCCTTAAGATATCCCCGTCCTCTTTATATTTTTTCAGGATAAAATGCGTGACGGTGCCGCGGACATTCTCCATAGGAGCTAATTTGGATGATACGAAATTTGAAACGGTGTGTATGTTTTTACCTTCAACAACCACCAGGAGATCGTATGTACCGCTCATAAGATAACAAGCGCTTACCTCGGGGAATTGATAGATGCGTTCGGCCAGATAGTTAAAGCCGACGTCTTTCTTGGGAGTTATCTTCACCTCTATAAGGGCCCGCACATCGGATCCTTCATCCTTGACGAACTCCTTATTTATCACCGTCTTATATTTCAGGATGATCCCGTCTTTTTCGAACTTTTTGATGGTCTTTTTTACGGCCTGTGCCGAACTACCCGTCATTCTGGCTATCTCTTCCGGCGTTGTCCTTGCATCTTTCTCAAGTATTTCTAAAATCTCGTTCATTGTCCCCTCCATAGCTACTCGTTTGTATTGCGTACAGCATATTGCGTAACGCTATACTCAATACTCGATACGCAATACTAAAAAAGGGCTAACCCGTATTATATGAGGTCAGCCCCTTTTTTTCAGATATTAATTATTGACTCTGAACTATTTAGTGGATGCCTCCTCTTCGATGTCGCCGGCCGCCGCAGGCGCCTCGCCGCCCGAAATATATTTACTCAAAGCCTCCCACGTTCTTTTTCCTACCACGCCATCGGCCGCAAGGCCGTTAGCGCTCTGAAATTTTCTTATCGCGGATCTCGTCTTCCGGCCTTTTACGCCGTCTATCTCGCCTTTATAGAATCCGGCGTTCTTCAGGCATGATTGGATCTCTTTTATGTGACTTTTGTATTGATGGCTTCTCTTCTCTTTGATCCTGACGTTTGATTTTCCTGAATAAGCTCGTGCGGCTCTCTCGGCCTTTAGTTCTTCCACCCTCTGTGCCTGCTCCATGGCAAGGCGCTCAACCTCGGATTGTTTAGTCTCCACGCCTTCGACTCTCGTCTCAAGAGTGTCGACTTTGGTCTTTATACCTTTCACATCTTCGGAAAGCTTCTTCTGGGCGGAACTGCAGCCGGATATGCTGAACGCGGATAATATCATTAATGCCAAAACTACGAAACTCAATCTCTTCATCGGAACCCCTCCTCAGATTTGCGTGCAAATTTGATACCGATCCGCCGAAGACGCAGAAGTATCTCTCCACACTTATTGTTAAAGAAATTATATGTTAATGCGATGGAAAAATCAAGATAATTTTGTTTCCAGATCCTTGTATTGCCGCCAGATTTCTTCGGGCATCTTATCCGCAAATTGTCTTAAGAATATCTTCACGTCTTCAAGCTCATTTTTCCAGTCTTTCGGATTGACCTCAAAGAGTTTTTCCATATTTTTTTTGTTGATGTTTAACCCGGTTAAATCAAGTTCCTCTAAATTTGGGACTATGCCTATCGGCGTCTGACGTCCTTTAGGCCCGCCCTTCACTCTTTTAACTATCCATTCCAGAATACGTATATTGTCTCCGAATCCCGGCCACACGAAAGAGCCTTTATCGTCCTTCCTGAACCAGTTTACGGAGAATATCCTGGGTGGTTTCGTCAGCTGCCGGCCGATCTTCAACCAGTGTCCGAAGTAATCGCCCATACTGTACCCGCAGAAGGGTAGCATCGCCATGGGGTCGCGCCTTAAGACCCCGACTTTGTGGGCTGCCGCGGCGGTTGTCTCTGAGCCCATCCTTGCGGCGGCAAATACGCCATTTGGCCAATCGAAGCTTTCATATACCAGGGGTATCAGATTGGTCCTCTTCCCGCCGAATATCATCGCGGATATCGGCACGCCTTTGGGATTATCCACCTCTTTAGAGAGTGTCGGAGCGTTGTACAGGGAGACGGTGAATCTTGAATTGGGATGCGCCGCTTTTGCGCCCGAAGCGCTGTCCCACGGTTTGCCCTGCCAGTCTATGAGATTTTTTGGTGTGGCGCCATCGAGACCTTCCCACCATGGCTCGTTGGTATCCTTATTTAGCGCGGTATTCGTAAATATAGTAGGATAGAATTTATCTTTTTTCAATGTTCTCATCATGTTGGGGTTCGTATTCATTGAAGTTCCGGGCGCTACACCGAAAAAACCGGCTTCGGGATTTATCGCCCAGAGTCTTCCGTCGGGACCCGCGTGAAGCCATGCTATATCATCGCCGAGCGTCCATATCTTGTAGCCGGGCAGGGCGGATTCCATCATCGCGAGATTTGTCTTTCCGCAGGCGGAAGGCATTGCCGCGGTAACATATGTTATATCGCCGTCGGGGCTTTGTATTCCCAATATCACCATGTGTTCGGCGAGCCAGCCTTCCTGAAGGCCGAGCCACGAAGCCGTGCGCAGAGAAAAGCATTTCTTACCCAAAAGAGCGTTGCCGCCATAACCGGATCCCAGGCTCCATACGAAATGTTCGAGAGGGAAGTGCATTATAAAACGCTTTTCCGGATTGAAGTCGCCCACGGAATGAAGGCCCTTTACGAAATCTTCCCTGTTTCCTATCTTATCGATAATGGTCTTGCTCATCCTGGTCATTATTCGCATACTGACGGCAACATAAGATATGTCTGTCAGCTGGATGCATGCTTTAGCATAAGGCGAGTCGGGGTGGCCCATCATATAAGGAAGGACATACATCGTCTTTCCGGCCATGCAGCCATCCGATAATTTACGCATCATGGC
>JAQTPE010000137.1 GCA_028748925.1 Candidatus Omnitrophota bacterium
GTATCGCCCTATCGATGTGAACCTGGAGGAGTTCCTGAACGAGGCGTACAAAAACAGTCCGCAGATGCGCCTTAAGGTCCTCGGCGTGGATCTTCAGAAATGGGCGATAGAGTTCGCGAAGTCCGGATGGTATCCGAATATCAACGCTACCGGAAATTATATGTACATTTCCGACAAGATCATCGACATGATAAATCCGCGCCATGACAACTGGAATCTCGGCATAAGCGCCAGCTTCTCCGTCTTCGACGGCATGTCGACGCTGGCGAAGGTCAAAGAGGCGAAAGCGCGTTATTCACAGGCGATCCTGGGCAAGGAGAATATAGTCGAGCAGATAGCGGTCGATATAAGGCGCGGCTGCCTCGACATTAAAGAGTCGCATGCGATAATACTTTCGCAGAAAGACAGCCTTGCGGAAGCGAAGGACGCGTTGAACATATCTTATATAGGTTATGATAACGGCGTTATGATAAATCTGGATGTCATAGACGCCCAGGTATCTTTAAGCCAGGTTGAGAAGAATCTCGCCGAAGGCATATACGATTATCTGATGGCAACGGCTTATCTCGACAAGGTCATGGGGAGAGAATATATCTCTTTCCATTCCAAAAATTCGGAGGAAGCAAATGATAAAAAAGAATAAGCTGATTATCCTGGTATCAGTGCTCTTGATAATTGCAGGCGCTTGCGCGGCATACTTTGTGTTTAAAATTACGCGGAACCACAAAGTGATAAAAGTCTCGGGCAATATCGAAGGAAACGACGTGCGCATATCTTTCAGGGTTGGAGGGCAGATATTGAATCTTCTCGCGGATGAGGGCTCGAACCTGAGGGTGGGCCAGATAGTGGCGAGACTTAACACCGATGAATTGACCAAATTGCAAAAAGAAGCCGAGGCTCAGGTGAAATCGGCCGAATTTCAATATAAGTTATCGAAAGACGACTATATCAGGAACGAGAACCTTTATAAAGCAGGAGCTATCTCCGCCCAAAAACGGGATCAATATAAGACGGCTGCCGATACCGACTGGGCGAGCGTCAAGCGCTCATGGGCCCAACTGGAACTTGCTAATACCAAACTCGGATGGGCGGACCTGGCTTCTCCTCTCAATGGCTATATACTTGTAAAGAGCGTCGAAGAGGGCGAAGTTGTCCAGACGGGAGCGCCCGTATTCACCGCGATAGATCTGAATAATATATGGGTGACGGCGTACATAAATGAAACTGATGTGGGAAAGGTCAACCTCAACCAGAAGGCGACGGTGAAGATAGATTCCTTCCCTCAGAAAAGTTACAGGGGGTGGGTATCGTTCATCTCTCAGCAGGCGGAGTTTACCCCAAAATATATCCAGACCACAACAGAGCGCGTTAAGCTCGTATACAGGATAAAAGTGAGAGTGGATAATACGGATCTTGAATTGAAGCCGGGGATGCCGGCAGACGCCTATATAGACCGGCAATAACACACCGCGGCGGTGGAATAAATAATATTATGCCTTCCATAAAAACAGTCAATCTTACCAGGTCGTTCGGCGATCTCATCGCGGTAAATAATCTTAATATAGAAGTCGAAGAGGGCGAGATATTCGGCCTCGTCGGTCCCGACGGGGCCGGCAAGACCACCACCATGCGACTGTTGACGGGTATAATGGAGCCTACCTCAGGCGAGGCATGGGTATACAATAGGCATATCGTGAAAGAGGCGGAACTTCTGAAAGATAATATAGGGTACATGTCCCAGAGATTCGGTCTTTACGAAGATCTCACCGTAATGGAGAACATAAATTTTTACGCTGACGTCTATTGCGTAAGGCCGGGAAGCGAAAGGGACGGAAAGATAAAAGAGCTCCTTGGCTTTTCCGGACTGACGCCGTTCAAGGACCGCCTCGCGGGAAAGCTTTCGGGCGGCATGAAGCAGAAGGCTGGGTTGGCGTGCGCTCTCATACATACGCCAAAGGTATTGTTTCTCGACGAACCCACTAACGGCGTTGATCCCGTATCGAGAAGGGACTTCTGGGGCATACTTTACCAGCTATTGAAAGAGAGGGTCGCGATACTCTTCTCCACATCTTATCTCGACGAAGCCGAAAGATGCAAAAGGATCGGACTTATACATAAAGGAAAGCTCTTGAGATGCGACACGCCGGAGGCGATAAAGGCCGAGAAGAAGGCGGACACTCTTGAAAAGGCTTTCATAGAGATAATAAAAGAATATGAGGCGGCGGCTTGAGCAACGAAGGCATAGCGGTCAGCGTACAAAATCTGGAAAAGAAATTCGGCGCCTTTACCGCGGTGAACCGGATAAACTTTGACGTCAGGAAGGGCGAGATATTCGGTTTTCTTGGCCCCAACGGCGCGGGTAAATCCACCACTATAAGGATGCTTTGCGGTATCATCACGCCGACTTCCGGCACCGGTACGGTAGGCGGGTTCGATATAAAGAATGAGCAGGAGAAGATAAAAGAGAATATCGGATACATGTCACAGAAATTTTCTTTGTATGACGACTTGACGGTGGAAGAGAATATAAATTTTTACGCGGGCATATACAAACTCTCCAGGCATGACCGGGATGAAAGAAAAGAGCAGATAATCAAATTGGCGGGTATAGAGGCGTTCAGATCGAACGCCACAAAGACGCTTTCGGGGGGATGGAAGCAGCGTCTGGCGCTCGGATGCTCTCTGATACACAAGCCGCGGATAATATTTCTGGATGAGCCGACATCAGGGGTAGACCCGATAACGAGGGAAAATTTCTGGGGCATCATAAAAGGTCTGGCCAAACAGGGTGTAACCGTATTCGTCACGACTCACTATATGGACGAAGCGGAGAACTGCGACAGGATGACGCTCATCTATAAAGGCACGATAATAGCGATGGGTACGCCTGAAGAGATGAAGACAAAATTCATGAGAGATGAGATCATTCAGATACGTGTAGACGAACCGGAAGAGTGGACGGAAAGGCTCTCTTCCGTAGAGGGCATAAAAGAGTCCGCGCTTTTCGGCAGCACGATCCATGTGGTAAGCCCCAGCGCCAAAAAGACGATACCGTTAATAACGAAATTATTCGAAAGAGAAGGTCTCAAAAGTTACAAGATGGCGAAAATAAAGGCGTCGCTCGAGGACGTATTCGTTTCATTGATCGAAGATTATGACAAGGAACATCCCGTATGAATTTACGAAGAACGCGGGCGATATTCAATAAAGAGTTCATACAGATATGGCGTGACCCGAGGAGCCTCGCGATGGCATTCTTCATTCCGATGTTATTGCTGGTCCTGTTCGGGTATGCCCTTTCCCTCGATATAGACAATATACCGATGGCAGTGTGGAATCAGGACGGCTCGCAAACATCCATGCGTTTCCTGGATAATTTCAAACTTTCAAAATACTTCAATATAATGGGTTATTACGACAACTATCCGGTCATGGAACATCTCGTTGATAAGGGAAAAGCCATGATCATAATGGTCATACCCAAACATTTTTCGAAGCAGATACAGTCTAACGGCATCGCTCCTCTTCAGGTGATA
>JAQTPE010000138.1 GCA_028748925.1 Candidatus Omnitrophota bacterium
GACAGCCGATCCGAAGCCTTTCAATACCCCTACGGTGCTGGCGGCAAAAGGTCCGTCCGAATTATTAACTCTGGATATCTGTTCCGGAACCTCCAATGTGAAAGTCACCATATTACATATGCCTCTGCCCAATTTCGTAATGGGTCCATCGCAAAAAGCCGGAGTTGCCGAAATTACGATCAACGACAATACAACTGCAGCTAAAAACAGTCTCTTCATCATCCTTAAGACCTCCTCTTAAGATAGAATATACCATGAAAAAACGGCTTTTTCAAATCTATTTGGTAAAACCAAGAACATATTTACCTATTATATCGAATTCTATATTTACCCCGTCGCCCGCCCTCCTGGATCCCAGGGTCGTAATTTTAAGCGTATGAGGTATTATATGGACTACGGCCCTGTTATCACCGGCGGCGCCGACGGTAAGGCTGATACCGTCTATAGTAATGGAGCCTTTTTCAACCACCAATTTTTTATATTTTTCCGGAAAAGTAACTTCTATAGAATAACCATCGCCTGCGCGTCTTATCTCCCTTATCTTCCCTACACAATCTACATGCCCTGTGACAAAATGGCCTCCAAACGGATCTCCCGCTTTCAGAGCGCCCTCCAGGTTAACGGACTCACCGTGTATGAGCTTACAAATATTCGTCCTATTGAAAGTCTCGCCCATGACATCGAAATCGAGAAGATTTTTATCTTTGCCGGTCAATGTCAGGCAGACGCCGTTAACGGAGACGCTATCCCCTATATTCAATCCGTCCGCGACATCTTTTACCTCGATGGACAATTTATACATTCCGCCCAGTCCGGATATCCGGCGAACCTTACCAAGCTCTTTTACGATCCCTGTGAACATTATTATACCTGCGCCTCTATCAATATATCCTCCTTGAATCTTCTCACAGACATATTTTTTAGACCAAGCGCATCCTTTATCTTTTCTATCCCGCTTCCTTCTACCGCTGTCTTGGCCAGCCGGCCGCCAACTATCTTTGGGGCTATGAATACGAGAAACCTGTCCACCAGTTTCTCTTTAACCAGTCCCGCTATCAATTCACCGCCGCCTTCCACAAGAATATTTGTTATACCTCTTTTTGCCAGCGCCGCCAGTAATCTTTTCAGATTCACTTTTTTTTCGAAACGCCCAGAGGGTCTCACTAATATAACCGGAGCCTTATGCGTGTCTGAGAAGATCTTCGCGTTTGATGGGAGAGCCGATCTGCCGCCGACGATCACTCTGACAGGTTGTTTGCCGCGTAATCCGCTCAAAAGCATGGGGTCGTCTCTTGTGACGGTATTCGCGCCGACCATCACAGCATCCGCTCTGCTCCTCAATTCGTGAACATAACGCCGGGAGTCGTCGGACGATATCCATTTCGAGTCGCCCGTCCTGGTAGCGATCTTGCCGTCAAGGCTCTGGGCAACCTTTACGGTCACAAACGGAATCCTCTTAGTTATAAATTTTATATAAGGCCTGTTCATGTCCGCAGCTTCCCCGGCAAGAAGGCCGACTCTCGTCTCTATGCCATGCCTTCTCAATTTTCCGATACCTCTGCCGCTATTTACAGGATTTGGATCTCTCATGGCGACAAAGACCCGTTTGATACCGCTCTTTATGATGGCGGCCGTGCAGGGAGGGGTCCGTCCGAAATGATCGCATGGTTCTAAAGTAACATAAAGCGTAGCGCCTTTCGCTCTTGATCCCGCGGCGCGTAAAGCGTTTATTTCAGCGTGAGGCAGTCCGGCTCTCTTATGATAGCCTTTACCTGTTATCTTATTATCTTTGGCTATTACGGCGCCCACTACAGGATTAGGGCTGGTCCTGCCTTCGGCTTTCCTCGCGAGCTTTATGGCTAAACGCATATATCTTTCATGAATATTCATAATAGATCCGGCGGGTAACACTCCCCTCTTTTTATCTTTTTTGCTTCTTCCTTAAGTTTCTCCACGAGTTCATACGGTACGCGAACGGTTCCCATGAGAATTCTTCCTTTACCCATTCCATGACAATCGGATCCGCCGGTCATAGTAAGGCCCAGCTCCTTTGCCATAGCTTCATATCGTTTAGAGATATGGGGCTTATGATCTGTATGATAGACCTCCAGGCCTCTCAAGCCGTGATCCATGAATTCGCTTATGTATTTGTCATTTCCTATAAGGGCCGGGTGCGCTATCACCGGCACTCCGCCGGCTTTCAATATGAGCCCTATAGTATCTTCCGGCGACAATTTGGTATAAGGAACATAACATGGTTTCGCAAATCCTATATATTTTTCAAAAGCCTCTCTTAAGTTTTTTATTGCCCCGGAATACAGCATAGCCTTGGCGACATGAAGCCTGCCCACTGAGAATTTATTAACGGCTATCCTGAACACCTCTTCGGCTTCTATCTTTACGCCCGCGGCCTTCAACTTCTCTATTATAACAAAGAGGCGCTCCACCCTCGAATCCTGGATATCTTTCAGTTTTTTGCGCAGCCAATCCTGTTTCCAGTCTATGAAATATCCCAATATATGGATCTCCGCGTCTATCTTTTCCACCGACATCTCTATCCCGGGTATTATTTCCACGCCCTTCTCCCGGCCTATGGCCATACAGGGATCTATACCATCCACGGTATCATGATCGCATATAGCTATTGCGGCAAGACCCTTCTCTTTAGCGCAGGAGACGACCTCTTCGGGGGAGAAGGTGGAATCGGAATAAAATGTATGGACGTGCAGGTCCGCGTACTTAGTCTGGTTCATTCGGATCCTTTGCGCTCCGTCTTATTTATCTTATCAAGGACGCCGTTCACAAATTTGCCGGAGTCGGGCCCTCCAAATTTCTTTGCTATATCGATCGCTTCGTTTATCGAAACCTTCGGCGGGATATCCTTAGTATGGAGAAGCTCGTAGACGGCAAACCGCAGGACGTTCCTGTCGATCACGGCCATCCTGTCAAGCTGCCAGTTCGTGGTATATTTTATTATCATCTTATCGATCTCTTTCTTGTTATCGGATACTCCGATAACAAGACCGGCGGTAAATTTTTTCACTTCAGCCGACGACTCTTCGTTGCCTTCCCAAAAACGCTGAACGCATTCCGCGGGATCGTCCTTAGTTATATCCACAGCGTATAATATCTGCAGCGCGTATTCCCTAGCCTTCGTCCTCTTTCTCATCATATCTCCTGTGTATTTTTTTGCCTCAATCCTCAGCCAGACCTTGCGGGGCCCGCCTTCCGCGGACATAAATTTGGATTGGGCATCCAAATTTATTCGGCATAATTTTTACAAAAATTTAACTTCTTTCAGGAATTTAAATTTTTTGCTATACCGCCATAAGGTGTAAAAATTATTTGACGCCGCTTCAGGCGGTACCCCGCAAGGTCCGCCTGCGCTACTCTAGTTATAATTTTTCTCTCTCATCGAAAGGCGGAACTTTTGTGTGTGCCGCCTGGAGCGACTGTTAAAAATTCTGACACCTTATAGCAATTTAGAAAAGAATTTTAGATTCCTGAA
>JAQTPE010000139.1 GCA_028748925.1 Candidatus Omnitrophota bacterium
AATCTTACAAAAAGCTCTTTAAGACCGAAAATATATTATCGTTGCGTTTAAAATTCTCCGTCCGCCAGGAGTAGATCATGCTCCCTTTCTCCTTAGGCCATACGGATGCGAATGTCTCCAATCCCGCTACAGGCCCCTGTCTATTGACCCATGCGGGGTTCTCCGTATACCTGTATATTCCATCGGGATACGCGTAATTCGCTATCGTTTTGTAATTCCAATAGGTCCAGCTTATGCCGTACTTTTCAGCCACTGATAGTATATCACGCACCCATTCATCTTCGCCGTAATTACCGCCGCGCGCGTTCACTCCGAACTCTCCCAGGAATAATGGCACCTGGACTTTTTTCATAAGATCATCGTAAGCCTTTGCCATGAAATCGAGCTTCTTCCTGTTCCACATCACTTTATAGGCTCTGCCGGGATAGCGCATGTCCGGTTCGAAGTTGTGCGTAAAATCGAGCGGCGCATAGCAATGTATGCTGTACGCGGTATTGCCGTCTTTGGGCCTGCCTAAAAACTCGAGCCTCTGCGCCCAGAGGTTCCCTTCCAAAAATATTATATGCTTCTTATCGGTATCGCGTATCTCTTTGGTGACGTCTTCATAAAGACTCCTCACCTGGTTCTCTTCCAGGATGCCCACAACGGGCTCGTTCAATACATCGTAGCCGGCTACGGCGCTCACATCTTTGTACCGGTCCGCGAGAAAGAACCATAATCTCAGGTAGCGGTCCTTATTGGCCTCGTTTAAGAATAGCTCCTGTTTGCCATAAGAATCGGAATGCCACGCGTCGTTCTGCGCGCCCGGCGCCGCATGAAGATCGAGTATGCAATATATGCCGTGCTTTTCACACCATCCGACCGCTTTGTCCAGATAGCTCAGCCCCTCCTCATTCAGGCCGTAGGGCCTCTCCTCCGGTTCTATCAACCGGTAGTTGAACGGCAGCCTTATGCAGTTGGCTCCCCAACTCTTTATTATACTGATATCGTCTTCCCGGATAAAAGAGTCGCGGAACGACCTCGTAAAATCATCCATGGCCTCTTTGCCGAGCGCCGAAGAGAAAGAGTTCCTGAAATCATGTTCGGGGATATTCCTGCCGCCGAACATATATCCTTCCATCATTAGCCAACCGCCGAGATTTACACCCTTCAGGATTATCTTCCTGCCCGACTCATCCACTATCCTCCGGCCGCTCGTCTTCAAAAAAGGCAATTTTTTCGACATATGTAAAATCTCAACTCCTATATTTTAGTCTCTTTAATAAAGTCCGCCGGGTTCAACAGGCCGCCCGACATAACGAGCCTCATCGCCTCTTTTATCCCGATATCGAGCATTATCACCTCGTCTTTCGGAATAAAGTAGAAGTAGCCTGTAGTAGGATTCGGGACCGACGGCACATAAATATTATAAAACTTTTTTCCCGTCTTCTCTTCGGCCTCGGCGTATCCGTCATTGGCTATGAAACCCAGGCACCATATCCCCTTCGACGGATATTCTATCAATGCCACTTTTTTGAATCCGAGTCTGCTATCCGAGAATACAAATTCAAATACTTTCTTTATGGACGGATATATATACCTTAAGAGCGGGAACCTGGCGAGCGCCCTGCCGAGAAACAGATGCAGGCTCGCGCCGAAAAAATGTATGCTCAATATCCCGAACAGGAATATTATAGCGAGAAAAAGTATCAGGCCCAATCCGGGAATATAGAAACCTAACAGGCCCTTCAGGTAAACATTAAGGTATCTTCCCAGGATACTGTCGATGAACTTGAACAGCACAAAGAGGATATATACGCTCAGAGCCAGCGGCAATATCGTGATGAGTCCCGCTACAAAATATTTTCTGATCCGGGTTATCAAGAGGATCTCTTTACCGGTAATATCCCGGCCATCTCGCCTATCACATTCACCAGTTCCGTATTAGCCGGAACGACTATCTTCGCGTTGTCCTTGAGCGACTTTTCCACCGCCTCCAGTTTCCTTAAGGTCTGCGCATTGCCGACAAAAAACTTCTCCGCGGCCTCATTCACTAATTTTATCGCTTCGCTCTCACCCTCCGCCTGCAGGATGCGAGCCTGGCGCTGTCCCTCCGCCTGCAGGATCGACGCCTGTCTTATGCCTTCCGCCTTCTTGATCTCCGCCCTCTTCTGCCCGTCGGCGGCGGTCTCGGTGGCCGTAGCAAAATCTATCGCTGATATCTTTTCGTTCTCCGCCTTGACTACCTTATTCATCGTCTCCTGGACATCTTTGGGCGGATCGATCTCTTTCAGCTCGGTCCTCACTATCTCCAGCCCCCAGCTCGAGGTCTCCTCGCAAAGCGTCTTGTGCAGTTCGGCATTGATCTTGCCCCGCTCGCTGTTGGCGGACTTAAGGGTGAGCGTACCTATTATATTCCTTAAGGTCGTGCGGGCCAGGTTCACTATCTGGTACTGGTAGTTATTCACGCTGTACTGGCAGTTTTTAACACTCGCCTCATCGTCCTTTACCTTAAAATATACCTGGGCATCGACCTTGGCATTCAGGTTATCGTTGGTGATTATCTCCTGGGGTTCGGCGTCCACCATCTGTTCCGTTATATTGACCTGGTATAGGACCTCGATCACGGGAATGATCCAGTTAAAACCCATATTGGCAAAACGATTATATTTACCGAGCCGCTCGATCAGGCCTCTATGTGTAGGACGGACTATCCTGATACCTAATAAAAATATGACTATTGCCGTAATGACCGCAAGCCCTATGATCGCCATGAATTTCCTCCTTTTTTGCGCGGTAAACTACAGTGAATCTTTGGCTTTTGTCAGGGCCTCTTCGAATAATTCCACTCCGAGGTCCATCTCTTTCTCCGTTATATAGAATGACGGCGCCAGCGTAAAGACGTTCTTGTAATATCCTCCGACATCGAGCACCAGGCCGCGCGTCTTACCTCCGGATGACAGCCTGCCGCTCAATCCTATATCGACTATGGCGTCGGTGAGGGCTTTGTTCGGCGTATATCCGTCCTTCTGGCACATCTCGATCCGAAGCGCGAGCCCGAGGCCGTCCACATTCCCGATCTCGGGATGCTTCTTCTGCAGGCTCTTCAGCCTGGAGATAAAGTACTTTCCTTTTTTCGGTATCAGGGCGGCAAAGTCCGATTCCTCTATGAGTTTCATGGTCTCCAGGCCCACCGCCGTGCCGAGAGGGTTCGATGAAAATGTCGAGTGCGTGGATCCCGGAGGGAAGACCTTCGGCGATATCAGACGCTCTTTGGCCCAGACTCCCGAAAGAGGGTTCAGGCCGTTGGTGAGAGCCTTGGCAAAAACAATTATATCGGGCGTTATCCCGAAATGTTCTATGGCCCAGAGTTTCCCGGTCCTGAAGAATCCCATCTGTATCTCGTCGTCCACTATCAATATCTTATAACGGTCCAATATCTCTTTGAGGCCCGCGAAATAACCATCGGGAGGTATCGTATATCCGCC
>JAQTPE010000140.1 GCA_028748925.1 Candidatus Omnitrophota bacterium
CATACCAAGTTTATCACAATCGTATATATGAGAATTTTCACGGGTTAACACAATGTGCTTCGGGACAGGAATACGGTTTTTGATAAAAATGTCTTTTGATGTTACCTTATCCAGCGCGGACAGGGACGCTTCGACTCCCGAACCGGTATAAGGGATATCCGCGTCTTCAAGCATCCTCTGTACGGTGCCGTCCTCCCCGAATCTTCCATGAAGCGTTATAAAGGCAACATCTATGCAGCTCTTTTTTATGATCTCATCTATATTGTTCTTCACATCAAGGAATATGGAATCGAGTCCTTCTCCAAGGAGCGCATCGTGTACCGCCCTTCCGGAACGCAGGCTTATCTCCCTCTCGTTAGATGGGCCTCCGGCCAAAACCCCTATTCTGCCAAATTTTCTCTTCATCATAATCCCTTTCGCTATCGGCTATCAGCCGCCGGCTTTCAGCTAACTATATAATTTTGATCTCGAGTTCAAGCGAGATATTATAATTATCCATTACTTTCTTACTTATCATATTCACAAGTTTAAGAACATCCTCGCAACTGGCCCGACCCCTGTTAATTATGAAATTAGCGTGCTTCCGGGAAACCTGGGCGCCGCCAATTATATGTCCTTTCAATCCCAGCATTTCGATCATCTGCCCCGTAGTAAATTGAGAATTTTTTGGATTTTTAAATACGCAGCCGGCGCTCAGGCCATCGAGAACCTGTTTATCCTTCTTTAGCCTGAGAAATTTCGAACATCTCGATTTAAGAGCCGATTTCTCTTCTTTGCCCAACTCAAGATCGGATTCGATTATTATATACTCTGAAAGATTTGAGGATCTGTAACCAAACGACAATGCCTTCCTATTGAGCGTCTTTACGTTACCTTTATTATCCATAACTTTCAGACTAGAGACATAATCCCCTATATTCTTATATAACGGGCTCGACGAACCGCCGGCATTCATGCATATGGCTCCACCCACTGTGCCGGGTATCCCGATAAGCGACTCTATCCCGCTCAATCCCTCGCCGCAGCATAATCTGACCAATGCCGGAACGCTATACCCCGCGCCCACCCTTACCGTGGTACCGGCTATCCTGATATTTTTGAAAGCGCTCGAGCCCAAATGTATCACTATGCCTTTAAAGCCTTTGTCTCTTGCCAACACATTTGTCCCGCCGCCAATTACAAACATGGGTATACGGTTCTCTCCGGCAAATACCACTATCTTCTTGAGGTCCCTCATATCCCGGGGCTCGGCCCATATAGCCGCCGGACCGCCGATCCTGAGGGACGTGTGCGGCCCCAGCCTCTCACCCGGTATTATATTACCTTTTATTAAGTCTCTCGGAAAGTTCATCGCTTATCTCTTTTATATCGCCCGCTCCCAATACGACTATCATGTCACCGCGCTTCTTTATATCCATGATATGCCGGACAATGCTATCTTTGTTCATCATAGTAACATCATTGGGACCGTGCAGTCTCACTCTATCATAAATATTTTTGACGGAAACACCGTCTATAGGCTCTTCGCTGGCTGCATAGATATCCGTAAGTATCAATTTATCGGCTCTTTTGAAACATCTGCCGAATTCTTCTGCGAGAAATTTGGTCCTCGTATAGCGGTGCGGCTGGAATACTACTATAACCCTTCTCTCCTTCCAGTTTTTGCATGCATCCAATACCGCCCGTATTTCGGTAGGGTGATGCGCGTAATCGTCTATCAACATAATTCCGTCGACATCCGCCCTGAGGTGAAATCGTCTTTTGGTTCCTGTAAAATCCTGTATGGAGCGGCATATATTTTCGAATGGAATTCCGAGTTTGAATCCTGTAAGTATGGCGGCAAGGCTATTCAGTACATTATGCCTGCCCGGGATACGTAGAGATACCCTGCCGATGATCTCATTCCTGTAGACACATACATAGGATGTGTAAAATTCATTCATCATTATCTCATGGGGATATATATCGGCTGCTTTTGAAAATCCGAAGCTCTCTCTATTGCCGTTGAATTTTTTCAGCGCTCTTTTGACATTCTCATCTTCGGCGTTATAAAAGAGACATCCGCCTCTCTTTGTATTATTAGCGAAAGCGGCATAAGCGTCTATAGCGTCTTCGAGCGTTTTATAATAATCTATATGCTCCATCTCCACGTTCGTTATCACGGAGTAATATGGTTTTAGATACAGAAACGAGCCGTCGCTCTCATCCGCTTCCGCGACAACGTATTCTCCTGTGCCATATTTTGAGTTCCCTTTGAACAGTTCCACTTCTCCGCCTATCATCGCGACAGGATCGAGGCCGCATCTCTCGAGCATCACGGATATAAGAGAACTTGTAGTCGTCTTTCCGTGCGTCCCGGTAACGGCTATCCCCTTTTTGCCGTTCAATAACTCCGCGAGCACCTGGGCTCTCTTTACAATAAGGAGATTCCGCCTATGCGCCTCCCGGATTTCCGAATTCGAATCATTTATCGATGAGGAATAGACGACAACTTCCGTATCAGGAAGAATATTATCATGGAGATGTCCAAAGTTTATCCTGGCTCCCTCTCTAATCAATTTTTCCGTAAGATTATTCGATACCAGGTCCGAACCCGACACCCTATAGCCCATCTTCAAAAGAACGAGCGCTATACCGCTCATACCTATCCCGCCGATACCTATGAAGTGTATATTGCTCTTCTCTAATATCAATTTTACCGTCTCTTTCTGATATTTAATACCGCCTGCGCCAAACTGCGCGATGAATCCGGCACGCTCATACGCCTGGCGGATCTTCCCATCTCAGATAACTTATTCCTGTCTTTTAAGAGCCCCTCTATCCTCTCTTTCATAATATCAGGAGAGAGATCCTTTTCATCGATCTCTATCGCCGCGCCTTCGGCGGAGAATACCCGCGCATTCTCGGATTGGTGGCTCAGGGCAAACGGGTACGGGATAAGTATCATGGGCCTGCCGAAATACGCTATCTCGAATATCGCGGACGCGCCGCTTCTTGTCACTATAAGATCTGAGGCGCTGTAAGCCTCCTCTATCCTGTCCAAAAATGAATGCACGCGATGTTCGACGGATAATTCCCTGTAAGCGACGCTCGCCCATCCGTAATCGGTAACGCCGGTTATATGTATTATCTGCAGGGCGCGCCTTAAATTTTCATCTATCTTCGATAACGATTTAAGGAAAGCTTTGTTTAAATTATGAGCGCCCTGGCTGCCTCCTATGACAAGTATCGTGAATTTTCGCGGATCGAGACCCAATTTTTTTATACTTCCGTCCTTATCGTCTTTCAAAAGTGACGCCCTTATTGGATTGCCTGTGAATATGGCTTTCCGGACGTACAAACCGAGATATCTTTTTGTCTCCTCAAAACTTATGGCTATCTTCCGGGCGAACCTGAAGAGCATGGCGTTTGC
>JAQTPE010000141.1 GCA_028748925.1 Candidatus Omnitrophota bacterium
AAGCAAGGGCGCGTTGTTTATCCACAACACATAGAAATATCCTGTCTCATCTTTTTCTCTATATAGCCATACTGTTTTTCGGTACCGCATATTATCAAAATTACAATGTCCTGCCTCAAAATCATATAGTCAATTTTACTTCGGAAGAAGATCCTAAGGTTATTGTTAAAGGTGTAATTATCGACGACCCTTTTACAAAGAAAGCTTTTTACGGCAAGGAAAAGACGACGTTTACATTAAAAGTGAGTGCTGTCGGCCGCAGCACAGGCTTATCTCCTGGTCAAAGCCCTTGTGAAGACGGAAGCCTGCCTTGTGTATGGTATGGCGCGAGCGGTCTGGTAAAGACAGATCTCTATTCCGATAAGAAACCGGATAATTTAAGCTTCGGCAGAGAGGTGATTCTTGTCGGCTCGCTCTACAGGCCGGAAAGCCTTAAAAATCCGGGGCTATTCGATTATTCGCGATACCTCAGGATGAGGAATATATATGCGGCCATTTCTGTGAACGGAGATCGTTCTGTTAAGGTATTGGGCGGCGGCCGCGTTAATCCGGTAATAAATTGGGCATACCGTGTCAGGCGCGATATAAGAGACGCTATAACGCGCTATACGGATAGACGCTACAGCGGATTTCTCAAAGCGATACTTATAGGCGAGAGATCCGAGCTCGATAATTCGGTTACCGATGACTTTGTGAATACGGGGACGGTGCATGTCATAGCTATCAGCGGTCTCCATGTAGCGCTTGTAGCCGGAATATTCCTTGTGATATTCAGATTTCTCGGCATAAGTAAGAGGCTGAATCTTGCCTTTACATCATTTGCCATTATATTCTATTGCTTTGTTGCCGGCTCATCGCCTCCGGTAGTGAGGGCGACAATGGTATTCGCAATAGCGTCCTTAGGATATATTATAAACAGGGAATCGGACATATTGAATTCGCTGTCCCTGGCGGCCTTCTTGATACTTCTTGCAAACCCCAAAGAGCTTTTTGATCCGAGCTTTCAACTCTCATTCATTTCCGTTATCAGTATAGTGTTATTTGCGCCCAGGATAGAGGGGTTATTCGGTAAAAAGACGAATTATATTATCAAAAGCGCCGCCGTATCCCTGGCAGCGTCCGTAGGCGTCTTTCCGATCGTCGCCAGATACTTTAATATTGTATCGCCGATAGCCGTATTGGCGAATCTGGTTATAGTACCCGCGTTGTTTGTCCTGATAATAGCGTCGTTCGTATTCATGTTTTTAAAATTTATCGGAGCTGTCTTCTTACTGGGTTGGACGGGGAAGCTCCTCTCCGTGCTGACGCATGTGACTTTTTATATGAACCATCTATTCGCTCGGATACCCCTATCTCATATAAGAATTCCGGCGCCGTCGCTCTTTTTCATTTGCGTATACTACGTTTTTTTGACATATATATTATTCGCAAAAAAGAGAAAATATATTCTTATAGCGGCGCTGATAACGGTGAATATATTCGTGTGGACACGGGATCTTGGCCGCCCGGTTAAAGAGTTAAGGATAACATTTCTCGATGTGGGTAAAGGCGATTCTGCTATAGTGCAATTTCCGGTCCGAGGTACGATGCTTGTGGACGGAGGTTCCGGCGGCGTAGAAGGGATGGCGGATATGGGGAAATCCGTAGTGGCGCCGTACTTGTGGAATAACGGGATACGAAGGCTTGACGCCGTAGTGGTCACTCACTTTCATGAAGATCATATCGGCGGACTATTCTATATTTTGGAAAATTTTAAAGTAGGCTGTGTAATCGATAACGGTAAACCGTCATACGCTGATATGGCTTTATACGAAAAATATATTGATATTATCAGGAAGAACGGGATACGCAGGATAGTCGTCAATGACGGAGACGAGATAACCGGTTTTGGCGATGCGAAGTTATTCGTGTTAAATCCGGCCCGGTCCGGTCGCGGTAACGACTCCAACGACAACTCCATTGTGTTAAAAATGATTTACAACGATTTTAGCGCCCTCTTTTGCGCGGACATCTCGAGCAGGGCAATGGAACGGATCATGATATACGGCGAGCTTTTGAAATCGGATATAATCAAGATACCGCATCACGGCGGAGACATAGGAAATAATGTAATGGCGAAAAGATTTTTTGACATCATTTCACCGCAAGCATCTGTAACGAGCAACGGAGGAAGGTATAGATTTTCTAAGATATCCAGGAAGACGCAGGCATTGATAGATTCCCTCGACTTGGTTAATTATGAAACAAAAAGACAGGGCGCGATAATCATAATTTCCGATGGGATGAGCTTCAAAGTGGCGCCATTTTGCCAAAAGAACTAACTTTTTTATACTTTACCTTGACAAATCGCATATCATGTGATATAGTTGCGTCAACGGGAAATAATATATACTGTTATTATAACAGTTTTAAAAAAAAGAAAGGCAAAAATAGACGATGGAGACGCGCACTGATAATATGGTAGAGAAGCGCCGTTTTCAGCGGGTGGATTCCAACCTCCCGCTACGTTATAAAAATCTTAAAACAGCCACTGTTCCGATGGGGTCTATTACCAGAGATATAGGTGCCGGCGGCGTCAGTTTTAAGACGAATGAGTTTATATCTTTAGCGTGCCGGCTCGTCGTGGAAATAACTTTACCGACGGTACAAAGGTCGATCAAAGCTATTTCAAAAGTGGCCTGGATACGCAAACTCTCTTCCGGAGAGCAATATGAACTCGGTAATCAGTTCCTGGAGATCTCCAAAGAGGACAGGATCATTATCACGGATTACGTGAACCGCTTAAGAGAAGAGGGCCTTTAAGCCCCTGCAGCATTTTTCTTTGACCTGCAAAGCCCCGCATGGTATAATTCACTCCTCTCTATGATAAAGAAATATATTTTTGCCATAACATTGTTTTCCCTATTAAGCATATCAGTATTCTACGGTCTTGCCGACGCATACTGGATATGGACCCCGGAAACCAAGAAGTTTACAAACCCCAAATACGCGGTAAAAGACAGTCCCAAAGAACAGTTTGATTGGGCGATGAGTTTCTATGACGCCAAGGACTTTCAGAGGGCCGCGACCGAATTTGAGAAACTCGCCAAGCAGTATGAATTTTCCGAATACGCTTCCAAGTCTCAGTATTATGTGGGCCTCTGCTACGAGAATATGAATAAGTACTACCTGGCATACCAGAATTACCAGAAAGCTATCGATAATTTTCCGCACATAGCTAATACCGAAGAGATACTTGCGCGGGAGTTCGCGATAGCGAATTTGTATCTCAGTAAACCGGGCCCCAAGGTTCTTGGCACGGATATAATGGCCCCTCTCGACCGCGCTGTCGAAATATTCAAGAAGATCGTTGAGAATGCCCCGTATGGTAAATTCTCGGAAGAGGCGCAGTTTAAGCTGGGTGAGGCGCT
>JAQTPE010000142.1 GCA_028748925.1 Candidatus Omnitrophota bacterium
GAGAAAGAAGGCCAATCCCAATGTAAAAAGTGCTCCTTCGATCTGATGACTTTCCGAGACCATAATACAACAGTTTTTGAAGATGACTCCGGGAATAAAAGAGAACTCAAAAGCAATGAGCGCTATTATGTTCCCATCGAGATAAGCTGGCTTTTAAAAACCCTTGGTTATAAGAAGATAGATATTTTCGGGGCCAAGCTGGGCGCATATTCGAGAAAAGATAAGCTAACGCCCGAAGATTTCGAGATGCTCGTCGTCGCGGTGAAATAGATTGTAGCGAGACAGTAGCGGCATGTAATTTATAAGGCTTGACAAAATAGCACTTATATTGTATACTTTAGTACATAGAATTGTATAAAACAATACAACGAATTGTATGGAATATAGAATAGATAAAACAGGATTATTGGATCGACTTGGCATATGGAACGGCTTTCTTAAAAGAAAGGTTCACCTCATTGCTTGTGGTGGTACTGCGCTTACACTTTTAGATGTTAAACCATCGACAAAAGATATCGACCTTCTTGTGCCTGTAACCGAAGAATGCCGTTACCTTATAAAGACATTGAAAGATCTTGGGTATAAGAGCGCAAGCGGCGCAGGATGGGCAAGAGACGATGGTTTTATGTTTGATTTATTTCCCGGGAAGCGTGTTCATACGACTGAATTATTGGAATCACCCCTAGATATAGGTAACAATATTCCGGTAAAAGAACTTACTTACATCTATCTGGGAGTACTTAATTATTATGACATCATTATAAGTAAGCTCTTTAGAGGAACAGGCGTTGATATGGAAGATTGTTTGATGCTTATGAGGGCAAAAGCTAAGGAGATAGATATAGGAATGCTTACCGAGCGTTTCAACGAAACGGCCTCCTATGACGTTTCGGAAGATAGAGTCCTAAAAAATCTTGAATATTTCAAAAAACTTATAAATAAGGAAAAGTTTACGCCATGAAAGATAAAGACCTTTTAAAGCGTTTGAGAAAATTGGGTTTTCCTCTCTTTGAGACGAAAGAGGCTGAGGACGCTAACCTTACCCTGGCCGATGTCGTACAATCTAAAGACCTCCGTTTTTGGGAGGGATTTCCTGTTGTGCTTGCGACAAGTGCCGAAAAAGGACTTTTCGATTATAGCAAGACCGTAGCGTTGCTTAAAAAAGTGCTTGATAAGCTCTTATTATCGAGTTTGGTAGCCATGTCTCTTGCTCTTTACAAGAATCTCAACATGAAATTTTCATGGAGTGATTCTTTATATGATTTACTTGGCCCTGAGAAGAAAAAAGAATATGAAGCATTTCTAACGGCACTTAAAAAAGACGAAGAGCTAAATGTCGGCGGGCGTATGATGTCATCCGAAAGGTTAAAGTCTGTTGTAACTATCTATTTCCGGAAACAGACAGAAGGCCTGCACGATCTTCTATCGGCTAAGGACGAAATGGGTCTTGAATATGCTATGTCGCAGGTTTTTTCACCTAAGCAGAAAGAGTTGTTTTTGAAAAAATTGAAAGGAGAAGTCTTTACTAAAACGGAAAAGGAATATTTTTCCCGCGCCGTAAAGAAAAAGGTATTGGCTCTTGCAAATCCCGACCTCCACCGTTTATCGCGCAAATTGTTGGAATTATAGATGGCCAGGAAAATATTTCCTATCATTCATATCATTGGATTGACCAAAACGGCGGTGTATCAACAGGCGCTCAGGGAAATAGATTTTATGGAAGATATTTATAGAGAAAAGTGATGAAAAAGATAATAATTTTTTTTGTTTGTGTGGTCTTTACAACGCATATATTATATGCCAAGCAATTTGATAATTCGGTATTTGAAAATTATCAGCTTCCTTCGTCAGTAGATACAAACCACACCGATGGAACGTGGGGCGCGGCGAACAATGGATTAATTGCCAAAATTTGGACCGAAACAATGGAATTTCAAGCCGGCGAGTCCATAGTGGTTTACTATATAGTGAAGAATATAAGCGATGAGGAAATAATAACGTGGCACAGTGGTTTTTGGCCCAACCATTTAATAGTTGTGACTATGCCAGACGGTAATAAAGTCACCAGTAAGGATATGGGTTTATCATTTGACCCAGGCGGCCAGAGAAGCAAAAATGCGCTTTGGTTGATAAAACCAAATGAAATAGACAATGCTCTATCATGCTATGATATAAGCAAATTTTTTGCCATGGATAAACCAGGTGTTTATTTTGTCCAATATTTATATGAAGAGTATCAAGGTGGCTGGGAAGGAAAGTTATGGAGCAATATTAGCAAAATCAAAATTATAAAATAAATAAACCGTAGATAACTTTATGGCTAAGAAAAGTGTGTACGTAAAGACCTTCGGATGTCAGATGAATATCCGCGATTCGGAGTTTGTTCTGGGGCTGATGCTTGCGGATGGATATAAGCAAGCCTCGTCCATGGAAGAGGCGGATGTTATCCTGTTCAATTCATGCTCCGTGAGGCAGCACGCCGAGGACAGGCTCTTCAGCAACATCTCCGACTTGAAGAAGCTTAAGAAGAGAAAGCCCGGGATCGTGATAGGGCTGATGGGCTGCACGGCCCAGGAACACAAAGAGAGTATCCTGCGAAAGGTCCCTCTGGTCGATCTAGTATGCGGGCCGGGCAATGAGGCCGACCTGCCGAGGCTGATAAAGGACGTTGTAAAGAACCGGTGCCCCATCATCGCGGCCGACAAAGTCAATGAACTGAGGCCGGAGAAGTTCCCGGAGTATCGCGAGGCCGGTTTCAAGGCGTTCGTGTCCATCGGCGAAGGCTGTAATAATTTCTGTTCTTATTGCATCGTGCCGTATGTGCGGGGCAGGGAGCGTTCCAGAGACGCCAAAGATATAATTAAAGAGGTAAAGGACCTGGCGGCCCGCGGTTTTAAGGAGATAACCCTGCTGGGGCAGAATGTGAATTCGTATAAGGGGATAGGTTTCGTTAAATTGCTGGAAAAGGTGAACGCGGTCAAAGACATCGAACGCATCCGTTTCATGACGAGCCACCCGAAAGACGCGTCGACGGAGCTTTTCGAGGCGATGAGAGACCTGGAGAAGGTCTGCGAACACCTGCACCTGCCTCTGCAGTCGGGGTCGGACAGGATATTGAAGCTCATGAACCGGGGATACGACAGGACGCGCTATCTTAAGCTGGCCCGGGCCTATCGTAAGATCGTCATAGGAGGCTCTATCACGACCGATGTGATCGTCGGGTTCCCATCGGAGCGCGAGAGCGATTTTAAGGACACAGTTAAGATGATGGAAGAGATACGGTTCGAGAGCGCGTTCATGTTCAAATATTCGCCCCGTCCGCCCGCGAAGTCCGCGCGCCTGAAGGACGATGTCCCTGCGGATGTGAAACAGCGCAGGC
>JAQTPE010000143.1 GCA_028748925.1 Candidatus Omnitrophota bacterium
TGGTTCACGCCTACGAAGGTTCGAATCCTTCTCTGCCCACCGAAATTTACTTTATAAATTTCGCGGGTGCCCCTCGGCATATAGCTTTCGCGGGTGTAGCTCAATGGTAGAGCGCTAGCCTTCCAAGCTAGCTACGACGGTTCGATCCCGTTCACCCGCTCCATATAGTAGTAAACAGGCTGGCGTAGCTCAACGGCAGAGCAATGGTTTTGTAAACCATAGGTTGGAGGTTCGATTCCTCTCGCCAGCTCCAGATTCGTAAAGAAAAATTAAAAAAGGATTTTAGCCATGCTTAAACATTATCAGATAGTAAATGAAAAAATTGTAGAGTCGCAGGAAGAAACGAGCCCTGTGCTTGTTTTTGTAAACCCTGACGAGAAAGAAAGAAGATTCCTTATCGATCAGCTTAAGGTCGATGAGCACACATTGAATTCAGCGCTTGACCCTGACGAATTGTCCCGCCTAGAGTTTGAGGCAAACCATACAGCCGCGATTTTTAAATTTCCAAAAAACTATTCAGGCAAGAACCAGCTGCTTTTTAAATCAGGCACGATAGGCGTATTTGTTTTTAAAGATATCATAGCCGTTGTCTTGTCCGAGGATGTTGATATTTTTCTGAACGGAAAACAATTTTTGAAAGTAACTTCGTATTACGATATTATATTAAAGCTTTTGTATAAATCAATTTACCACTTTTTGGAACATCTAAAAGTTTTTAACATGATTGCGGATGACCTTGAACAGAAGATCAGCGTATCAATGGAAAACAAGTATCTATTGAATCTTTTTACGCTTGAAAAAAGCGTGGTGTATTATTTAAACGCGATAAATTCAAACGGCGTTTTTATTGAAAAGCTGAAAAATAACGCGCCGAAGATAGGTTTTAACCAGGACCAGATGGAACTCCTGGACGATATACTGGTAGAAAACAACCAGTGCTACCGCCAGGCGGAGATATATTCCAATATTTTTGCCTCTCTTATGGACGCCAGGGCGTCTATTGTAAGCAATAATCTGAACGTGCTGATGAAGACGCTTAATATAGTCACTGTTTCTATCATGGTGCCGACATTGGTGGTTTCTATCTTTTCAATGAACGTACAAATCCCCATGCAGAGTTTTTTTCACGCGTTCTCGGTCATAATGACTATAGCGATTTTTTCTGTCCTGGTGTTCCTGATTCTTTTAAAGCAAGTTATAAATAAAAAATATTAATTTTTTTCTTGACAAACGGGCTGTTTATGGTAAAATTTCTAATTCTATATACCATGATAGCAGCGCTTTACGCTGCTGTAGCTCAGTCGGCAGAGCACTTCCTTGGTAAGGAAGAGGTCATGGGTTCAATTCCCATCAGCAGCTCCGTCGATAAAGTTTAACCCGGAGGGATAAACACAATGGCAAAGGAAAAATTCGAACGTAAAAAACCACATGTAAATATCGGCACCATAGGACACGTAGATCACGGCAAAACCACGCTCACAAGCGCTATCACCAAGGTTCTTTCCGCCCGCGGCTTAGCCCAGGCAAGGAATTACGATGAAATCGATAACGCGCCTGAAGAGAAGGAACGAGGCGTTACTATTAACGTCCATCACGCGGAATATGAAACCGCTAACCGCCATTACGCTCATGTTGACTGCCCAGGCCATGCTGATTATATAAAGAACATGATCACGGGTTCGGCCCAGATGGATGGAGCGATACTCGTAGTATCAGCTGTTGACGGCCCGATGCCTCAGACAAGAGAGCATATTCTTTTAGCCCGTCAGGTAGGCGTACCCTCGATAGTGGTAGCCTTGAATAAAGTTGACGCGGTAGATGACCCCGAATTATTAGACCTCGTAGAGCTCGAAGTTAGAGACCTTCTTAAAAAATACGAATTCCCGGGAGACAAAATCCCAATAGTAAGAGTTTCAGCGCTTAACGCCATGAACTGCGGCTGCGGTAAAGACGAATGCAAGAATTGCGGTCCCATCATGGAACTCATGAAACAGGTCGATACATACATACCCATGCCAAAAAGAGACATTGATAAGCCTTTCTTGATGGCAGTGGAAGACGTCTTTAGTATCACAGGCCGCGGCACAGTAGCTACCGGCAGGGTTGAAAGAGGCGTCATAAAGATAGGCGAAGATGTTGACATAGTCGGTTTGACTGAAAAACCCAAGAAAACAGTAGTCACCGGCATCGAGATGTTCAGGAAGCTTTTGGATGAAGGCCAGGCAGGAGACAATGTCGGAGTCCTCTTAAGAGGCATTGAAAAAGCTGACATCGAGCGCGGACAGGTACTCGCGAAGCCGGGCTCAATCACCCCCCACACGAAATTCAAAGCAAAAGTATATATATTAACCAAAGAAGAAGGCGGCAGGCATACACCGTTTTTCAACGGTTACAGGCCCCAGTTTTATTTCAGGACCACTGACGTAACAGGAGTCTCAAAACTCCCCCAGGGCGTTGAAATGGTTATGCCCGGCGACAACGTTGACATAGAAGGAGAACTCATAATCCCTATCGCCATGGAAAAAGAACTCCGCTTCGCGATAAGAGAAGGCGGGCATACAGTAGGCGCGGGAGTTGTGTCGGAGATAATACAATAATGCCCCGAGAGTTTATAATAATAGCCTGCACGGAATGCAAAAGGCGCAATTACACAAGTATGAAGAACAAGAAAAAGCAGACCGCGAGGCTGGAGATAAAGAAGTTTTGCAAATTTTGCAAGAAAAGAACATTACATAAAGAGGAGAAGTAAAATTTTAGAGAAGGCCTATACAGGCCAGTAGCTCCAACGGCTAGAGCAGCGGTCTCCAAAGCCGCGTGTTGGGGGTTCGAATCCCTCCTGGCCTGCCATGTTAGCTTGAATGTTATAGGCTATAAGGGATTCGAAGTGAGTTCCGATAAATGCGACCGAATGGGAGCATTTGTTTATCGGAACGAGTGGCCGACCCGGAGCGAAGCGGAGGGCGCCGAATCCCTCCTGGCCTGCCATGTTAGCTTGAATGTTATAGGCTATAAGGGATTCGAGATGAGTGGCCGAAAAATATGAAATTTTTTGAAAAGATATCAAATTTTATAACAGAAGTAAAAGTGGAGATGCAGAAAGTATCATGGTCATCAAAGGAAGAGCTTGTAGGTTCCACAACAGTTGTTATAGTATCGACGCTTCTATTAGCCATGTTTATAGCTATGGTGGACATAGTATTGTCAAGATGCATCGGTCTTATATTAAGGTAAGGGGTCGTTCTTTATATGAGTCATAATTGGTACGTAATACATACGTTAACGGGACAGGAAGACAAAGTAAAGGCCAGCATAGAGTCCAAGATACAGGAAGGTGTATTAAAAGATAATGTTTTTCAGGTCCTC
>JAQTPE010000144.1 GCA_028748925.1 Candidatus Omnitrophota bacterium
ACCGTGAAGAATATTACATTCGTCTTCGCGCTATCACTGAAGAAAAAGCATGGAATGAATGGATTGTTTTCTTCCTGAAAGCTATTCTTGAGCAGGCCAAAGTAAATAGCGCTAAGGCTAAAGGGATACTGGATCTTTATGAGATAAAAAAACAGCGTGTTGTCGATGCGACTCATTCCGAATATTCCATAAAAACCCTAGATACTTTGTTTAAGAAGCCCATATTTAACACCGCCAGTTTTGTAAAAATGTCAGGCATACCTTTGGCAACCGCTAAAAGGATATTAACCCGGCTAAAGGATAAAAAAATTATTTCTTCACTAGAAGAGGGCGGCGGCAGCAAAGGCGAGAAATTTATATTTGATAAACTCATTCAAATAGCTTCTTAGTTTGCGGCTCACTAATGAGCCATAATTCTATTTGTAGCTCACTCGTGAGCTACAAAAAACTGGTCTTCGTACTCAAATTTTTCTCGCGTATTAATATAATTAGATGCTATAATGCCTTTATGCAAGTCATGAACGTAAAATCGTAACGCATGCCGGGCGGTTCATCCGTTCCGGCGTTTTTTTATGGGGTAGTATCAAAAGAACCGTCCCCGAAAATTCTAGAAATATGACAGGGAGGCGCGGATGAAATTGATATTGATTATTGTATGCCTGTTGTTGGCGGGGAGTTGCTACGCCGACGAAGCGAAGGATGGTGCTGTAAGTGTTCAGGCGCCGCATAATCAGTATCCATCGTCGCCGGATTGGGCGAACCCGGATGCGCCGCCAAAATTTAACGATCGAGATGAAACAGAGCCTTCTTACGGCGATACGGAAGAACCTTCTTTTCAGCCTGAGCCGAGATAATTTAAAAAAGTGGCAGGATATAAAACTAACATAACAAGAAAGGGAAAAGGGATTATGTATAAATTTTTTGTAGTAGTCTGTGCACTTATGCTATCTTTTTTACCAACCGTATTATTGGCTGCTGAAAATCCTGTAGATTCAAAGAAGACGACATGGGGCGATATTATGACCGATATTTTCGGCAAGTATCCCTTACCGGCAAGCGCAGATGGCAATAATGCTGCCGGACAAAAACGCACTCTGGATATACCGAAGAATTGGGAATTTGACTTAGGAGTGGAACGGTTCATTATAAGCAATACTTCATATGAAATAGGCGAAGAGGGTGGTTCTTTTACAAGGCCGCTCAGCCGGTTGATATTTCCCGTAAATGTATGGTGGATGAATTTTGACCTGCGCCGGACAAGTCCGAGGTGGTCGGTCGGAGCCAGGGCAGCGTTTGCCCTGAACCGGAATTCAAATGGATGGATGGAAGATCTGGATTGGGGCACCGAAGGCTCAGCCAGCCACATGACCAACTATTCTAGAAACTATTGCGACGTGAGAGGCGGTATACTGTTCCGCGGAGACGCGGACGTGAACGTCTCGGATTGGCTCCGCCTGCCGTCTAACTGGGAAGTGCGGCCGCTTTTCAAGTTCCAGTACCAACGGTTTACATTAATGACCCATGATGGAGTTCAGGATAACTATGATTCGGGGACTACCGTGCCGTTGGACGGCAACTGCATAAGCTTTACCCAGGATTGGTATCTATATATGATAGGCTTGCGGGGAACTTATAAGCATGATATTAACAAAAATCTGACAATAAAAATAAGGGGAGAGGCCGATTGGGGCCCTGCGCTAGGATATAACAAAGACCATCATGAACAGCGCTCAGGCAATCTATGGGGTTACATTAATTCATACGGTGATGCCATCTACTTTTTGACAGGCGTCGATATGATCGTTTCAAAGACTATCACTATGGGCGTCGGTATAAATTACCTGAATATCAGGACATCGGGCAGAATACATGATGTCAACGAAGATGAAGATAGAGATCTGTGGTGGAGCAATGGTGTCAAATCCTCATCCGACCAGCTGGGTTTAACGGCGCACATAGCTTACGCATTTTAAGGAAGACAGAAAAATTACCAAAGTAAACGCAAAAGCAAAAGCTCTCGGTATTAATATAGGTATGGATGTCAAAGACGCCTTTGAACTTATAGCATAAGTAGAAAAGCCTTTGATTGGGATATGCGGCAAAAATAGGATACCAATGAATACAAAATATCTCAGAATAATCATTCTATCAATATTATTAATGCAAGTTCCCAATATGACATACGCGGCGCCTGTAGGCAATATTGCCGAACCCAAAGCGCTCAGGAGCTTATTTATTACCAAAGACAAAGCGCGGCCTCCTATAGGAATTACCATCGGTGAAGAGACCGACTTCAGTTTTGACAGAAAAGTCGAAGATCATGGCTTTCATGGCGATTCAGAATATGATTTTGTCGGAGGAAAAGTGGGCGTGATCTTCTTTGATCTTTTCACTATCTACGGGATCGTTGGGCGCGCCTTATGCAAAGAATATTACTCTGATGAAGGAATGACGGCTGAGGCGGACTCAGAGCCGGCGACAGCTTGGGCCGTAGGCGGCAAGGCTATCCTGTATGAGTTTCCGGTGAAGATGGAGCAGGTTAAAGATTGTGTTGTGCGGTTCGGCGTGGACGGGAGATACCGTTCAGCTGATTTTGATATTAACAGGGTTGCCATCAACGGACAATGGTATTATCTGCCGGACACAGGCGTAGCCAACGTTAAACTGAAGATTGAAGACTGGCAGGCGGCCGGAGAGGTATCTGTGCAGGTGGGACCATTTATTCCGTATTGCGGCATTAAATATTCGGACTTCCGCTCCGATACGCATGTGAAAGTTTTCGACGTTACATATGATGATGACTCTGTCGAGCCGGAAAGCAGATGGGGATTTTTCGTCGGAGCGGATATCGTTATGTTCAAATCTGTTTCCCTGAATATTGAAGGACGATTCTTCGATGAAACGGCGCTTAGTCTTGGGTGCACAATGAGACTATGATTACATATTCAATAAAAAAATAGACGGAGGAGGAGCAATGCCGATTACCCAAAAAATATTGTTCTATATACCCATAATCCCGCTAGGCGTGATAATGGTATTTCTTGCGGTAGCGCTGGCCATAATCGGGCTTTCGATCGTCTGGCGGTTTGTGCCACGTGTTATATTGAAATCGCACAACGATCTGACCAACGCGATATTCCAGGCGGTAGCGCTTGCCTATACGGTATTGCTGGCGTTTGTAGTGCTTGTGGCATGGCAAAATTATGGTAAGGCCGTAGGGCATACGGAGACGGAAGCCAACTGCCTGGTGAATATTTTCAGGTCCAGCAACGCGTTCGGAGAATCG
>JAQTPE010000145.1 GCA_028748925.1 Candidatus Omnitrophota bacterium
CATAAATATACTCCATAAGAGCAGAAACTACAAATGTTTTTTAGCAAAATCTACGCCACTTTTGAATATGGCAAAACCGTCGCCCTTTCCCCTGCTTTTCTCTCTTGTCCATTCGGGGTGCTGCAGGAAGCTGATATGCCTTTCCGGATGCGGCATAAGGCCGAATATCCTGCCTGTCTTATCGCAAATACCGGCGATATTTTCCACCGAACCGTTGGGATTGTAAGGGTAACCCGACCTTCTCCCTTCTCTGTCCGCATATTCGATAACGACGAGCCCTTCCCTCCTAAGTTTGGCCAGTATTTTTTTATCTTTAGGTATGAACTTCCCCTCGCCATGAGCTACAGGGAGATATATCGTCTCTTTTATGTTTTTAGTCCAAATGCATTTACTCTCAACTTTCTTCAGGTGTACCCATCGGTCTTCGAATTTCGCGGAATCATTCAGGGTTAATGTAGCCTCAATCGTCTCCTCGCCCGAGAGATCCGGCAGGAGCCCGGATTTTACAAGTATCTGGAAGCCGTTACATATACCTATTATCAGTTTTCCGTCCCGGATAAACTTTTGTATCTCTTTTTCTATTCCGTATTTAAGTTCATTGGCGAGGATCTTTCCGCTCGCTATATCATCGCCGTAACTGAAGCCCCCGGGGATAGCCAATATCTGGTACCCGGAAAGCCCCGTCTCTCCCGAAGATAGACGGTTTATGTGCACCAATTCCGCGGTTGCTCCGGCCTCTTCAAAAGCGAATGCCGTCTCTTTATCGCAATTAGTTCCTGCCGTGCGCAGCACTATTACTTTTATCATAGTTTATAGTTATAAATTTTTGAACGGCGCCTGCCAGGCGGCCTTTAATTTATCTATAGTGGTATTCACTAACAATCTCTTGTGCCAGTTGAATATCCTGAAGGATTTGCCTTTTTTAATATTCCCGAGCTTAAATACCGGCAACCCCTTCATCAAACTTAAAAACTTCTTCTCATCAGTAACTTCGACTATGAACCTGGTATTGCTTTCAGAGAATAACATAACCTCATCTCTTAAGCCGCCCGGCATGAGTCTTATTTCCATGCCAAGTCCGCCTGAAAATGCCATCTCCGCCGCTGCCACCGCCATGCCTCCCTCCGAACAGTCATGGCATGCCGCTACGGTACCGGCGCGAATAGCGCGAGTGAGCGAGAGCATCAGACGTCTTCCATGAATGGCATCCACCTTAGGTACTTTATTTCCGGTAGCTTTAAGCATCTTATAATATTGAGAGCCCCCTAATTCATCTTTCGTAAGTCCGACCAGATAAATGGGATCGTCCTCTTCTTTCGCATCCATCGATACCGCTTTCGATACATCGTCCATTATGGATATGGCCGATATTAAAAGTGTAGGCGGTATGGATATTGTATCTCTTCCCGTCGAGTATTCATTATTAAGGCTGTCTTTGCCCGATATGAAAGGCACGGAATACGCTTTAGCCGTATCATAACATGCTAAAGACGCTCTTACCAATCCGCCTAATCTATCGGGCTTATCCGTGTTTCCCCAGCAGAAATTGTCGAGTATCGCGCAATTGTTTATATCTCCTCCGACGGATACGACCTGGCGCAGCGCCTCATCTATCGCACTTGCCGCCATCCAATATGGATCGATCTTTCCAAAGTCCGGATTTATGCCGCAGGCCAGTACTATGCCTTTATTGGAATTTAGTATAGGTCTTGTTATGGAAGCGTCTCCCGGCCCGTCGTTATTTATGCCCTGCAGAGGTTTTAATACGCTGCCGCCCTGGACCTCGTGATCGTATTGCCGGATTATCCATTCTTTGGACGCTATATTGGGATTTGAAAATAGCGAAAGCAGATCCTCTGTAAAATCTTTTTTGTCTCTGGGAGCAGGCTCTTTATGCCTGGGTTCTTCCCATACCGCGGATCTAACCAGGTCGGGTCCGCCGTTATGCAGGAAATCCATTTCCAGATCCGCAACGCATTGAGTATTGTAAAATAGCCTTAAGTGTTTGGTGCCGGTAAAGCGGCCTATCACCGTCACCTCGACGTTCTCTTCCTCGAATATCGATATCAGCTCATCTATCTTATCCGGGGGCACGGCCAGGACCATTCTCTCCTGAGCCTCGGATATCCATACTTCCGTATATGTGAGGCCTTTGTATTTTAACGGTATCTTTTCAAGATCAACATCGGCTCCCAGTTCTTCGCCCATCTCACCTATCGCGCTCGATAATCCGCCCGCGCCGCAGTCCGTTATGGCATTATATAAATTCTTGTCACGGGCCTGCAGTACCGTATCGGTCATCTTCTTCTCCGTTATCGGATTTCCTATCTGAACGGCCTGCCCGGAAAGTTCTTGCGATTCGTGTGTGAGCTCCCCCGAAGAGAATGTGGCGCCATGAATACCGTCCCTGCCCGTTCTGCCCCCTACCACCACGGCCAGATCGCCTATATTAACAAGCTTGTGCGATTTATCTTTCGGCATTATTCCGACGTTTCCGCAGAATACGAGAGGATTTCCCACGAAACTTTCATCAAAGAGCACGGCGCCGTTAGATGTAGGTATGCCCATCCTGTTACCATAATCTCTTACGCCCGCTACTACGCCTTTCATTATCCTCTTTGGGTGAAGCACGCCTTTGGGCAGTTTACTGTACGGATAGTCCGAAGGTCCGAAACAGAATACGTCCGTATTGATTATCGGTTTCGCGCCCAGGCCCGTTCCCAATGGATCTCTGATGCATCCGCCCAGGCCCGTGCCGGCGCCTCCATAAGGCTCCAGCGCCGACGGATGATTGTGCGTCTCGACTTTGAAGCAGACATTATATTTCTCATCGAATCTTATCACGCCGGAGTTATCTTTAAATACCGAAACGCACCAGGGTTTTTTAAGTTCATCCGTAGCTTTCATTACGGTGGATTTTAACAGGTTCGTGATCTTCAATTTTTTGTCTTTATCGCGATATTCTATTCTCCCTCTGAACGTCTTATGCTTGCAGTGCTCCGACCATGTCTGAGCGATCGTTTCAAGTTCGCAGTCAGTGGGGTCCCGCTTTAATTTTCTGAAATAGCCGCGGATAGCGCGCATCTCATCGATATTGAGGAATAACTGCCCTTTTTTGGATATCTCTTTAAGCTTTTTATCGTTGGCTTTGGATATATCTATATGTATAAGTTTAAATTGATATGCCGGAGGTTCCGGGTAGATA
>JAQTPE010000146.1 GCA_028748925.1 Candidatus Omnitrophota bacterium
GTCCCGCCAATATTCATACTGTCTTATCCGAAGATCATGATGCGGCGTGTCACCGGACGGAAATATCGTCCGGAGAAGGTGCGTTTGTAGCACTCGATAAAAAGCAAGCTCAAAAAGTTTGCAAAAAACTTAAACACCATTTACAAAACTGGTAACAATTTGCATGAACCTGAGATTAGAGGCAGAGCTGGCTCTCCGATATAAAAGCCCGCCTCAAAAAGCCAGAGTGCTTACAGAAGCATGGGTTGCATCTAATATTTATTGTCCTGCCTGTGGTATAGATATCAAAAAATACGAAAGCAATAGACCCGTCGCCGATTTTTATTGCGCTAAATGCATGGAAGAATACGAATTAAAGAGCAAGATCAATTCGGTCGGTTCTAAAATTGTAGATGGTACGCATAAAACAATGCTCGAGAGGCTTGCAAGTAATAATGTTCCTAACTTATTTTTATTAAGTTATTCTCTACAAGACTATTCGGTTCTGGATTTTTTAATAATTCCAAAGCACTTCTTTGTTTCCAGCATAATCGAAAAAAGAACTCCACTTTCGGCGGGAGCGCGTAGGGCAGGATGGATTGGTTGCAATATTCTCCTCGATGGAATTCCAAGTAGTGGAAGAATTTTCTACATTAAGAATAGATGCGTCGAATCAAGAGATACCGTACTTAGAACCTGGAAGAAAACTCTTTTTTTGCGTGATGAGAAAGAAGATTTAAGAAAAGGATGGATTTTAGATATCATGCGCTGCATAGATATTCTAGGCAAGAAAGAGTTTAATCTTGATGAAATTTATGCTTTTGAAAAAGACCTTCGTGTCCTACATCCGAATAATAAACATATAAAAGACAAGATGCGCCAGCAGCTTCAGTTTCTAAGAGATAAAGGCTATTTGAATTTTATAGGTAAGGGGAGATATAGGCTGACATGAAGAATAAAAAAGTTTTAGTAAATAAAACTGAACTATGTGAATTGATTGATTATCTTGAGAAAGACGAATATAAACATTATATGTCTTACAAATCTCCAAGGCCATCGGACCATATTTACATAACGATAAAAAATTTGAAGGAAGAGATATAGCATTTTTCAAAATTAGGGATAGTGCTCATTTTTCACAAAATAAATAGCTGATGATCATAACCAAAATAAGAGCAAAATGAAGAAGGCGCTTAAAGGCGATATATATTATTTTGTAGATGAATCGGGCGATCCCTGTTTCTATGATAAAAGAGGTAATTATATAGTAGGGCAGGATGGATGTTCAAAAATGCTTATGCTTGGCTTTATCCAAACGGATGAACCGAAGCATATAAGGAAAGCTCTTCACGAGGTGCAGGAAAAGATCGGGAATGACCCGTATTTGAAAGAAATTCCCTCCATCGAAAAATCATTGAAACATTTTCACGCCACAGATGACTGTCCAGAAGTGCGGCAGGAAGTATATAAGTGTTTAAGCGCGCTCAATTTTAAATCCCAATTCGTAGTTGCCCGCAAAATTGAAGGTGTTTTTAAGAAGCACGACTCCAATGAAAATAAGTTCTACGATTCGCTAATTTCGCATTTGTTTAAGAACGTCCTTCACAGAGCGGAGAGAAATCATATATATTTTTCAAAACGCGGATCCAGCACCAGGCAAGAGCCGCTGGAAAAAGCGATCGAGCGAGCCAAAGATCAGTTTGAAAAAAAGTTCTTTATTAAAATACGCGCTAATGTTAATATTCAGTCCCAGGTTCCAACGGGGGAGCCGTGTTTACAGGTCATTGATTACATGAACTGGGCCATACAACGGGTCTTTGTAAAAGGAGAGATGAGATATTTTAATTTTGTAAAGGATAAGGTAAGTTTCGTCTGGGATGTTTATGATACGACTAAATATCCTAAAAACTTTTATAACAAGGCCAATGAACTAGATAACAAAAAAATAAGCCTTCTATAGCTAGGTGGTTTCCCACACACGGCATGACGCCGGCTTTCACTATTAGAAGACTTACAAGTATCAGTATACCCTAAAATAAACACAAGTCAAGTCTTTTTACGAAAACAAAAATAAAGATTATTGGTTGATAGGCGCCGGCCCGAAGAGTATAATCTGAACTTGTAGAGTGCCCCCTTTTAGGATGGCGCCAAAATCACTGATAAAGATTTCAGAGAAGAAATAGGTGCAAGAATGAATGAAACTCAATTTAAAATATTTATAGGAATGTTGCTTATTAGTCTTATTATAATCCCTATCGCTATTGTAGTAACAATTTTTAAGTTTACGAACAAACACGAAAAAAAGAAATAGCAGAGCGCAAGAATGTATATATATATAATTATTCTTATAGTGATTACAGCGATGTTATTGGGTTTCTATTATTGGAGAGATTAGCTTTGAAAATATTGCGCTGCTGCTTTGCCATCATGAAGATTTAATGCTGGAGCCACCATAATGCGGTACCGGCTTCTATCTCCTGCTGTTTGTTTTTGCCACCGCATCCGGAGCTGCCGCTGCCGCCGCTGCTGGCTGCCGCGCTTCTCCTTGCTTGAGCCGCTTGATAGATCGACACACCTGCCGCCGCGATGCCGGCCATGGCGGATATTGCAGCGGCTGCCTGCTGTCGTTGGATCTCTTTCTGCGCTTCCATCTGCCTAAATTCTACCAGATTTGGCACTCTTACACTCTCTCCGCCGCCATCTTCTGAAGGGATAGCTCCGCCGAGACCACCGGGATTTGTCGCCTTACGTATCATATCCTGCATATTCAGATATGACTGGACATTCCCTGCTATAAAATTTCTGACATCCGTTTCCCGATCGGATGATATGTCGGGTAAAGAGTTTATAGTATCCTCGGAGCTTTCCACGTCATCTGCCAGATCATCGGGAGAATTCCCGGGTTCGACAGGAACTTCCGGCGTTGGATCCTGCGGCTCGGGTTGCGGTGCCTGCGGTGGTTGGGGTTGTGAGCCTTGAGACGAATACGTTAAATTAACTGCCTCGTTCTCCAGCCCTTTTACCATATTTTCCAGATCCGATGATATACCGGCATCATTCGCGGCTTTCTGCGCCTCTAGGAAAAGTTCTTTTTGATACCTCGTTTCAAGCGCGTCTCGCATAACCTCTAATGCCCTGCTGTTTATCTCTTCCGGCGTAAGCTCTATACCAGCCTCCCTGGCCGTTTCCTCTACCCGTTTCTTTG
>JAQTPE010000147.1 GCA_028748925.1 Candidatus Omnitrophota bacterium
CATACTGAATATAGCCCGCAGAAGATTCGCGAATATCGAAATAATAATAAATCCTGTGAAGGTGCAGGGCGCCGGCGCAAAAGACGAGATAGCGGCCGCTATAAAGCAGTTCAACGAATTGAAGAACATAGATGTTATGATAGTAGGTCGCGGCGGGGGAAGCCTCGAAGACCTGTGGCCGTTCAACGAAGAGGCGGTCGCCCGCGCCATATTTGAATCCAGGATACCAGTGATAAGCGCGGTCGGCCATGAAGTAGATTATACGATATCGGATTTTGTAGCCGATCTCAGGGCTCCTACGCCCTCGGCGGCAGCCGAACTTGTGATACCGAAAAAAGAAGAACTCGCGAATCTTATAAATACCGCGCTCGAACGGCTGAATAACGCTATATCCGGAAACCTCAATCTATTAAGCAAGAGGCTAAATAATCTTAAAGAGAGCTACATTTTGCGTCAGCCCCTTAATTATGTAATTCAAATGCAGCAGCGCATAGATGACCTAAGAAAAGATATGTCGGTAAGCATAGGACATATGGTGGATATGTCCGGCGAAAAATTCAGCCGCATTACGAGCAAACTCGAAGCGCTCAGTCCGGTATCGATACTTAACAGGGGGTATTCTATTACGAAGAAGCTGCCCGAAGGGTCTGTTGTCAGGGAAGCTCTTTCATTGAAGCCCGGTGATTATATTGAGACGAGGCTGGGACATGGGAAATTCAAAAGCAGAGTCGAAGAAATAATATAGTTCAAAGTTGATAGTTCATAGTTGATAGTTAATGGAAAAATCTTTATAAAAGGAGAAGGGCGATGGCAACGGAAATTAAATTTGAAGACGCGCTCGAAAAACTGGAAAAGATAGTCGCTCTCCTGGAGGATGGCAGTCTGTCGCTCGACGATGCTCTCGGCAAGTATGAGGAAGGTATAAGACTTTCCAAGCTGTGCGCCAAAAGGCTGGAGCTGGCGAAAAAGAAAGTTGAGATATTGATGAAGTCCGAAGACGGTTCGGCGGAGCTTAAGCCGTTCAACGAGTCCTGTGCTATTGAAGAGAAAACAAAGAGCGGGAAAAAGGGCCCTAAATAGTCTTGCTATGTGCTAAGATAGAAGGAGCGTTAAGAAGATATCTGCCTAAAGGCAATGACGCCTTGAGCGCCGCTATGCGCTATAGCGTCTTTTCCGGAGGCAAGAGAATCCGCCCCCTTCTTACGATAGAATCCGCGAGAGCCTGCGGTGGGCGCCTTGAAGACGCGCTTCCGGCGGCGGCGGCTGTGGAATTGGTCCACACGTATTCGTTAATACACGACGATCTGCCGGCCATGGATGACGATGATATAAGGCGCGGCAAACCGACATGTCATAAGGTATTCGGCGAGGCCAACGCGATACTTGCCGGAGACGCGTTGTTGACGCTCGCATTTAATATTATCTCTAAATATATTAAACCTACGCTGGGAATCAAAATAATAGAGGAATTATCCCGGGCGTCGGGTGTTGAAGGTATGGTAGGAGGCCAGGCGCTGGATCTCGAATTCCAGGGCAAGACAAAGAAGAAGGCTATGGCCGAAAGAATAAATGTTCTGAAGACCGCGAAACTCTTTTCGGCGGCGACAAAGATAGGCGCACTGACGGCAGGAGGAACCGCTAAAGAGGTAAGGGCGCTTGAATCTTTCGGACTCGATTTTGGGCTATCGTTTCAGATGGTGGATGACAATATAGACGGGGACGGCGCCGGACGAAGCAAAGTAGGCTCTCTTGTAAAAAAAGCGAAGAGAGATTTGAGGATATTGGGTAAGAGGGCCGATAGATTGAAGGATATAATAGAAGAGCTGTCAAAGAGGACCAGATGAGCCGGATAATCGATACTATAAATTCACCTGATGACCTGCGCAAGCTAAAACTTATCGATCTGCCAGTACTTGCTAAGGAGATCCGGCATGAGATACTGTCTACCGTATCGAAAACAGGGGGGCATCTTTCATCGAGCCTTGGCGCGGTGGAACTGGCGATAGCGATACACTACTCTTTTTCCACCCCGCACGACCGTCTTTTATGGGATGTCGGCCATCAGGCATATGCGCATAAGATCATCACGGGCAGGGCGAAATATTTTTCTACATTGAGACAACTCGGGGGCTTAAGCGGTTTCCCCAACAAGGACGAAAGCCCCGAATATGATATATTCACCTGCGGCCACAGCTCCACATCGATCTCGACGGGGCTCGGCCTCGTTATGTCCGGAGATCTCGGTAGGGAAGGGCGTAAAGTTATAGCTGTTATCGGCGACGCGGCGCTAGCCGGCGGTATGGCTTTTGAGGCATTGAACCATGCGGGTCAGTCGAAGAAGAATATGATTGTAATACTCAACGATAACGAGCTGTCTATAACCAAGAGCGTCGGAGCCTTAAGCAGATACTTAAACAGGATAATCACGAACCCGGCCTATAATAAGATACGCAACGATGTGGAAAGAGTGTTAATGAGGATACCCCGTTTCGGTTTCAGGGCATACAGGGCCGCCCGGAAGCTGGAAGAGGGCCTTAAGAATCTGCTCATTCCGGGGATGTTGTTTGAAGAACTGGGGTTCAGGTATTTCGGGCCGATAGACGGCCATAATATAGCGCATATGGTAAAGGTCTTCAAAAATCTGGTCAATCTGGATGAACCCATACTGATCCACGTAGTAACCAAAAAGGGTAAGGGATACAAGTTCAGCGAAGAGCGGCCGAGCGAATTTCATTCTACGGGCCCTTTTAATATAGAGACCGGTATACCGGTAAAGAAAACAGCCAAAGAGACTTTCACGGAAGCCTTTAGCGATAAGATGGTTGAGATGGGGAAGGATAATGAAAAGATAGTGGGCGTGACCGCCGCCATGATAGACGGTACAGGCTTCGATAGGTTCGCCAAAGCGTATCCCGCGCGTTTTTACGATGTAGGAATATCGGAAGAGCATGCGGTTGGATTGAGCGCCGGCCTGGCGAGGGGCGGGCACAGGCCCGTCGTCGCTATATACTCGACATTCTTGCAGCGCGCATACGACCAGATAATACATGACGTATGTTTGCAGAACCTTTCTGTGGTATTCTGTCTGGACCGGGCGGGCCTGGTAGGAGAAGACGGGCCTACGCATCACGGAGTTTTTGACATAGCGTATATGAGGAATATACCCAATCT
>JAQTPE010000148.1 GCA_028748925.1 Candidatus Omnitrophota bacterium
CGCATGTTCGGGATTCCACGCCATAGTCTCTTCCGGCACCACTTCAAAACAGATATCGAAAGAGACGGATTCAAAATTGATCGGGTACGGCGGTATGCTGCTGGAGAGTTTCGTCGCCATAATAGCCTTATCCACGGTTCTTATACTGAGCTCTGGACAATCTCAAAGCCTGAAGGATCCGGGTATGATCTATGCCAATGGCATCGCCGTATTTTTAAGCTCACTCGGCATAAATAAAGAGTTTGCGTTGAATTTCGCTCTTCTCGCGTTTGCCACTTTTGTATTCGATACTCTGGATGTGGCGACCAGGCTCGGACGGTATATATTCGAGGAGCTTACCGGTTGGCGCGGCCGCGCGGCGCCGTATCTCGCCGCTCTTATAACATTAGCGTTGCCGGCATTCTTCGTCACAAGAAAGATGGTCGACGCCCAGGGTAACAGTATTCCGGCGTGGCAGTATTTTTGGACGATATTCGGAGCGAGTAATCAGCTGCTTGCGGCCGTAGTCCTTTTAGGGTTGAGCGTATGGCTCTTCAAGAACAAGATGAAGTACATGGTTACATTGCTTCCGGCGTTATTCATGATGATAGTTGCCGTTATATCGCTCTTTTTCATATTGAAGGCCTTTACTCTTAATCCTATTTCCATAACAGGTTTGGCATTGCTTATTTTGGCGGGTATGCTTACAATAGAGGGTATAAAGATATTTTTTAACGGCAGAGCCTCTTTTATGCGAAAGTAGCTCATGAATAAAAAATTTCTACTTATAGGATCAGGGAACTTTGTCAATGAGATAAGGCCTGCTTTATCCGGTCTTGCCATGAAGATAAAGATAGCAAATAACCATCGTGATATCTGCTCCAGACTGAAAGGAGGAGATATAGATCTGGTCATACTGGATGATGATTCCGCGGATTTTACTCTCCCTATTCTTCAAAGATCGAAGACGAAATTCGTGATACTCTCAAGCAAAAGAAGCACAAGGGCCGTATCTTGCGCCAGGGAAGCAGGGGCATGCGATTATATCTTAAAGCCGTATAATATGCGCGAATTGAATCTCAGGCTCAGCGCCGTTATTAACAATAAGACGAGAGTCTCATGTATAGGCGGCGGAACGGGCCTGTTTAATCTGTTGATGGGGATAAAGAACGTTCCAGGATTAATTCCGTCTTCGATAGTAAGTATGACGGATGACGGTGGTTCCTCCGGACGTTTAAGAGAGTCTTTAGGGATCCTGCCACCGGGCGATGTCAGGCGCTCGCTCGTCGCGCTCTCGAACGCTCCCGAAGTTATGAACGATATAATGATGTACCGCTTTGACAGGGGGAGCTGTTTCGTCGGGCATAATCTGGGGAATCTGCTGTTGGCGGCGCTTTCTAATATAAAAGGCTCGATGTCCGATGCCGTGAGCAGCATGGGGGATGTGCTGAATATCCAGGGGATAGTCTATCCGGTATCGCCTACCGTATCAAAATTATGCGCCCTGTTCGAAGACGGGACGATCGTAAAAGGAGAGAGCGATATCGATCTATGCAAGAATAGGTCTCACGAGTTACATATAAAGAAGTGCTGGCACGAGCCAGAATCCAGATGCAATATTGCCGCCTATTCTTCCATTATTAATTCCGATTTTGTTATAATAGGCCCCGGCGATCTCTTTACAAGCGTGATAACGAATCTTCTGGTAAAATGTGTAGGGAAAGCGATAATAGAGACGAAAGCGAAGAAGATATATGTCTGTAATCTTATGACGAAACCCGGCGAGACTTCGAATTTTGACGTTCTTGACCACGTCAGGGAGGTCCTGAAATATTTAAAAGAAGACTGCCTGGACTATATAGTGATCTCCGATAATAATAAATTCTCAAAAGACGCCGTATCAAGATATTCCAGAAAAAAACAATTCCCCGTGGAAGTGGGAGATCTGAGGGAGATAAAAAAGATCACAAAGGCGAAGATCGTCGTAGCTGACGTTGCCCACGAAAGAGAGTTGATACGGCACAACAGCGAGAGATTAAAAAACGTTATACTGCAAATTATCAAAAAAGAGAGGGTGATCCACAGATATGGGTAGACCGCATATATTTTTAATAGACGATGAAAAACTTGCTACGGATTTTACCTCCGCGAGATTGGAGGCGAACGGTTTTGATGTTTCCGCCGCCAATAGCGCGGAAGCGGCGTTCGATTTTCTTAAGACAAATAGACCCGATCTGATACTTCTCGATCTCATTATGCCGGGCATGAGCGGTTACGAGATTTTGGATAAGATCCGCGCCGGCAATACGACCAAAGATATACCGGTCATAATGCTTACGGCAAAGACGGAGCAGGCCGACAAGGTCAAAGCTCTTAATAAGGGCCTGGACGATTACATAACCAAGCCTTATGACTCCGAAGAGCTTCTGGCCAGGATCCGTGCGGTGCTCAACAGGTCGAAACCCGCCGCGCCTAAAGAGATAAAGGACGTATTGATAACCGGCGGCGCCGGATTCATAGGCTCTGTATTGACAGCCGCGCTGTTAAAGAGCGAATACAATGTGACGGTCATCGATGATTTCTCTACGGGGCGCAAAGAGAATCTGAAAAGATTCTCCGGCGATAAGAATTTTCATCTGATCACAGGATCGATCACCGATGAGTCCCTGGTGGCCAAAGCGATTGAGAAGTGCGACATCATATATCATCTCGCCGCTACCGTGGGAGTAAAGAATGTGGTCGATAATCCTCTCGAGACGATAATATACGATACGATCGGCACATCGATCGTTTTGAAGTACGCTTCCGCGAACGGCGTCAAAGTGGTCATGACCTCCACATCCGAAGTTTATGGGAAGAGCGAAAGATATCCTTTTAAAGAGGACGAGGATGTTGTTATAGGTCCGCCCGACGTGAATAGATGGAGCTACGCCTGTTCAAAATTATTGGATGAGTTTTTTGCCATAGGCTATCACAGACAGCGGGGCCTTCCGGTAGTGATAGTGAGATTATTTAACGTTGTGGGGCCGGGCCAGCTCGGAAGATACGGCATGGTGATACCGCGTTTTTTTAAATTTGCGATGAGAAATGAGCCGATACCGGTCTATGGCGACGGAAAACAGGTGCGTTGTTTCACTTATGTGGACGATGCCATAGATATACTCATAAAGCTGGCGTCTATCGAAAAGGCG
>JAQTPE010000149.1 GCA_028748925.1 Candidatus Omnitrophota bacterium
TTGATCGTTTAGAAGAGCTCTTAAAGGGGGAAATTAATTATAAGCTTTATTTGCTAGATGATTTTAAGAAAAATATAAAACAAAAAGGGCCTTTTTTGTCAAATATAGTACATGGCAAAAAAATAATGCTAATAGGATACGAAAATGATTTACGAAAAATTCTTAAAGGATAATCTGATAAAGAAAGAAAAGCCCGATTTCAAACAGATAGAGTGTCAAATAAAGAGAGCGAATAAAGACCTAAGGACAGCCGAGGCGAATCTATCGATCGACCTCACATGGGCATTTGCTATTGCCTATCATGCGATGATGAGGGCGAGCAAAGCGCTAATCTACTCTAAAGGATATCTTCCGACTGCGAAAAAATCTCATAAAACCATAGTCGAGCTTACCAAACTAATTCTTGGAAATGAATATGAGAATCTGATGGGCCACTTTAGCCGCATGAGAAGACGCAGGCACGATTTTATCTATGATTCTAAAAACCACATAACATCCCATGAAGCAAAAATCTCTATTGAAATGGCTAAAAAATTGATCAACGAAATAATTATCCTAGTAAGAAAGGAAAATCCGGAAAAGGATTTATTCTGATCTTGAAAAAACCGACAACGATTTTTATAAAAACTTTTGGCTGTCAGATGAGCTTCAGGGATTCTGAATTTGTTACGGGATTATTGCTCGATAGCGGATTTGCGCTCGCGGATTCGATGGAGAACGCGGATATAATAATATTCAATTCCTGCTCTGTGAGAAAGCATGCCGAAGATAGGCTCATAAGTAATATCTCCGATTTAAAATTACTGAAGAAAAGAAGACCCGGGCTCATTATAGGGTTAATGGGCTGTACCGCCCAGAGTTATAAGAGTAAGATATTGGAGAGACTCCCTATTCTCGATTTTTCATGCGGCCCGGGGAATGAGAGCGATATTCCCGGTATTATAAAGGATATCCTGGAGAATAGGGGTATTATAGTAGCTACCGATAAGATAGACCAGATGCGCCCGGAGCTATTTCCCGCGTACCGCGAAGATAGATATAAGGCATATGTTTCGATAGGCGAGGGCTGTAACAACTTCTGCTCGTACTGTATCGTCCCTTATGTGCGCGGCAGGGAGAGGTCGAGGGTCGCAAAAGATATAATTAAGGAAGTGAAAGATTTGGCGGGGCGTGGGTTTAAAGAGGTCATGCTCCTGGGGCAGAACGTTAACTCGTATGGAAAAGTCACCAGCTTAGCCGGCCTAAACGCTAAAACTTATAATTTTGTTCATCTTCTGGAAGATATTAACTCCATCAAAGGTATCGAGCGCATACGTTTTATGACGAGCCATCCCAAAGACGCATCGACGGAACTATTTAAAGCTATGCGCGACCTTGAAAAAGTCTGCGAGCATCTACACCTGCCTTTGCAATCCGGCTCCGACAGGATATTGAAGCTTATGAACCGCAGTTATACCGCGAAGAAGTATATGAAGACGGTAGAAGAATACAGAAAGTATGTATCCGTAGGCAGCGTCACTACGGATATAATAGTAGGCTTCCCTTCCGAAACGAAGAACGATTTCGGCAAGACCGTAAAAATGATAAAGGATATAGAGTTCGACGGAGCGTATATGTTCAAATATTCGCCGCGGCCTCCCGCGAAATCCTCCGGGTTGAAAGACAGCGTCTCTCGGGAAGATAAAGAAAAGAGGCTCGAGGCGCTTATCAATCTTCAGTGTGAAATCTCATTAAAGAGAAATGAACTATTGACAGGCAAGGTTTTTGATGTTTTAGTAGATGGAGAGAATAAGAGAGAGGCTTCTAAATTCACCGGCAGGACCGGTACGAATAAAGTGGCCGTCTTTGATGGATCGAAAGATATGATAGGCAGGATCGTCGGTGTCAAAATAGAATCAGTAACGCCTCATGCATTGAAAGGGAGAGTTGTATGAGTAACCGCGCTTTTTATATAACGGCAATTATACTGATGTTTACGGTTCTTTTTACCGGCAGATCATACGCGAAGGCAACTGTCGAAAACCTGTCGCAGGTCGAGAAGATCTTTCTGCAGGGCAAATACGACAGGGTGATCTCAGAATCGGGCAAATTGATCGATGCGGGAGCTCACGGTAGAGAGGAACTCTTTTATCTTAAGGGATTGAGCCAGATACAGCTTGCCAGGTTCAGGGATGCCCGCCGGACTTTTGAATACATGGTAGAGAGATATCCCAAAGGCAAAAGAGCGTTTGATGGTTATATAGGTATAGGCGACGCCTCTTTTCTCGAAGGAAAATACGCCGAATCCATCTCAGGTTACAACGACGCTCTTACCAATTTTCCGGACCACAAGAATGCAGCAATCGTTTACTATAAGATAGGCAGCGCTTATCATAAGCTCGGATCCGAGGAGAAGGCTAAGGAATATTTTGACAAAGTGAAGAATGGCTCACCGTTGAGTTTCGAGTCGAGAATGATTCCCGATGACCTTAAGTCATCGTCCGCCACCGGTACAACGAAGTCTTACTTTAGGTTCGATGCTTCGAAAGAATCCGACACGGGAAGTTATTTCTATGTCCAGGCCGGATATTTTAAGAGCAGAAATAACGCCGAAGGTCTAACGGAAAAGCTGAAGCGTAAAGGATATAACAGTTATCTCGCCACGCAGATAAAGAACAATACCACTTTCTATAAAGTAAAAGTGGGGCGGTTCAATACGAGATCGGAAGCCGAGGCGGAGGCCGCTAAACTTAAGTCCGACGGATACAAGACCAGGGTATGCCGCTAAATAAGAAGACCGTCCTATTTATAGTCGGGCCCACAGCCATAGGTAAGACAAAGCTCGCATTGCGCCTGGCGCGTGAAATTAAAGGCGAAATTATCTCCTGCGATTCGATGCAAGTCTACAGGGGGATTAATATCTTAAGCCAGTCTCCCGGATTATCCGAAAAGAAGAAAGTCCGCTACCATCTCGTAAGATTTTTAAGTCCCGGTAAAGAGTACTCGGCCGGATCCTTTAAGAGAAGAGCCGCTTCGCTTATCGATGATATTATCGGGCGCAAAAGACTCCCCATAATAGTAGGAGGCACGGGCCTGTATATGAAAGGCCTTGTGGACGGCCTATTTCCCGCGCCTGGAGCCGATCCGAAATTCAGGCTCGATATG
>JAQTPE010000150.1 GCA_028748925.1 Candidatus Omnitrophota bacterium
AATATTAGCCGGCGTGATATTTTTGCTGCCCAGGAGAGAGGGCTGCCTGGGGCTCGATTGCACCATAGTCTATGTAGGCTGGTTCAGTCTTATTCACGGCCTTAACGAATGGACCGATCTTCTTATTATCAATGGCGAAATTTTTCAAGTCGAAATTCTCTCTATAATAGGCGCCGTACTTTTACCCCTATCATTTATATTCCTTATCGTATTCGGATGCGTGACGATATCAAATAATATCCCGGGATTGAATTGGATCAATGTTGCGTGGATAATATTCCCGCTTGCCTGGACCGGCCTGTCGATAGCCGTTAAGGATATCACGATTTCCGGAATACTCGCGCGATATCTATTATGCGTCCCGAGTATGATATTGGCCGCCATGGCTATATATCTGTCATTGAGAAGAGCCGGCGGACGTGAAATGCCGAAGCCTGTAATTGCCGGAGCATGGTTATCCATAATATGCTTTTTATTATATGGTGTTTTCGGCGGTATCATTACACCAAAAGCCTCCTTTTTTCCGGCTTCGGCGTTGAATTATCCGAATTTTATTAAGGTCTTTCATCTGCCTGTACAGATACTCAGGACGGCCTGTGCTTTTATGTTATCCGCGGGTTTTATCCTGTTCATGGGTGTTTTTTCCAAAAAAAAATCCGGCCAAACGATCAAGGGTACGATAAAACGCAAGATCACTCTTATAATAGCCGCTTCTGTAGCGATAGCCGCACTTGCCAGCGCTACTCTTACATATTTTGCCGGTTCCGCCGTCCTTATGAATGTCTTAGGCAAGGAATACTCACAAGTTGCGAATACGCTGAACGTGTACATGGTAGGCGCGCTTAATGGCGAGATAGAAGACGCCAGGTCGTATGCGACAAGGCGTCTCTGGAAAGACATTATCAAAGAAAGCAATTCGCGTTACGAAGGAATGGATGCCGAGTCGATAAAGCTGAAACTTCTCGACATGGACAAGAGATGGATCGCTGCCGGGCCCGGAGATCCCATTTTAAAAGAGTCCCTGGAAAACAGTATAAGCGTGGGCATGAGAGAGGCTATGAAGGCAAGGACGAATATATCCGAGATCTTCATAACCGATAAATATGGAGGGGTCGTCGCCGCTTCAAATAAGACGAGCGACTTCTATCAGGCCGATGAGGAATGGTGGCAAAAAGCCTACAATAGCGGCAAAGGCGATGTATTCGTAAGCGATATAGAATTTGACGAATCGAGCAAGGGATGGGTTATTTCAATAGTGGTGCCCATAAAAGACTCGGAAAGCGGCGAAGTTATAGGCGTATGCAAGGATAGCGTGGGGATAGAGAAACTTTTTGGAAATCTTTCCGATTTCAGGCTGGGTAATACCGGCCGCGCTGTTTTGGTGGATAATAAAGGCACCGCGATATTCCATCATGACGCATTCGCAATAATGAAGAATGTTCTTCCGCAAAGAATGATAGATAAGATGTTGACGGACAAATACTCGTATATGGTGATGAAGAACAGCCTGCTGCGCGGCAGGGATTTGTTTGTCGTTTTCAATGAGATAAAGCCTCCGCATCTTTCGGATAGAGGCATATCATGGATCGTGCTGATAGTTCAGGATATGTCCGAAATATCCGCCCCAATCCGTAATTTTATTATCCAGATAGCGATAATCGCGATCCTGATGATGGTGCTGATAATCCCGATAGGATCCTTCTTCGGCAAGCTTATAGCCGATCCTATCCATGAACTGCACCTCGCTACGGAAAGGATCATGGCCGGAGACTGGGACTATAAGATAGATGTGAAGACGGGAGATGAAATAGAGCAATTTGCCGGTACATTCAGGAATATGATAGCCGATATAAAGAGCAAGCAAAAGGAGCTTCAAAGTTTTTCGGATGGTCTCGAAGCAAAAGTGGAAGAGCGCACAAAAGAGCTCGACGCGGCCCAGGAAGCGACGCTGAATATACTGGAAGACCTGCAGGCGTCCAAAGAGGATCTTGAGAGGACGAATAGAGAGCTTATGAAGCTCGATCAATTAAAATCCGAATTCATATCCACGGTGTCGCATGAATTGAGGACGCCGTTGTCCATAATAAAGGAGGGCATAAGCCTCGTACTCGATAAGATACCCGGAGAGATAAATGAGAAACAGTTCAAGATACTGGATATATCCAAATATAACATCGACAGGCTTGCCCGCATTATAGACAGTCTTCTCGATATATCCAAGATGGAAGCGGGTAAAGTTGAGTTAAAGAGAAGCCTGATTAAAGTATCCGATGTTGTAAGGCAGACCGCGAGCTCTTTTGAGCCCAAGATCGAAGAGAGGGGCCTTGAACTACGTCTCGATATAGATGATGCGTCGGGAAGCGTATGGGCGGACGCCGACAGGATTACTCAAGTATTGACAAACCTGATAGGTAACGCCGTAAAATTTACTTCCTCAGGTTATATAAGCGTCTCCTGCAAAGATAAGGGCGACGGGGTGGTATGTACAGTATCCGATACGGGAGTAGGTATATCCAAAGAGGATATGCCTAAAGTATTTAATAAGTTCCAGCAATTTGGCAGGACAGTAGGCGCGGGCGATAAGGGGACAGGGTTGGGGCTTTCAATAGCCAAGAATATAATCGATATGCACAATGGCGCCATCTGGGTGGAGAGTGAACCCGGTAAGGGCGCCAGATTCGCGTTCAAACTTCATAAATATACGCCGCAGTCGCTATTCGGGGAATATATTTCAAAAGCGCTCAAGAAAGCGGCGGATGAAAACTCCGAAATGTCCATAGTAATCATAAGTTCGAGCGTTACCGGAGTAGATGCTTCGGGCATGATAAGCAAAAGATTTAACGATATAATATATGAGAGCGCCAGGCGTATAAAGAGCACCTTAAAACATGAAGGCGATGATGTTGTAAGCCTGGGCGGCGACATGATCGTCATCCTGTCCAATTGCGATAAAGAGAGCGCCGCAAGAATGCGGTACAGGCTCGAGAATATAGTCGGTAAATATATTGCCGAGCAGAACGCGAATGGCGTGATCAAAGTGAATTATGGA
>JAQTPE010000151.1 GCA_028748925.1 Candidatus Omnitrophota bacterium
GGATAAATATGGAGAAAGTCATTTACGAAGAGAGAGGTTTGGGTTTCTTCGAGAAATATTTAACGCTGTGGGTTTTTATATGCATTGTGTTAGGTATATGGATCGGCAAAGCCGCTCCCGGCGCGGCGAAGTTTCTCGATGGGATGGCTATCTATGTAAACGGAGCGCCGGTAGTTTCAATACCAATTGCGATTTGTCTGTTTTTCATGATGTACCCCATAATGGTAAAAATAGATTTTGCCGAAGTGATAAAAGCCGGAAAATCGCCTAAGCCGGTATGGTTGACACTTTTTGTGAATTGGGCAATAAAACCTTTTACCATGTATATCATAGCTTATTTTTTTCTTGGGATTATGTTTAAAGGATTGATTGGGACGGAAGCGGTGGATTTTGTTAAACTTCCTCCCGGAGCCGACTGGTTGCCGGGTTCCACGCACGGCGCAGGAACGGTCGTTATGCATGAAGGTTTAAAGATGCTTCAAGTGCCGCTCTGGCGCAGTTATTTTGCCGGGTGTATTCTTCTTGGCATCGCTCCATGCACAGCTATGGTTTTGGTATGGGGATTCCTTGCTAAAGGTAATGACGGCCATACGCTGGTTATGGTTGCCATTAATTCGCTGACCATGCTTTTGCTTTACGGAGTTTTAGGGGGATTTCTTCTGGGTGTTGGGAGGATGCCGGTTCCGTGGCAGGCATTATTATTATCAATCGTTATCTATGTGGCATTGCCTCTTACTGCAGGATACTTTTCGCGAAAATGGATCGTATCGCGTAAAGGTATAGAGTGGTTTAACGAGAAGTTCCTTCATCTGCTGTCACCCGTTTCAATCATCGCGCTTCTATTCACTCTTGTGCTTCTTTTCTCTTTTAAAGGGGAAACCATCCTTTCGCAGCCGTTAACGATTCTATGGATAGCAATACCGCTTTTTATCCAGACATGTTTTATTTTCGGGATTACATATTGGATGGCAAAGAAATTAAAGTTAACCTATGAGGATGCGGCTCCATCGGCGATGATCGGCGCAAGCAATCATTTTGAAGTTGCCATCGCCACAGCGACTATGCTTTTCGGGATTTCGTCAGGAGCGGCGCTGGCAACGGTTGTTGGCGTTCTAATCGAAGTACCCACTATGTTGATGTTGGTGAAGTTCTGCCTAAGGACACAAAATTGGTTTACGCGTGAAAAGAATAGAGACGGTCACCAGGGGTGACAGCCGCTATTTTCAGTGGTATAATATGCACATGAAGAAAAAGATAAAGAGGATAGGGGTACTGACCAGCGGCGGCGACGCGCCGGGAATGAACGCGGCCATAAGGAGCGTGGTCCGGACCGCGATCTATTACAAGATGGAAGCTTTCGGCATCTTCAGGGGTTATGAAGGCCTTATCAACGAGGAGATGAAGATTCTCGATCATAGATCGGTATCGAATATAATCAACAGGGGAGGAACCATCCTCAAGACCGATCGAAGCGATAAATTTAAAACGGTGGAGGGTAGAAGGCGCGCTTATGAGGCGTTAAAGAAGAATCATATAGACGGTCTCGTCCTTATAGGCGGCGACGGCACTTACCGGGGCGGCAGTATTTTTAATAAAGAATGGGGAGTGCCCTGTATAGGTGTGCCGGGAAGCATCGATAACGATATCAGCGGCACCGACTACACAATAGGATCCGATACCGCGGTCAATACCGCTCTGGAGGCCATAGATAAGATAAGAGATACCGCTACGAGTATGGAGCGCATATTTATCGTGGAAGTTAAGGGGCGCTCTTCCGGATACATAGCTATAAATGCCGCGTTGAGCGGCGGCGCGGAAGATGTTCTGGTGCCGGAAAGAAGATACGATATGCAGCGGTTATGCCAGGATATAGTTGAGGGCAACCTGAGAGGAAAGATGAGCTGGATCGTCGTTGTCGCTGAGGGCGTAGCCAAGGCAGGCGATATAGCCAAAGTAATCACCGACACCACTACTCTTGAAACGCGTGTCGTAACTCTCGGGCATATTCAAAGAGGAGGGTCTCCCACGGCAAAAGACAGGACTCTCGCGACGCGGTTGGGGTCGGAAGCGGTTAATCTCTTAAGAAGAGGAGTGAGCGCTAAGGCTGTCGGAGTGACCGGGAACAGGATAAATATTGTAGGATTGGGATCCGCGGTTACAAAGAAGAGTACGGACGTCAACTCTCTATACAGGCTTATTAAGATATTAACTTAGCCATAGGAATATGAATATACTCTTTCCTATTATATTGGGATCTATTCTGCTTGCGGCAGGATATTTTTTTTATGGCGTTATATTATCCAGGCTCTTAAAACTGCGCCACGATTTTAAAACTCCCGCTCACGAGTTCAAGGATGGACTCGACTTCGAACCCGCCAATAAATTTTATCTTCTGGGCCAGCATCTCTCCGCCATAGCGGCCGCGGGTCCTATAGTAGGGCCCATTCTAGCCGGTATGTGGTTTGGCTGGGTACCGACATTCCTATGGATAATATTCGGAGGAATATTTATCGGCGGAGCCCACGATATGATCACGATAGTGGCTTCCATCAGGCACCAGGGTAAGTCTGTCGCGGAGGTTATCAAGGCCAATATGTCGAGACGCGCTTTCATGTTGTTTCTGCTATTTCTGTGGTTCTCCCTCGTCTATATAATAACCGCATTCACCGATATAACCGCGAGCACTTTTGTAAACGGGACACGCGGTGCGTCGGTAGCCAGCGCTTCCATGATGTATCTTATGCTCGCGCTTACAATGGGTATAGTATTAAAACTATTCAGGCCGTCGCTCTTAATCGCTACTTTGATATTCTGTCCCATAATCTTTCTCTGCATATATCTTGGACAGTTTATACCCTTTAATATGCCTTCTCTCTTCGGTTTCGATATACATATTACGTGGGATATAGTGCTGATCGGTTATTGCTTCATAGCGGCGGTGATTCCGGTGTGGCTATTACTGCAGCCGAGAGGTTATCTGGGAGG
>JAQTPE010000152.1 GCA_028748925.1 Candidatus Omnitrophota bacterium
ATGCGTCTGAATACTCAAGAAACAGCAGTATACGGCAAAAACGCCGGGAGTAACTGCGCGCAGATCCTCGGCAAATAACATCATTACAGCGCAGTCGAGCCGCTTATGCAGCACATTACATGTTTTGACAAAATCGGCGCCGGCTACGGTAATATACAATTCATCCCGGTATGGTGCAGATAAATTTATCATGCCGATATTTTCGGAAGCCAGAATATTTTTTATGCGCTCGGTGGCATTCATCTATTTACCCAGAATAAGCTGCTGACAATTTAAAAGTAAATCAAAAAAAGCCTGCGGGATCCTTAACCCGAATCCCAATATAAAAATGCCCAGAAATATAAATGCTATCTTAGAGCTTAATGGCTCGGCCTTAGCGGTTATTCCCTGGGGTGGCTTTCCTAAGACAATTCTACTCACATGATAAAGAAGCCCCGTAAATGCGAGGGCGATAGCGATAAGTGTAAGCGCGGCGGCAAAATAATACTTCCCTTCGAAGGCCGAGATCAAGATCGACAATTTGCTGATAAATATCGAGAATGGCGGCATTCCTACGAGCGCAAAAAATCCAAGGAACATTGCAGTCCCCGCAAAAGGCATAAGCTTGATCATGCCCTGCATCTGGTTCATATTATTGCTACGGTAGGAACGCACCGCCTCACCGGCGCAGAAAAACATGAGCGCCTTGGTAACAGCGTGGTTGAATGCCTGCAGAAGTCCCGCGAAGATACCGCCGAAAGGACCAAATCCGAGCCCCAGCGATACCAGCCCTATATTCTCGACGCTGGAATAAGCGAGAAGCCTTTTAAGATCTTTTTGCACAAGGATGAAGGCGCCTGCTATCACAACGGAAACGAGACCGAATAAAATAAAAAACTTCGCGCTATATGCATAGCCAACCGAAGGATTTGCCAGCATCACGAAGCGTAATATGGCATATAAGGAGATCTTTATAAGCACACCTGATAACAACCCGCTTATCGGAGAAAGCGCCTGACTGTGCGCATCGGGAAGCCAATTATGCATCGGTGCGAGCCCCGCCTTTGTTCCGTATCCGACAAGGATGAAGATGAGCGCCAGCCTTATGATCTTCGGATCGAACATGCCCGCGCCCGAGAGCATGCTGGCCCATTCCAGGCTCTTCACGCCCGCGTCTTTCGACGAGGTGTAATAAAAGAATATTATTCCCAGGAGCGCGAACGTTATCCCCACCGAACAGATGATAATATATTTCCATGCGGCCTCTACCGATTCCTTCGTATTATGGAATCCGACAAGGAACGCGGAAATAAGCGTCGTCATCTCGATAGCGATCCAGACCAATGCCAGATTGTTCAGGAGCGGAACTATAAGCATCGTAAGCGAGAAGAGATTAAATAACTGAAAATAAGCGAACGCCTTACGGGTGGATATCTTTCCCTCTTCAACTTCCGCCTGGATATATCCGATCGAATATACGCTTGCCGCGAAACTGACCACGGTGGTGATCAGCAGGAAAAAGATGCTTAATGAATCGATGTATATCCATCCCCATAAATTTATAGGATGGCTTCCGTTTGCCAGAAAACATTTTAAAAATATAATGCAGGCAATAAGAAGCACTGAGTATACAAACGTGTTTATTATCCCGAATAATTTCACTTTACCGCTGGGCATAGCTATCCTTTAAGTGATTTCATCTTTGATGTATCGATATGTGTGAAAAGCCTGTTTACCTTATATACAAAAACTTCCACTATAACTACAAATCCAAAGACGTCGAAGAAAAGTGCGATCTCCACGAAAAACGGCATCCCTCCGGCTATGGCACTTGCCGCGAGAAAAATACCGTTTTCCATGACCAGAAGCCCGACGATCTGGCCGAGCGCCTTCATCCGGCTGACCATAATGAAAAATCCTACGCACATTGCCGTGATCGAGACGATGAATGCCGCCGATTCCAGGCTGTTGGCAAGCGCCATGGCATCATGCGCGAATAGATATGAAAAATAAGTAAACCCGAGCGCTATTATAAGCGAGAGCTGCGGATTGACGAGAAGCCCCAGATCCTCCTCTACATCGATGCGGCGCATGATACGCAAAAGCACAAACGGAATAACGACCGCCTTAAGCACAAAAACCAATCCGCATACGATGAATAGCTCAGTATGCCGCTGGCTCAACCCCATATAAAGTGTATACAGGAATAAAAATATCGACTGGGTCCTGAATGTCCGGACGAGCGCAGTTATCCTCTTGGAAATCACCAGAAGAAAAGTCACAATTAAAAAACCGACTAATATAAGGCTCAATATCATAGTCTATAACCCCAGGCCCGCTGCTATTGAAGCAATGAGCGCTATAAAGAAAGAGAAACCTAAAAAATCCACCACCCTGAAAAGCCGCATCTTTGTCACCGATATTTCGATCAATGCAATGGCCAGACCGATAAGAACGATCTCCGCCGGGAATAGCGGCCAATTCGGGCGCACGCCGGACAAAGGCGAAAAGAAATACCAGGCAAGCAATATAAAGAAAGTAATCTGTTTAATATGGCTGGCCAATTCTATAAGCGCAAGCGAACGACCCGAATATTCAAGCACCATCGCTTCATGCACCATCGTCAGCTCGAGATGCGTCTCCTGATTATCTACTGGAATACGTGAAGTCTCGGCGAGCGTCACCATGAAAAGGGCAGCTCCAGCCAGTAGGCCGGAAACCCTGAAACCATTCTCCCCACCCATACATAACACAAAGACCGCGATAAAAGCCGCGGGCTCCGCAAAACTTGAAATGAACATCTCCCGCGATGACCCCATGCCGCCAAACGAAGAGCCAGCGTCAAGACCTGCCAAAG
>JAQTPE010000153.1 GCA_028748925.1 Candidatus Omnitrophota bacterium
GTGAAAATGAGCTTGCCTTTACTTTTAAGCGCTTTTGTTGCGTTCTTGAGTATCTCAAAATTCATCTCATCTGTTTCCATAAGAGAGAATCCGCCTTCACACAACATGATCGCCAGATCAAATTCACCGTCAAAAGAGAGATTGCGCGCATCTTGTATTTGGAAATCGACGGTCACCCCTGCTTCTTGTGCCTTTTCCCTTGCCCTTTTTATCTGATTCTCGGAAAGGTCAGCGCCGGTAACGTCGTATCCCCTTTTCGTAAGTTCAATCGAATGCCTGCCTGTCCCGCAGCCGATATCTATTATTTTTAAAGACTTATCATGGGATATTTCCTGCTCGATGAAGTCGCATTCGCCAAGCGTCCCCTGGACATAACATTCTTTATCGTATTTCCGCGCGTAGTTCTCAAATAGCGACTCGTACCATTGTTTCACGATCATTTTCTCCTCCTGTTGTTTTAGTTCAGTGGCTCATGGCGATAAACGTGATGCCGAGCACGACCAGGAACGTGCCTAAAACTTTCATCCTGTCTATCTTCTCACCCAGGATAAAATGGGCAAGGAACAGGATGATCACATATTGCGAACTTCCGAGAGAGAATACGAGGCTCAGGTCTCCCTGCGCCAGGGCAAATAGCCACGCGACGAGTCCCAGCGACATAAATGCAAACCCGGTCCATAGCGCCGGTTTTGAGAAGACGTCCAAAAGAAAGTTGACATGCGCGCCGATCCTCTTAAGGTCATGGGATTCAAGATCATTTGCGGCCGTCTTAAGGAATATCTGGCCGGCCGCCGTAAGTATTTCCGCAAGCAATACTAACAATAATATATTAATCACAGCCGGGCCCTCCAGAAGGATCCGGCGGCTTGCTTTGCGAAACAAAATGGACGCCCAGCAATATGCATATTATCCCCAGCCATCTCAAAGGGTCTATCCTTTCATGAAAAAAAACGATCGCCGTAATGGGCACAAATATGTAGCAGAAACTCCCCACAGGCATGGCTATGCTGATATCTATCTTATAAAGAATGACGATCCAGACAAAGAAATTAAGAGCGTATATAAGGATCCCAAGCCATAATAACGGAGAAGAGACGCCTTTCGACACAAATTCCGCCAGGTTACTCATTGTGACCTGGGTAATCCCCGTAAGCGCAAGCCCTTTCTTCATCAAAGCCTGAGCGATCGTATCGCCCAGATCGTTGAGGATGATTAGGGCGAAAACCTTTAATGTCAAATGCCCGATCTTCATATCCCCGCCTTTTTCTTCGCGGCCCTTAGAACCGGATCGAAATGCTCAAATTTCAGGAATTGACATATGAGATTGAATACAGGCCTCAACATCCTGTTCCTCAGCTTGGCGTAGATATAAAGCGGCACCAGGTCGAACCCGAGCCTTAATTTAGGCTCATAAGCCGTTATGCCCATTTCATATTTCTTTATCTTATGCTTGATACACCAGGTTAACGCTTCCCTGAACTTCAGAAAATAGAGGTGATATTTATACGCGACGGAATAATCCAGCCCGACGAAATAGTCTATGAACCGCTCCTGCGACACCATCGAAAAAAGGAACGCGACTATCTTTCCGTCGATCTTCCAGAGAAAAAATTTCGCGCGGCCCGGCATGTTGACTGATATATCTCTGAAAAAAACTTCCGGAAGCAATTCAAAATTCATATCATGGCGCGTTACTATCTCGAGATACATCCCGTAGACGGCCTTCAGTTCATCCGCTTCGAGGCTATCGACGATCTTCAGGTCGATCTTTACGTATCTGTCGACCTTCTTGAATTTCCTGCGCAAGTCGTAACGCGTAGCGCCGCTCAACGTTTTAAGATACTCTTCGAAATCTTTGTGCCATACGTTCAATTCCGTATTCGGGAGGCTGTCAAACTTCGCGAATCCGGCCCCTTGAAGAGGGTCGAGTATTTCTGTATAGGTCCCGTCAAAGTCCTTGAACGCGACGATCGACGCCTTACTCTTTTTCGCGATATGGTCCATCTTGCGAAGCATTGCTTTGAACACCGCGCTTTTATCGCCGGCCAACCCGATCTTGCCCTGCGCCATAGGCACACCACAGACTAATGTCTTTATGCTGAAGATGTTCGGCTTCAATCTCTTTATCGAGTTGGTGATACGCCGCACAGGGCCGTTTATGCTTGTATCGAGCGAATAGTCCACCAGGAAACAGGCAGTGGCGCCGACAGGATGGTTTTTGTCGTAGACTATTATATAATAGAACGAGAATTGGGTTATGCTGGAGCTGTCGATCGTCCTGAAAAAATCGTAGTTCTCCAATACGTCCGGATAGACCTTCTTCCAGTCATGCGCGGGTATCTCCGATATCTTCCGCGTGACCTTTATCCTTAATCCTGTCTTCTTGTGGCGTTTCGATACTATCATTTTATTACCATTACGCGTATATCTCTCTTCTCATCATAAAAAACGGCACGAAGGCAATAAGCTCAATAGCGATTATGGCAATGATCACGAATGATAACGACCTGTCATATAAGAAGCCCAGCAGTGCGCTTCCCAGAAAGACCGCCAGGCCGTATGCGGCATTGAACATGCCGTATCCCGTGCCGCGCTTTGCCAGGGAGGTAATATCGGCTATCGCTGACCTCATGATCGTCTCATGGATACCCATTACGACCCCCCAGCAGAGCACGCCTATTATTATCAGAGAACGATCCTTTGAAAATATAAAAAGCGGCATTAAAAGCGATAATAACGGTATTATCGCAAGCAGATTCAATCCGGCATTGCGGTTATTCCTTTTATTTTTCAATACATCATACGCTTTACCGATAGCAAGGGCGGA
>JAQTPE010000154.1 GCA_028748925.1 Candidatus Omnitrophota bacterium
CGCATTTAAAGGCTTTTAATCTAAAGTACGATCTTGGGCGTAAGTGGTTGATGAACATCGAACCGCACCATATCAGCGATATCGTTATTAATCATACCGGTAGATATGTTAATCGCCATAATAGGCTCGAATATGAAGCTTTAAATGAGTTTAAAGACAGGTGCATTTTTATAGGATTTGAACAGGAATATCAGGAATTTATGAAATACTCCGGAATGAATATTCGTAGATATCTTGTAAAATCTATAGTGGAATTTGCACAAATTATCAAAGGCAGTAAATTATATATAGGCAATCAAAGCCTCGGCTTTGCTCTGGCTGAAGCAATGAAAACCCCCAGAATTTTAGAGGCTTGTTGTTTTAACGCAAATTGTCTGCCGCAATCGCTCAATGGACACTTAAGAATGGATAGGAGACTATTGACAGCGATGCTTAAAGACAGAAGGCCGTTAGTTGTAAGCACGTTGTTGGATAATAAACTTGCACGGATCAGGAATTTTATTTCTTTTCGGTTGAAGGAAAGAAAGATTAAAGAACAGAATGCGTGATAACGCGATACCGACGTCATATATATTTTGACTATGCCAAAATGATTGGCGGAAAGGAGTGAGTCATGAATAAGATAGCCATAAGACGGCTCTACCAGGCATTGCCCGAGTTGGTAGCTAGCGGTATTTTGACTCAGGAGACGGCAGATAGGATACGAAAGCATTACGGAGAGGTGAAAAGCTTTAGTAAAAAAATAGTTACCTTGATTGTCCTGGGGACCGTAGGAGCTCTTTTGATAGGCATGGGGGTAATTCTTTTGTTTGGTCATAACTGGGAACAGCTATCACGATTTACGCGAGCTATTCTATCCATGACTCCATTAGTCGCAGGGCAGGGTCTGGCATTATGGGTTTTATTGAAAAGACCTCAATCCAGTCCGCTTAAGGAAAGCGTAGCAACATTTTTGAGTCTTATGGTCGGGGCCTCAATAGCCTTAATCAGCCAGACATACAATATCCCCGGCGATGCGGGCACTTTCATGTTAACCTGGATGCTCCTTATAGCGCCCGTTGTGTATTTTATGCAGGCATCTTTGCCGGCTGCGATCTATTTAATAGGCATCACTGCATGGTGCGGCAGCAGTTGGAACGATCCGGCCAAGGCAATTTTATTTTGGCCTATGGCGGCGGTAGTCATACCTCACTTTGTATGGACCTTACGTCAGGAAATTTATACGTTTCGCACAACACTGCTTTCTTTAACTATGGTTATATGCGTTTCCTTTGCCGCAAGTTTTAGCCTGGGGAAAACATGGGTAGGTTCATGGGTTATTATTTTCCCGAGCATATATTCCATATGCTACCTTCTTGGAACTATGGATGTGCGCACGATCACTGCAAATTGGCAGCGCCCATTACGATTGATTGGCGGCATAGGGTTATTTGTGCTCGCATTTCAATTTACTTTCAAGTATGCCTGGCAATATTTTAACGGGTATTCTTACGGCATTACCAGAAAAATTACTTTTCTAAATGCCTTGCCTGATAATGTAATAAGCATAGTAATAGTTGCGGCGGCAATGTTGCTACTTTATGACAATATCAAACGTAAAAATTTGATAGCCTCATTATTCGGGATGGTCCCATTATTATCAATAACAGCTTACCTCGTTAATGGTCAGTCGGCGATTTTGCCGCTCATAATTTTTAACATTTACTTGTTTGTCTTAAGTACGACCTGCATTATATCAGGTATACGCGACAATAATCTGGCAGTTGTTAATGCAGGGATGCTAATGCTGGCGATACTTATAGTCGCAAGATTTTTTGACAGCGACATAGGCTTTATAACGAAAGGACTGGTTTTTATAGCTATCGGTACCGGATTTCTATTTACTAACATGCTTCTTGTGCGCCGAATGGGAGGTGCAAAATGAAAAAGAGCCTGGTCATAGCATTATTTTTAGGTATCTCCATAGTGCAGGTCATTACTCCTCTGTCGATGATAGTAAAAAGAGAGTATGTCCTCAAGAATGGCGAACAGTTTAAATTTAAAACAGCTCCTGTTGATCCATACGATGCTTTCAGGGGAAGATATGTTGCATTGCGAATTCAAGGGGATGAGCTTTCCGCTTCAAAAGGACTCGAGCTGAGCAGCGGACAAACCGTATATGCAGTGATCAACACCGATGACCAGGGATTTGCAAAGATTGTCCGCCTAAGCATAGACACCCCCAGGGGCGAAGCGTACATACAGGCGAAGGTGAAGTATATTTTTGGTGATAAAATAACATTGGATCTACCGATCGATCGATACTACATGGAGGAGAAGGCAGCTCCTGCGGCAGATAGAATTTATCGGCAGTTTGCCCAACGTGACAAGCAGGATGCCTATATTATCGTTAGGATAAAGGATGGATTTGCTGTTGTGGAAAGTCTTTATGTGGGCGGACAGAAGATCGAAGACGCTGTAAAGCAGGGAGGGGTCGGCGCGTCATAACATGGCTAATATATTAGTAATATTATCGGCTGTAGTGATTGCGGTGCTGATAGGAGAAATCGCGTGCCGTGCTTACGCCAAATTTAAACCATCTTTTATTTTCCCTTCCAGCTCATATAATAATTTTCGGAGAAGACCTTTTTCGAAAAATTATCAAATTCGTTTAAATTCCAAAGGTTTTAACGATATAGAGCATGCCGTGGATAAAAAAGAACATATTTTCAGGATCATAGGCATTGGCGATTCGTTCACTTTCGGA
>JAQTPE010000155.1 GCA_028748925.1 Candidatus Omnitrophota bacterium
GATATCAAAACCTGACGACCGAATCTCATTAAAATTTTCATCGGCTCTTACAATATCCACCTTCTCCCCCCGGTTTCTTCCGTATATCCTGGATATCTTATGGTTAAAATAGACCGGTATATCAAAATCCTCTATACACTGGGCCACATTACGCGCCAGTCCTCTCGATTTATCCTGTATTTCGATAACGGCCTTGACTTTTGCGCCCTCGAGCGTGAAACGCCGCGCCATTATAAGGCCTATATCTCCGGAACCGACTACTACAACCTCTTTACCCGGCAATAGTCCCTCGATATTTATAAGTTTTTGGGCCAGTCCCGCCGAAAATATTCCCGACGGACGGGTTCCGGCTATATGCACCATCTCGCGCGTCTTTTCGCGGCAGCCGGTCGCCATTATGACCGCCCTGGCTTTTACCTCTTCCATAACGCCGGGTTTTATATAAGTTAAAATCTTCTCCTTTGTTAATTTCACTACAAAAGATCTCAGGCTTACATCGATCGCCGGCATATTATCGATCTTTTCGATAAAGCGATTACCATACTCCGGTCCGGTCAATATCTCTTTAAAATATTCTATTCCGAAGCCGGTGTGAATACACTGGTTCAGTATACCGCCCAAACATTGGTCCCTCTCCAGAAGCAATATCTCTTTTATGCCGGATTCATGCGCCGAAATAGCGGCCGCCATGCCCGCAGGACCTCCGCCCACTACAACCAGATCTCGTTCAATCATATATTCTTACAAAAGGGGTCAGGCGCTTTTTTACTTTTTTACTAAAAAAGCGCCTGACCCCTTTCTTCCTTAATAATTTCCGATCCTCTTCCGCGCTTCGTTATCCCGGCAGGTTTCTTTCCGGTCTCCTCGGCGAGGATCTTCATCAGCCTGGTAGTGCAAAAACTGCCGTGACAACGGCCGGCCTGTGCCCTGGTCCTGAACTTTATGCCGTCGAGGGTTCTTGCGCCGCGTCTTATCGCGTCGGTAACTTCTTTCGCCGACACCATCTCGCACCTGCACACGATATCGCCATAACCGGGGTCTCTATTTATCAGTTTCTTTGTCTTAGACAGCGGAATGTTAAACAGATGGATATCTCTTTTCCTGTACCTGTGAAAAAACAGTTTTCTCTTTAACGATAGCCCGTTATCTTTCAGGATCTTCGAAACCATTAACGCTATAGCCGGCGCCGCTGTCAGGCCCGGCGACTGTATCCCCGCGACATTTATAAACCCGGGCGCTTTCGCCTCATGCCTTATTATAAAATCCTCTCCGGCGACGGGACGCAAACCCGCGAAATACGCTATAACGTCGTTCCCGTTCATCGACGGAACCAGCCTCTGCGCCGATGATAAGACTTTTTTGAAACCCTCTTCCGAAGTGGAGAGGTCGGTCTTACTGTCAATATCTTCAGCCGTGGGACCTATCATAGGATTACCATCGGAAGTCTTTATGATAAGAACTCCTTTTGAGCTCTTTGAGGGGAGAGGAAATATCAGGTGGTTCGTTATGTTCTCTCTCTTCTTATCCAGGAGGAACTCTTCGCCCTTTCTCGGCAGAATCTTGAAATCATCTACCCCTACCATGCGTGAAATATCGTCCGCAAAGAGCCCTGCTGCATTTATAAGATATCTTGACCTGAATTTGCCTTTTGAAGTGTATATTTCAAAATTCCCTGCCAAATTCCTGGCCCCGGCCCGGGAATTTGGCAAGATCTTTTCGACTTTTGTCAATGTGTGTATCTCGACGCCGTTTCTTGCGGCATTTTCGGCAAGATCATAGACCCACCTGTACGGGCTTATTATACCGGCCGTGGGAGCATAAAGCCCCGCAACGACTTCATATGAAAGGTTCGGTTCGTTTCTTCTTAACCAGGCCTTGTCGACCATTCTCAGGCGCGGCACGCCCAGGGATTCGGCCTCGTCCTTCAGATCGACTAACTTCAATCTCTCCTCTTCATTGAAGGCAACTATCAGCTCTCCGACTTCTTTAAAATCTATACCGAGTTCCTTCGACATCTTCCGCGTCAGAGCGTTGCCCCGGACGCATAATCTGCCCTTAAGCGAATTTACGGGATTTTGCGTTCCGGGGTGGATTATGCCGCTATTGGATTTTGAAACTCCGAAGGCGAGTTCTTCCTCTTTTTCGAGAACGGCTGTCTTTAATTTGTAGCGCGAGAGTTCACGGGCTATAGATGTGCCCGTCACTCCCGCGCCGATAATGATTACATCGTATATCATATATTGTATATTCTCTGTACCAAAAGCGGCCTTGATTACGAACGGGCTCTCTTAACCGCCTCGAGCCAACCACTGTAGAGCCTGTCCGATATGCGCTTCGGCATCTTTGGTTTGAAGACCCTGTCTATCTTCCAGCACTTCTTCAGATCGCGTGAATTTTTCCAATAGCCGACGGCAAGGCCCGCCAGATATGCCGCCCCCAAAGACGTTATCTCTATTCCGCAGGGCCTTACAACTTCCCGGCCCAATATATCCGATTGTAACTGGCATAAAAGATCGTTTGAGACCGCACCGCCGTCCACTTTCAGGCTCCTTATCCTGAGGCCAGAATCTTTCTCCATAGCAAGTATTACATCTTTGGATTGATAACATATGGCTTCGATAGCGGCTCTCGCTATATGGCCCCTCCTGGTTCCTCTCGTAATGCCCGATATGAGCCCGCGCGCATATTGGTCCCAGTACGGCGCACCCAGCCCCACAAGCGCGGGCACGAAATA
>JAQTPE010000156.1 GCA_028748925.1 Candidatus Omnitrophota bacterium
TTTCTTAGGAGCGGATATCTTTATCGACTGCTCCTTGCCGGTGCCGAGATCCTTGGCATTGACATGGACGATACCGTTCGCGTCTATGTCGAATGTGACCTCTATCTGCGGAACTCCGCGCGGAGCCGGAGGGATCCCTACAAGATCGAACCTTCCGAGTTCGACATTGCCTTCCGCCATCTTGCGTTCCCCCTGCAGTACGCGCACGGTAACCGCGGTCTGGTTATCCGCCGCGGTCGAAAATATCTGGCTCTTCTTCGTAGGCACGGTCGTGTTCCTCTCGATCAGGCGCGTGCACACACCGCCGAGAGTCTCGATCCCCAGGGAGAGCGGCGTAACATCGAGGAGCAGGACGTCCTTCGTCTCGCCTCTCATGATGGAAGCCTGTATAGCGGCCCCTAAAGCCACGCACTCCATAGGATCTACGCCGCGCTCGATCTTCTTGCCGACATAATCCTCCACGAATTTCTGGACTATCGGCATCCTTGTGGGCCCGCCGACCAATATTATCCTGTCTATATTCTTAGCCGTCAATTTGGCGTCCGTCAGGGCCCGCTCTATCGGACCGCGGCACTTCTCGATTATCGGAGCAACGAGTTCCTCCACTTTGGCCCTGTTCAACGTCATAGTAAGATGTTTCGGGCCCGTCTGATCCGCGGTAATGAACGGCAGATTTATATCCGTGGTGATCGTGCTCGAAAGCTCTACCTTTGCCTTTTCGGCGGCTTCCCTGACGCGCTGCATAGCCATCTTATCGTTCTTCAGGTCTATCCCGGTCTCTTTTTTGAACTCCTTAACTATATAATCGACCATAGCGTTGTCCATATCCGTACCGCCGAGCTGTGTATCGCCGCTGGTAGATATGACCTCGAACGTCGCGGCTTTATGCTCATCGTCCCAGCCCATCTCTAAGGTAGTTACGTCGAGCGTGCCGCCGCCCAGATCGAATACCATTATCTTCTGCTCTTTACCCGCTTTATCAAGCCCGTATGCGAGGCATGCAGCCGTGGGCTCGTTGATTATCCTTAAGACTTTCAGACCGGCTATCTCACCGGCATCTTTGGTCGCCTGTCTTTGGTTGTCATTAAAGTACGCAGGGCAAGTTATAACGGCTTCGTTGATCTTATCACCAAGATAATTCTCCGCATCCTGTTTTATCTTCGCCAGTATGAAAGCCGATATCTGCTGGGGAGTATACTCTTTTCCGTATATCTTATACTTGAAATCCGTCCCCATCTTGCGTTTCGCGGCAAAGACTGTGCCCTCGGGATTTATCGAAGCCTGTCTCTTTGCCGGTTCTCCGACCAACTTCTGTCCGTCCTTCGTAAAAGCGACGAAAGACGGGAACGCCTTACCGCTTGCCACTCCGGCGCCTTCCGCCGATGGTATTATAACGGGCCTGCCCGCTTCCATATAGGCCGCCGCCGAATTCGATGTACCCAGATCTATTCCTATAACCTTTGCCATATTTAACCTCCGTGTTTTACCGTTTTTACCGAAGCCGGCCTCAATAACTTTCCGTTGAAAGTATAGCCCGGCTTCAATTCTTCGACTATCGCGCCTTCGGCTTTATCCTTTAAATCCACCGTCTCTACAGCTTCATGAAAATGCGGATCAAACTTTTCCCCTACGGTCTTTATCTTCTCCACGCCGATATCCTTCAGGAACTTCTGTATAAGAACGTGTATCATATCGACGCCTTCCTGCACGGCTTTGAAATCCTTGGCCTCCTTTATATGCCTTTCCGACATCTCCAGAGAATCTATTATCGGCAGAAAATCGAGAACAAAACACTCATTGGCGTATTTAAGCGAATCGGCCTTATCTTTTTCTATTCTCTTTCTGGCATTTTCAAACTCCGCATGAGCGCGAATATACTTATCATAAAAAGAGTCCTTCTCGTTATTTTCGGCCTTAAGCGCCTCGTACTCGCTCTTTAAGATAGTTATCGTCTCTTTAGTCTCTGGTATACCGCTATCTTTATCTTTTTTATTGTTATTCGCTTTCATCCTCTATTCGTCCATGTCGTAAAGTATATTGCTGACCGTATCGGCAAGATATTCCACCATGGGTATGACTCTCTCATAGACCATGCGCTTGGGGCCTATTACGCCCAGCTTGCCCGACGCTTTGCCTTTTATCTTGTACCCGCGGGTAACTATACTGCACTCGCTCAGGCTGTTCGACTTATTCTCTTTACCTATATGTATGGTCAGCCTGTCATCGTCCGGTGAATCGCACAGGACTTTCAGTATACCGACCCTGTCCTCCAGGCATTTGAAGAGATCGTGAAGTTTCGATATGTCCTGAAATTCCGGCTGTTCCATAAGATGGCTGGTACCGTCAAGATAGAGTTTTTCGATACCGGGTACCATAGTCACACCGACATAATTGGTGAGGCTTGAAATAAGATGGGACGTCTTTTCAAGGACATCCCCCAGGTTCTGCACTCTCTGATGGTACTGCGCTTCCACCATCCTGACAACTTTTTCATTGAGATTTTTTCTGTGCATCAGGGTCGTTATATAATAACGATACCCTTTATCGGTAGGGATCC
>JAQTPE010000157.1 GCA_028748925.1 Candidatus Omnitrophota bacterium
AGGATGCTCGAAAACCTTAACAGGTCGAGAGGTCTTCTATTCTCGGGCAAGATATTGCTGGAGCTGGTGAATAGAGGCCTCGCCCGCAACGAAGCCTATGACCTCGTCCAGCGCGCGGCATTTATAGCGAAGAAGGACGAGATAGATTTTATGGACGCGCTTCTTGCCGATAGCGAGATACATTCTATCCTGGGCGCGAAGTTAATAGAGGAGATGTTCGATATAAAGCACTATATCAGGAACGTCGACAGGATATTCAGAAGAGTAGGGATTTAAGTTCATAGTTGATAGTTAATGGTTGAGAGTTCAGGGAAAAAATAGGGGAATGTATGCAGAAATTGAAACAGATTTATGAAGGCAAGGCAAAGAAACTATACGAGACGGAAGAAAAGGATCTTCTTATTCAGGAGTTCAAGGATGACGCTACGGCATTCGACGCTACCAAGCGAGGCACAATTACCGATAAGGGAATTATAAATAATAAGCTCTCGGAAAAGATATTCACGCTTCTTCAGAAGAAGGATATACCGACGCATTTTGTGAAACGCATGAACGACAGGGATATGCTTGTGAAGAGGGTCGAGATCGTACCGATAGAAGTTACTATGCGTAATATAGTGGCCGGTGGTATGGCTAAACTGTTGGGCCTCGATGAGGGTATAATATTAAAACATCCGGTCCTCGAATGGCATTATAAAGAAGACGCCCTGCACGATCCGCTGATAAACGACGACCATGTAAGGGCGCTCGGGATCGCGACCGAAAAAGAACTCGAGACGATAAAAAAGTACTCCTATAAGATAAATGAGCTCTTGAAGAAATTCTTCGATTCAAAGAACCTGATCCTTGTTGATTTTAAACTGGAGTTCGGCAGATGTAAGGGCAAGGTGATACTCGCCGATGAGGTATCGCCCGATACCTGCAGGCTCTGGGACAAGACGACAAAAGAGAAGCTCGATAAAGACAGATTCCGGCGCGACCTCGGCAACGTAGAGGGCGCGTACCAGGAAGTGCTTCGCAGAGTGATGGAGTAATGAAGAGAGTTACCTATAAGACGGCCGGGGTTGATATCGACAAAGCGAATGCGCTTGTGAAGGATTATAAACGCTTCGCGAAGTCTACCGCGATAAAAGGCGTGATAAGCGATATCGGAAGTTTCGGAGGGCTCTTCCGCCCGGACATAAAGAGATTGAAGGATCCCATCCTCGTATCCTCTACCGACGGCGTCGGGACAAAGCTTAAGCTCGCGTTCCTGGCCGATAAACACGATACAGTAGGCATAGACCTCGTCGCCATGAGTGCCAATGATATTCTGTGCTCAGGGGCCCGGGGCCTCTTCTTTCTCGATTATATCTCAACGGGCAAAATAAAGGGCTCTGTCCTGAAAGATGTCGTAAGCGGTATCGCGAAAGCGTGCAAAGAGTCCGGTTACGCGCTGATAGGCGGAGAGACCGCCGAGATGCCGGGCATGTATAAGGACGGGGAATACGATCTCGCCGGTTTTGGAGTTGGCATAGCCGAAAGAGCCGAAATAATCGATGGCAAAAATATAAGACTTGGCGACGTAGTAATAGGCCTCGAATCAAGCGGCCCGCATTCCAACGGCTACTCCCTGATCAGAAAGATATTGACGGAAAAAGAGCTGAAAAAACATTCGAAAGAACTTTTAGCGCCGACGCGCCTCTACGCTAAACCGGTGCTTGCGCTTAAAAAGAGAGTCAATATAAAAGGCATAGCCAATATAACGGGCGGCGCTTTTTACGATAAGATACCGCGCATAATCCCCAAGGGACTCGCGATAGAGATAGATAAATATTCATGGCGCGTACCGCCCATATTCTCTTTTATACAGACTAAAGGCAACGTCGATGATAGAGAGATATATCGCATTCTCAATATGGGCATAGGCATGATACTGGCTGTCTCCAAAAGCGACGCCAAAAGAGCGGTATCGATATTGGGTGATAATGGCGCGAAGAGCCACGTTATCGGCAGGGTGGTAAAAGGCAATAGAGAAGTAACGATATTATGAATCCCGTTAGAAACTATTTTTTCTGATGGGGTAATGAGAGGTTTCTAACGGGATGAGAATACTAGTAATAGGTTCGGGCGGAAGAGAGCATGCTTTGTGCTGGAAGATAGCGCAGAGCAAGCTTTGCGATAAGTTATACGCCGCGCCGGGAAACGACGGCATATCCGGAACAGCCGAACTCGTAGGTATAAGAGCCGATGATATCACCGGACTTCTGAATTTTGCGCTGGAGAAGAAGATAGATCTGACTGTTGTGGGTCCGGAAGCCGCTCTCGTCGCGGGAATAGTCGACAAGTTCGAGTCGAAGGGCTTAAAGATATTTGGCCCCTCAAAGAATCGCGCTCTTGTCGAAGGAAGTAAGATATTCTCAAAAGAGCTGATGGTCAGATGGGGTATACCCACCGCGGATTTCAAAGTATTCGACAATGCTGACGAAGCCCTTAAGTACCTTACCGTAAAAGAGGCGCCTTTAGTAGTAAAAGCGGATGGATTGTGCGGGGGTAAGGGCGTC
>JAQTPE010000158.1 GCA_028748925.1 Candidatus Omnitrophota bacterium
CATGGAGAAGACAAAGATACTATCCAACAAAATAGAAAAAATACTGTCGGTCAACGGCAAGCGGACGATAAACATAGATCCTGGCTACGTGGACCTGGCAAAACTCGTGCTCTTTTCGACAAAGGATTACTCCCACAGGATGCACGTCGGCAGAGGCATATTCGCGGAGGTCACCTTGCATTTTAAGGACGAAAAATTCACGACATGGCCGTGGACATATCCGGATTATAAGACAGACGCATACATTTCCATATTCAATTACATAAGGGAGCTTTACAAAAGCGAACTGAAGAACAGGACAAAATAATGCTTATAAAGAAAAAGAGCCTTATTGTCGCGTTGGTTTCGAGCCTGGTATTGGCGCTCGTGCTCGTGCTTACGCTTGTAGGTTATTTTATCTATCTTGAATTTAAGGCCGATGAATTTAAAAGGCGCTACCAGGACCTCCTGGGCAAGACCAAGGCCAAGGTTTATTCAAAGTATATAGCCATAGAAAAAGTCGACGCAAGGATAGAAAACACCGGAGCGCTTAAAGGGAAGCCCATCATAGAAGGTGTTGTGACCAATAAGGGCCCCAAGGATATATTGGACCTTTCCATAAAGGTCCGCTTCATGGATAAGGATAATGCCGTTATCTATGAAACAGAGCTCCGACCCCAGGAACCGTCTATCGGGACACAGCCTCTTCCACATGTAGCAATACCATACATATTGTCCTCTACCAGGACCGTGTTGAGATCCAATGAATCGTTCGCGTTCAAAAAAATAATATCGAGCTGCCCGACCGAAATATTCCTTGAATTAAGAGAAGGGGAGAAGCCCAAGAAAAATTTTGGAAGATGGTCCGGCAAACTTACCGCTGACACAGCGTCATTGGATTTTTAAATATGAGAAAAGTTTATATTACGGTATTATTGATCCTGGTAGTAAGCGTCCTGCTATTCGTAGCCTCGCTATTTTACCTTGATAAAGAGAAACACCGGCAATACTATTTTACGGTCAGCCTTTCCAATCACGATATAGGGACAATAAAAGTCGACAAATTCATTACGGATGAGAACCTGCTATATAAATCCCAGGCATCGGTGCCGTTCATGCCGCTTCTGACCGAAAGAAGATCGCGCCTGGAGCTGGACAGGAAATACGGCCTTATAAACTACCTGCGGGAAGAGACCGGGGGCGGAGACGAGAAAAAGGTGTTTATCGAGAAGAACGATGAGAACATCTCTTTTGTCGGCACGGCCTCCTCGGAGTTCGCATATCTGGCAAAACTCCCGGTCAGGCGCAAGGTCTACGTGTTTGAAGAATATTCCCCTATGACATATTTGCCGATATTGGAAAATTATGACTTTTCGATCGGCCGGGCCCAGGCGTTTAACGTCATAACAAGCTATTCTCCACTCCTGCCGCCTATGAAGAGGCGGCTCACCCTCACTTCTATCAGGGACGAATATATCAAGGTCGGTAAGAGGAAAACAAAAGTAGAGTGCCTGCTGGTAAGGATGAAAAATCTTCCTCAAGGCATGCTGTATGTGACAAAAACAGGCAGGAGCCTTGTCAGTATAGAGTTCCCTGAAAAGAACATCAAGATAATCCGGACATTCGTTCCAAAAAATATCAATAAAGCCGAAAGATTCGCCTTTAAACCGGATGATTACACCGAAGAAGAGGTAAAGTTTAACAATAAAAAAATAAGCATCGCAGGAACAGTGACTGTGCCGAAGAAAGAAGGGATACACCCCGCGGTGCTGTTGCTGGGTGGATGTGAAGATTGTGACCGCGATGAAAAAGGATTGTTTGTTTACATTGCCGACAAGCTCTCAAAAAATGGATTTTTAACCTTACGCTTTGACGGACGCGGTATAGGCGCAAGCGGGGGAGACAACAGATCTGTTACTGATGAAGAAGGGTTCAACGACGCAAAGGCCGCATTGGCTTACCTTTCCAGCAGGAAAGATGTAGACGCGGGACAGGTCAGCATTGTAGGGCACGACAAAGGCGCTTTTTATGCGGCTAAAATAGCCGCTGAAGATAAAAACGTCAAATCTTTAGTTCTTATGGCTCCGCTAATGGCATTGGCCGGCCAAACAGACCTGAATTTTGACAATCTTAATGAAATGGCGGTTAAGTACAAATGGGATGAACAATACCTCAAATTGGCGATGAAATCCCGCATGGAGACCATAGAGAAGGTTAAAAATTCGCGGAGAAACTGGATCTCCATATTAAGGACAAGATGTTTTGTGAAAAAATTGAGAGATAGCCTTGAAGAAAACCCTATAGATATTATAAGAAAGGTGGAATGCCCGGTCCTTATACTCCATGGGAAAGATGATGAATTTATCCCAGCCGAAGATGCGGCGAATCTTGACAAGGCCCTGGAGGACAGCGGGAATAAAAATCATAAGTTGATATATTATGGGTACTTAGGCCATTTTATGGGTAAATTAATAAATGATGGGGCTCACATACTATATTATGAAACAGATCCTGCCATCCTTGATGTGACATTAAAATGGCTGGA